>CAZIJS010000228.1:0-7439 GCA_964539505.1 uncultured Myxococcales bacterium
TATGCCGCCAGGGGAAGAAGGACAGGGTGGACGATTTCGAACCCAACCCTTAACTTCATTTCTAGGACGTCGGCCCAGGCGCCATACGAGCCCCAGTTTGCTGGACATCCGCGAGGTGCTCCACGCCAAGAGCGAGGACGAGATCGATGTGCTTTCCCGAGATGAGGAGTCCGTGTTCGCCGAGATGGCTGATGAGCACCGTCGTAAGAGGGTGTCGGATGGATCGCGTACCAGTGGGAAGGTCAAAGGGCGACCCGAGCCCCAGGAAGACGTGGAGACAGGGGCCGGGACGGTAGGGGATGTGCCAGGGGAGGCAGAGGTCGAGGAGGTGGCGTTGGAAGACGTGGCCTTGTTCAAGGATTTGCCGGACGATGTCATGGCAGAACTGCGCAGTCGTGTGGTCCTGCGAGACATGGAACGCGGCGAGTATGTCGTGCGTGAGGGAGATCCCGGCAACGCACTTTTCGTGCTCCTTGCTGGGAAAGCAGTGGTGGAAAAGACCCAGGAAGACAAGGTCTCCGTTTTGACCGAGCTTGGGCCGGGATCTTTTTTCGGCGAGTTTGCTTTGCTCAGCGACAGGAAGAGGCATGCCAGCGTCCGGGCTCTCGGTCCCATCAGGATCGTGGAGATTTCACGAAAGGTGATCGGTCGGCTGGCCAAGTCTCACAAGGAAGTAGCCAAGGTCCTGCGGAGCTTCTACAGGAGAAGATTGCTGGATACATTGATTGCCGCGACACCGTTCTTCAATAGTTTGGACGAAAAGGAGCGGGCGGCCATCGTTCCCAGACTCCGGTTCAAGCGCTTGTCTCCGGGAGATTCCATCATCCAAGAGGGCAGCGAGACAGGTGGGTTCTACCTCGTTCTGGTGGGCCGCGTGTTGGTGACGAAGAAGTCTCGCGACGGAGGCGTCCAGACTTTGGCTGAACTTGGTGAGGGAGAGTATTTCGGTGAGATGTCCCTGCTCAAGGGGAGGCCGGCCATGGCATCGGTGGTTGCAGCGGTGCCCACCGAACTCGTGGAGGTGGCAGCCAAGGACTTCTACCGGGTCGTGGGAGACCATCCCGAGATCTGGCAGGATGTGGACAAGGAAGTCCGGCGCCGTGAGTTGGCCAACCATGCCATCTTGTCCGGGCGGTCTCGTTCCGGCGAGCCCGGTATCGTCTGAGAGTCCCACCAGGTCGTTTCGCGGGGCCGGATAGTACCGAACGCTTTTCTACTGGAGATGCATGGGGTTGGGGTAGGGCGGCAGTGGATTGGAGTCGTCCAGGGTGCGTTCGTGGGGATCATCGTCGTCACGGCCCAGGTTAGCGTTCTGATCGGTGGAGAACGTCCCCACCTGCTCGTGAGCGACATCGCCTCTGTCCTTGGGCAAGGCTGCTCCTGAGTCTTCGCTCTCTGTGCGCATCTCCATTCGCGGCCAAGAGCCGGTTGCCATCCAGGTTTCGATCTCGTCGAGGTTGTCTACGCAGATCTGGCGGCCGTCTACCACGAGCACTCCCAGGCCGGGTGAACTCGTCAGCCTGGCCAACTCCACGCTCTCCCAACGACGAGACGCTGTTTGATCCTGATTCAATGCTTCCAGGCATCCGGGGAGACCTTCGTCGAGGTCCTCTGCGCGAAGGGACGTCAGGGCCCCAGTGCGGTTCATGGTGTCGGGTTCGGCCGGTTCCAGGCCGCAGGCCTGGGCCATGGCTGCAGTCACAACCGTTGCCGTGATGAGGAGCCAGTGTTTCCTAGTCATGGTTCTCATCCTCCATTTGATACCGGCCGGATTTCGTCAGACCGTACTCTTTGACCAGTTGACTGAGTCTGGGGCGCTTCATTCCCAAGATCGCAGCGGCTCTGGTAATATTGCCCTTGGTTTGTGAAATGGCCCGGACGATACATTCCCGTTCGATGGACTTCTTGAGCGCTTTGAGGGTCATGCCGTCTGAGACCACCGCTTGGTAGGTGAGATCATAGAGGTGATCGGGGTCGATCGTGTCCACAGCCACCGATGGCTTCGTGGGTTCCTGCGATGGGCCCTGCGCTGCCGCTGCCGTGGGAATCGAGGCAACCGGGGCAACGCGTCTTCCCTGTGAGAGGAACGGCTGGATGGTCCTGGCGTCGATGCTCGACCCGTCCGAAAAGACCCAGGCAGAGCGGAGAACGTTTTGGAGTTCACGGACATTCCCCGGCCAATGATGCTGCTGGAGCAGGCCCATGGCCTCCGGTGCAAGGTTCTTTGCCGGCATGCCTGTTTCCCGCGACAGTTGCGCCAGGATTTCGTTCGCCAGGAGTGGGATGTCTTCGATCCTGTCACGGAGTGCTGGGAGAGTTACCTGGATCCCTTTCAATCGATAGTAGAGATCCTCGCGGAACATGCCCTGTTCCACCAGCTCCTCCAGATTGCGGTTCGTTGCACAGACGATCCGGACGTCTACGTGGATGGATTCCACGCCCCCGACCCGCTCGAAGGTCTTTTCCTGGAGGACCCGCAAGAGGGCCACCTGGGTTCTTGGTGAGATGTCCCCGATCTCGTCCAAGAAGAGCGTGCCGCCGTCGGCAGCTTCGAACCGACCTTTCTTTTGACGAACCGCGCCGGTGAAGGCTCCTTTCTCGTGCCCAAACAGTTCGCTCAGGAGCAAAGTGTCCACCAGCGCGGCGCAGTTCACTTTGACGAGCGGCCGATTGGCACGGTTCGACATGTCGTGGATCGCTTCCGCTGCCAGTTCCTTTCCCGTGCCACTTTCGCCCAGCAAGAGCACCGTGGATTCGGTTGCAGCGATCCGTTCCAGGGCGGCCAGCGCCTTGCGGAAACTGGGATGTCGCCCGACCATGCGGTCGAGCGCAGTCCTGGGAGCGGATTGGTTGTTCGATTGGGCAGGCAGGGATTGTGGTGCCTCTTTCATGGGATCCACCAGGTCGAGATATTCCGCTCGGAAAGAGGCCCGGAGATATGAATCGGCATAGGCCTCTGGTACGGTTTTTCGAATACGGGATTCGAGTCTTCGAGCGGATTGGCGCCAGCGTTCCGATTGGGCGATGCGTCCCGATGCTCGTGCGATACTGCTCAGTCTGGCCATGGCCTTCCAGGCCCCGTCCAGATCTCCTGCATCCTGGAAGTGTACCAAGGCTTGGCGAAGGATCGGTTCGGCCTTTTCTGGGTTGTCTTTTTCGAGAATTTCGCCCTTGGTCAACAGGTAGCGTGCCAGGACTTTCTTGCCAGCAGGTTCTGGAATGGCGGACAAGACATCTCCGGCTGCAGCCTTGTCTCCCAGTCGATGCTCAGTTCGCGCCAGCTCGATACCCGCCGTCACCTCGTCGTCCTTGCGCCCCAAGGTTTTTGCCAGGTGCCCGGCCTGCATGAGAAGGCGCTTGGCCTTGAGCACGAGACCGTCTTCGGCATGGAGTCTTGCCTGCAAGATGGTGTGGTAGACAAAGGCCACGGGGGCATTTTGTCCTTCGAGCAACTCAGCAGCTTTCGTAGACATCTTGCTGGCCAGGTCCACGGCGCCCAGTTCCAGATAGAGATCGCCGATGTCTACGGAAACCCAGGCTGCCACGGCGCGATTGCCCATGCGAGAAAGGGTTCTGGCTGCTTCGTGGAACCAGTGCAATGCCGCCTTGTAGTCCCGGTGCCAATGGGCCAAGACGCCCAGGTTTTGTTGGCAATAGGCCTCGAGTCGGTAACTCTTGTCCCGGGAGGCCAGTTCCAATGCCTGGGCATAGAGCGACCTGGCTTCATCCATGTCGCCGGAACGCAGGGCGGCAATGCCTCTGGTGAGGTAGGCCCGGATGAGCGGTTCGCTTCGGTCTGACTTGCTGGCCAACTCGATGGCCTCTGCGAGGACCTGGTTTGCCTCGTCCCAGGAGGAATTCGAGAGCAGGACTTTCCCCATGAGGATGCGTTCGGACGCCGCCGCGTCATGGAAATCTGGGATTGCGGTGAGATATTCTCGGGCCCGTTCCGCCAGGTTGCGTGCTTCCGACCGGTCCCCGAGAGCCAGAGCCGCTTCACCCATGTCAATGGTGATTCGGGTCCAGAGTTTCCGGTCGAGTCGGCTGTCACGGGCCACTTGGGAGAGTTCCGAACGGGCCTCTCGAGTCCTTCCAGAGAGAAGGAGGATGCGTCCCATGCGCCAACGGACCCTGGGATTTTGCGATAGGGAGACCATGTCAGCGAGGCTGTCGAGTGCTTCGTCGAAGCGCCCCTGCCGTTCCAGGAGTTCCATGGTTTCCAGCAGGAGAGAGACGACTCGTTCTTTTTCGATGCGAGCAGCCAGGCGGGGTCCCAGGCGGACAATCGTCGTCAGGCAGAGGTCTGCGGCCCGTTCCAAGGCCCTCGAGGAGGTCAAGACCCGGTGGGCATCGAGCACCCTGTCCAGGAGTTCGTCGATGGATCCTTCCTCGTCGAGCCCCGCGAGCGCGTGCTGCGCCGCCCTGATGGCATCACCCCGGTCCTCGTAAGATGCTGCCCATGTCTGATGCCATCGGTTTCGTACGGACTCAGGAAGGCTGCTCATGAGCAAGGAGAGGACCTTGCTTTGTACCTCGATGTGCAGTTCTCCTTCCAGCAGGGAGTATTCTACGAGTCCGCTCTCCAGGAGTTCCTGGACCGCGTCTCCGAGGGGGAGAGTCTCCAGGCTGGTCTGCCGAGCCAATTCGCTCAAGCCTACGGGGCCGCCCGCCACGGCGCAACAGGCAAGGATTTCCCTGGCATCATGAGACAGGGATGCCATGACATGTGAGAAGGCCTCCTGTGGGTCTGCCGTGCCCCATGCCAGCAATGACTGCAGGCGGCTGGGGTGGCCGCCCGTCAGCTCAACGAGACGGCGAACCGTATCTTCCCGGTTCAAGAGTCCTGCCATGGCCGCTTCATCCAGCCCGCCCAGCGAGACGACGCTGTGAGACATGCCTTCGAGCCAGAAGCCGGGGAGATCCAGGGGATGCCTCGTGGCAAGGAGGATGAGACCTCGAAAGGAACTCGCGGTGATGCGTTCTTCGACTGGCGCGAGACGGGCGGCGAGACGCGAGACAATGTCTATGGTCGTGGCATCGGCCTGGTGGAGGTCGTCGAGGATGAAGACCACCGGAGCGTCGGTGGCAAGGCCTTCCATCAAGGAGACGAGTCCTTCGAAAAGGGCATCATAGAGGTTCGATGTTTTCGTTCCAGGTTTGGTCAACTCTGCCAGGAGACGATTGACATCGATTGTGTCGTTTTGCTTTGTTCTCGGAGAGGAGGCATCAGCGAGCACGGATGCATGTCGAAGCAGCGTCTGCAGCGGTCCTCCGGGTGGGTCGTTGCGTCGGCATGTGGCTTCGAGGAGGAAGGCGCCTCTCGCCTTTGCTTCTCTGGCGAAATGCGCGGCCACTGCCGATTTTCCGACCCCGGCCGGCCCTGCGAGCAGGACCACGTGCCCGCGCTGGACGGCCATTTTTTCGTAGGCGCTGCGAATGGATTCGAGTTCCTTCGTGCGTTCCAGGTGCAGGGGGTCGGGCGCCTGACTTGCTGATTGCATCATGTCTGTTCGTCGGTTCACGGGGCGCCTCCAAGTTGCTCTCCACGTTGGATGTGAGAGTCAGTCAGCAGCCCCTTTCCATGCAACCTTTGATCCAGGTGTTTTTCGAGTCGTGAAACGAAGGGTCACTTCTCAAGTCGTTGATATAATAACAGAATGCTGCGAACGGGGAAAGGTGTGGATTGGACGGTGGGTGCATTTTCTAACGATGTGCGAAAAAAAGTTGCACGGGGTGACAAGAAAGTCACAATTGGCGTGGTGCCTTCTTTCTCTCTGCAAGGATCTGTTCGTATTGGCTTTCGGCCAACACCAGCACGTCTCCCAGTTCCCGTTCGACGATGGGCTTGTCGGGAAACGCTCCACAGAGGAGGGCCACCGCACGGGAACCAATGAGAATTGGCGCCAGGAGCATCGGTCCGTTCGTCCCCAGGATCTCCGTGAGGACGCCATCCTGGCCTTGAGAGGGGATGGTTCCCCGGAAAGGAACCCGGGCTGACAGCACGTGCGCCATGGTGGAGGGTTGGGTCAGGGAAACCCTGGCATGTCTTGGGTCGATTCCAGGGGGCAACCCCGATCCGAATCGACCCTCCAGGCTTTGGCCCCGAACCACGAGGAACAGGGTTCGTTTGTACCAGTTGTGGAGATAGGCCACCAGGGCCCTGCCCACGTCGTTTGGATCGTGGCAACCCTCGATCTGCCTGCGCAGAGCATCGAAAGCCACGGACCTGAGTCCATCCGATGCGCCGGGCACCTTCCATCCAGACAACTTCCGGCTCCTGCGGCCTGTTTTTGCCGTAGATTTCGTGGGCAATCCCAGGAGAGTGCTTCTTTTTTTTCGTCCGGCCTTCGCCTCGGCTTCGTTTTTCGGCAGGGACCAGTGACCCTCCTTTTCGTGGTTGGTGGTTTCCCGTCCACTGAGACTCCCGGCCGAGCCGTTGGTGGGAAGCAGCCTGGCAGTCTCCTGTTTCACCGCTGCTTTCCGTTTGATGCGGGTCAGCGGCACCACGTCGGTTGGTTCGACGGGAACTGTGGCCGGCGGCGCCGAAGGCCTGCGTTTGACCTTGGTGAGCAGCACCAAGGCTCCGTTGGATTCGCGTCGGGTCGAATCTGCGCTGCTGCTGGACGAAGATGGCCTGGGTGTTCCAGACCCAGATCTGCGATACCACCGGTCCAATGCCGCTTCCAACGGACCCACTGGTGCCACGAGTCTCGTGACATAGAGACCTGTCCTGTACGACAGTTCGTCGATGGCATGCGTGTCGGTGGGATTGCTCATGGCCACCACCAGGTGTCCCTGGTCGTCGATGCGCAAGGGCAGGATGTGGAATGCCTCGGCCAGGGTCCGGGGAACGGCTTCGATTGCCTGGGATTGGGGTGAGAGGAGTTCGTCGGGCTGGGCCTGTCCCACGAGGACGGAACGTCTCAGCGCGGTGACGAGATCCCCCTCGTCCAGTAAGCCGGTTCGAACGAGATGGACCTGGAGGGGGATGCCGAGACTCCGCGCTTGCACCAGGGCTTGGGCCAGGGTTTCACGATCCAGGAGATTCGACTCGAGCAATATGAGGCTGAGGGTGTCCATGGTTTTGCAGAAGTATCTTTCGGGTATGCGGCCCATGTCAAGAAATGAGAGGGGCGCCACCAGACATTGACAAGTTTTCATGATGGGTATCCTATTTTTGAGTCTGGAGACGTACGTCAGACCGGAGGCTTAGATGGTCCGTTCGCAGATTCGACAAGGCTTCGAAGGATGGGTGCTCCAGGCATTCTTGGGCATTTTCTTGATTTGCGTGGCCCTGCTCGTGGCAGATGGACTCGGGTTCATGTCCCATGGGCGTCATGGCGTTGCTGAACGAAAGGGGGCTGGGTTGAGTTCCTCTGGAGTCATCAGGCCTGCAGCCATGGAGGAATTCCGGTCGGGCAAGTTTTCCACGAAGAAGG
>CAZIJS010000229.1:0-7392 GCA_964539505.1 uncultured Myxococcales bacterium
AGCAGCGCCGAGCCTACGAGGCCTTCGTGCGCACCTGGAACCATGTCTCGTCATTGAAAGGGGTCTATTTCTGGAACTGGTACGGATGGGGCGGACCCAGGGACAGAAGTTACACACCGAGACGCAAACCTGCCTCCCAGGTGATTGCCTGGTGGTATGGAGGGCGTTGGCCCATGACTTGGTGGTTTCCCAAGTAAAGGGCCCTTGTCGGCCGTCCTGTCGAGTCTTACTTGTTGATCGCCTTGACAGCCTTGGTGTCGGCCGATGTCGTGATATAGGCCACGGCATTCTTCTTGACCGACGTGGTGAGAAACGCCACCGTGGCGTCGATCCCGGCTGCGGCGATTTTTTCCAGGACCTCGGCCATGGCTCCTGGTTTGTTGGACATTTCCACCCGCACGGCCGGGATGGTCCTGTTTTTGTATCCGGCTTTCCTGAGGGCTTTTCTGGCGGCGACAAAATCGTCGGGTACGATCCAGAAAAAGGCCTGGCTGTTGGAAGGCCAGATGCAGGTTGCCTCCACGTTGACCTTGGCCTCTTTGAGGGCCATAAAGATTCGCGCGCCCTGCCCGCGTTCATCTTCTGCTGTGATTTCGAGCAGTTTGTGTTTTGTCGCCTGTGCCGTCATATCATCCCTCCTTCCATGTCTGCACCATGCCAGCCGTACTTTGGCCAGGACACTCGCCTTTTTTTAAGGATTGTTATTCGGTGCATGAGACTTGGTCAAGGACCTTTTCAGAGGCTGGGGTGTCACGACGGCCTGGAGTCTGGTTTTGGGGCTGTCGCCAGCGCAGGATTCAAGGAAAAAGGCGCTTTATGGCGATGACAACTCATCGTGGCCAAGGCAGGCTGCTGTGGTACTATGGAGCTGTTTGGGACCAAGGCCTGGGCCATGATCTGGGCCATGGTCCGGGAGGATGATTGTTCGTCGATTGGGAGTGTCATACATGCTTCGTTTCGTTGGTTGGTGTCGTGGCTCGGGATTGATTGGAGGACAGGTGCTGCTGCCGGTCTTGGGATGTCTCGCGGTCCTCCCCATGGGGTGTAGTGGTGGGGATGACTCGGGGGCGGCCGATGCCGGCTTGGTCTGGGATTCGGGACAGGTTTTTGGCGATGCATCCCACAATGACGGTGCCCTGGAGCCGGCGGTGGACTTCGCATTGTCTTCCTGTCCCTCATGGGGTGTCGGGGATGACGGACATTCTCTGTGTGAAGGTACGGCGCCCATGGACCTGGGGTTCCATGCCCTGGTGAGCCGTCCCGTGGATTCCTACCTTTGGGATTTCGGGGACGGCAGTCAAAGTGAAGAGTCCGATCCTCGGCATCGGTTCGATAGGATTGGCACGTTCACCGTATCGCTCATGGTGCGAGGGGACTTCGGTGTGCTGAGCATCAGCAAGGAACGATTGGTTCGTGTCCGGCTCTCGGAACTCGGGGAGGATTGCCTGGCAAACGATACCTGCCGCTGGGGGCTCTGTCTCTGCGGAGAGGGACAAGGGCAGGACGGCTGTGTGGAGGATTTCGAAGGGTATTGCACGGAATCCTGCGCACTCAAAGATTGCGACCGCGGACTTTGTGCCGACCTGCGCGAGGGGCTCCGGGACGTGGACAGCCCGCCTGTCTGGAGACAGCCCATTTGTCTGCCGGGCTGCCTGGCGGATACCGACTGCACCAGGCCTGGGACGGAGTGCCGGGTGGTGCCCATCTACGATCGTTCGGCAAGTGCACCAGTCTCATCCTGGGCCAAGGCCTGCATTGCCCCGGTTTTGCAGCCTCTGGGCGGACAGTGCCGTGACAGCGACGGCCTGGCCGATGACAGTGCCTGTTTGTCGGGACGATGCTGGGACGTGGGTGCGTTCGGGGAATGTGCGGCTCCCTGTATCCCAGGCTCCTGTCCAGCAGGGAGCCATTGCCTCTCTGTCGGGGAGGCAGAGTCCGGGATTTGTCTGCTGCCCTGCGGCAACGGACAGTCCTGCACCCAGGACCCGTTGCTTGAATGTCGTGGGGAAGGGGGCGATGGCGCCTTCCGACTGACGGTCTTAGACGAGGATGCAGAACAGGGACTCGAATTTTGTGCGCCCAAGGTCTGCAGCAGAGAGGAAGACTGCGCTCCGGCGGGGACCTGCGATCTCGCGGCGGGGGGATACTGCCGGCCTGCTTTCTGACGGGTCTTGCCGCAGCCGAATCACGGCATCAGGTCATGATAGAAAGCAGGAGTCAGTCTGAAGGCATCGCCCCAAAGGGTCTTGTGCCAGTGACCCACCGAGGCATTCTTGATGGCAAGCAAGCTCCTTGCGGCCATGACGGCGACTGTCCGTGACTCCACGAGATTTTTGTGCTCGCCTGGGTCGTGGGTGAGATCGAAAAATTGTCGCCTGAGGTGCCGATCCACGATGTATTTGAAGTGGCCGACGGTCACCGATCGCCTGGTCCCGGCTTGGTAGGCAAAGGCCGCATGGGCGGGCTCTGCTCTGCCGCCCTGCAGCAAGGGCAGCAGGCTGGCCGATTGGGCGGACGGCGGCTGGGGCAGGCCCACCAGGTCCAGCACGGTGGAAAAGATGTCTTGGACCTCGACGTTGTACGGGATGCGGATCGGGGCCGCCGCCTCGATGCCCTTCCACCAGAGGATCAAGGGGACGGCGATGTTTTCCTGATACAGGCTCTTGGCGTGGCCAAAACTGCCGTGTTCATGGAACTCGTCTCCATGATCGGATGTGACCACGATGAGGCTCTCGTCGAGGATTCCGAGTCGTTTCAACTCGGCCATCATGACACCGAACCAATGGTCGTTGTATGTGATTTCCCCGCGGTAGAGCGCCGTGAGGTAGTCCATGTCGTCCTTGGTGCGGACCTTCAGGACGCCGCTGATGAGCTTGTTGAGGTCGAAGCCGGTGATTCTTCTGGGCAATTTTCCCCGGTACCGGCCGGGATAGTACATCTTTCGATATTTCCTCGGCGGCGCATAGGTCACGTGGGGGTCGATGGTCAGGATATAGAAGAAGAGTGGCTGGTCGGGTCTGCGTGTCATCTGCCTCTCGATGGTGCGCAGGGTACGGCGCCAGACGTGCCTGGCGTCCGATGCCAGGCCTTGCCTGATGAAGTTTACGTATTCGTCGATCCCCCGGCGATATCCCCATTTTCTGGACACGTATCCGTTGGCGGAAAACAGCGCGGTGTGCCATCCGGCACGGTGATAAGACTCGAAGAGCAGGGTCCCTCGCACCCTGGCCTTGGGGTGCTCGAGGGTATGGACCGGGGGATAGCGGCCGGTGAGAATCGATGCGTGACTGGGCAGGGAGTGGTTTCCCTGGATGATGGAGCGCTCGAAGAGCGCTCCGTGCCGGGCCAAGGCATCGAAGTTGGGGGTCTTGACGATCTTCGACCCATAGACACCCAGGCTGTCGCGACGCAGCGTATCCACCACCCAGAGGAACACATATTTGATCTTCGTCCTGCGAAGGGGCCTTTGGGGGACGATCTTCGATTCCAGGGCGAGATGGGACAGCTCACAGGTCGCCGGGCCTTTGCACTGGACCTCCAGGGCCACGGCCCTGCCCGCCCATGGGGTCAGGTCCCAGAGCATTTGTTTGCCCCGACTCCTGGTCTGTGCCAAGACCCTGCGCCAACTGCTCCCGTCGGTGCGGATGCGCATTTCGATAGGCCCTCCGGCATGCTGTCCCAGACGCAGCCTGGCGGTTTTCGGCAAGACCAGGTAGGCCCTCAATCCACCTCCCGAAGGCAATGCGAAATGCCCAGAAGCCCTGGTCCCGGGGTCCTGACGAAAGGGGCTGTTCTCCAAGATCGTTTCGGGAAGACGAACGGACCGTGGCAGCACCGCCAGGGAGGCCAGGACTGCAGCAGAGGTCACTCTTTTTTGGTATTTGAGTCCATAGATGCCCACGGAACGCCAGTCTGGGACCGGCGCCCGGACCGGGGCGATGGCCCGAAAGCGCAGGGAGAGATCCTGGATTTTCCCGCTGTCTGACAGATGCTCGGGAAGGGGGATTCGCAGGGTTTCGAAACCCTGGTTGCCCAGCGTCTTTCGCGCCAGCAGGCGCCGCCCCAGGCGCACCGACAGGGTCTGTCTTCGTCGAGACAGCGACCCGAGCCGCAAGACCAGGTCCAGGGCAGTGCCCGGGGGAGCCAACTCCGGCCCAGGGGGCAACGCGATCTTGGCCCGGTTGCGATACACATAGGCCACACGGGAGTCGCCCATGCGTTGGTGGAGGATCCAAGGCATCTGCCAGGTGCCCTCCACCAGCTTGGCGAATCCAGGCCGGCCGGCGCGCCACAATAGGCCCCCTTGGTAGGTTTCATAGAGCAGCGCCCGGTTGTTCCACCAGTCCCAGGCGGATTGCCATGTGCCGGTAGGGTTTCGCTGTTGTCCGTTCCCGGTCCTCGGCCCGGTGGGAGCCTGGGCCATGGACCCGGGGGCGGCCGCCCAGAGGTGGTGCCACCGGCGGGCATGGCGCTTTGCCACCATTCCCGGGTCGGGAATGGCAAGCATGGTCCAGACGGCTGCTGTCAGGAACGCTGAAAACTGCATGGCTGCTCCATGGGTGCGTCGGCCTCGCTTCATCGATTGCCTCTGGTGGCATGGCCTGTTGCGGGGCACTGGGAGTCGACTCTCGATGGCCGTGACCATAGCAGATTGTCCGAGACCAGGCGAAAAACCGCCCCAGAGGGCCGGATGCATCGACGCAGACGGTTCCAGGAAGGCAGGATGGCCGGCTGTTCCAGGAAGGTGGGATGCCCGGCCTCACGGAAGATAGGATGCCCGGGCAGGGCTGATTCCCACGTGAGTCGTGGAGAAGACGGTCTTGGCATCCTCGATGCGGATGACATGCACCGCGTACCGGAAGCGGCGCGGGCCGACCTTGCCGAGCCAGCGGATGGTGATCCAGTAGGGCGTCAGGGACGTGTGCTGCCCGACGAGACAGTCCAGGGGCTCGACCAGGCGTTCCCCTTCTGGAAGAGCGAGCTTTCGCGAGCCCCGTTTGCCTGCCTCGTAGAGGGTATAGTGCATCCCCTCGAAACGCACCACCCAGGGACCGGCAATCGACGTGTGCAGCACCGGCGGGGCATAGTGGCCGCGCAGGCTTGGTACGGTGATTTTACCCATCACCGTCTCCTGATTGGTTGTGAAATCGAAGCTCCTGAGTTCATAGGAGCGCTCATGGGCCCGGGCCCCCGCCGGCAGCAGGTAGACGGCCCGGCGCCCCTGGTCTACCAGGCGAATCCACTCGAACGAAGGGCGTTCGAGACGCATGTGCAGTGGTCCACCCCAAGCATTTCCGAAGAAGAGTCGCTGGGGAAGACCCCGCAGGTAGCGCAGGAAGGGTTTGACCCTGCGGCGACGTTCGCTTTTGCGATTGAAACCAGGTTGTGTCACCACGATGAAGCGGCCGTTGGGCATGACCTGGACGGACGAGACAGTGGACCGTAAGTTGCGGAAGGTGCGCGGAATCGTGCGGGTCTTTCCGATGAATGTGAAGAGCGAGCTTTTGTATCGATCCATCCATCGGTACGCCAGACCACGCCGCTGTGGCAGCATACGCAGCAGGCGCAAGATCCGGTTCTGTCGGACCCGGCGATGCGGCAGGGGCTGTTGGCTGATCCGGCCGGTGCCAAGGTCGAAGACCTGGAGGCGGTCTGGGTCCATGGCCCGGCTCTGGGGTCCACGGTCCAGCCAGAGGATGTGGGCCGGGTCGTTGATTGCCGGGGTGCCGACCCCGGAGGGGGATCGCAGGAAGGGCACCACCTTGGCCGCGCCGTTGTCACGAGCCACCAGGAGCCGGCTTCCCACGAGCATCACCAGGGTGCCGGCTTGGCAGGGGGCGGCTGCCAGGAGGATCGAAATGCCCAGGAGCAAGACCGGGTTCATGGTCGCTCCCTTCGTCCTCGGGATGGAACTGGTTTGCGTTCCTACTGGTTTGGGCTCGGCGGATTCCACGGTCACCTCACCGCCACCGCACGAAGAAGCTCGTGGCTGTCTGCGGGGTATGCTTGAAGACGGGTTTTCGCACGCCGTGGACCCAGCGGTATCCCTTGATGGTGATCACCACGTAGGCCACCTGCACGCGAACCCAGTTTCCAGGATAGAGATTTCCTGAACGCGCCCGACGCTGGATTTCCTTGCGTAGATCCGAGATGCGCACCTTATATCCGAGTTTTTTGCTCCGGGAGGGGTGCCGGACATTTTTGACCAGGAGCTTTTCCCAGGAACCGGCCCATTGGATCGATACGCGCCAATAGTCTTTCCCGGCACGCCGGAACTTGGCTGGTGGTTTGAAGAAGTGGCATTGCACGTATGCCGTGTCCCGCCTGCCGAAGAGATACTTGAGGTTCTGTGTCTTGAACCGTCCCCGCCGAGACAAGGGCACGCAGACGTGCATGCCGCCCTGTGCCTTGCCGTAGCGGGCCAGGCCCTGGCCGAGTTTTTTCTGCCAGTACTCTGTTTTTTCCTTGGCAAGCTGGGGAACCCACTTGTCGAGATGAGTCATGGGCGCATAGAGAGGATTGCGCTCTCCATCGAGCAGGACATCTTGCAGTGCCTTGAAGGTGATGGAAGGATTCTGGATGGCTGCCTCCCATCCGGCCACCTCGGCCTGCGCCGCCTGTTTGCGAATCTTTTGGGCCTGGGCACAGGTGTCGTCCTTGCGGCCGCTGCAAAACGTCTTGATGTGGTAGCCTGCTTCGCCTTCCAGGCGGGCCCAGGCAAGATGAAATCGTTTGAACGCTTCATCGTTGGCAGGCGCTGCCAAGCCCTTGGCCCTCGTGAACTGCGCACGCAATGCCGCCAGGTGCTTTTGCGACTTTGACTGGCCCCAGCCCAGGATTTTGTCCCATCGCGGCTTGTAGCCCAGGTACATTCCGAGGGCCGCCTTGGGGTTGGTCTTGAGATAGGTCAAGATGCGCTTGGCGAGAAAGACGTCCACGTTGCGGCCCTTGGCCTGGAGGGCCTTGAGATACCGCATGGTGTTGGTGCGGATCTCTTGGGGCGTGGGGCGAGGTTGGGCATCGAGGCGGCCCTGTGACAGCAAGAGCGAGAGCAGCAGCGACGGGATCAGCATCTTGGTCCAGACAGTTGCCACAATGGGTTTGCGACAATCCATGGAGGCCTCCTTTTGTTGCTTTGGACTGCACAGTATCGAGGCAAAGTATCTTTGACGGGCAAAGTTGACTTCGACTCGTCGAGAATTTTACAAAAAGAGATGTCTTTTGTCCATTTGAAAGTTTGTCTGGTTGTTTTGTCTGGTCATCGACAAGTAAAGACTTTCGACAAAAAATGTTTTGACAACTTTTGGCACAGCATGTCCATCGGCTCAGCTCCCATTGCTTTTTGCTTGACAACTCCAAACCTGTATTCGCAAAATAGACATCATTGGGATG
>CAZIJS010000230.1:0-7292 GCA_964539505.1 uncultured Myxococcales bacterium
GGATTTGAACCTCCGACCCCTTGACCCCCAGTCAAGTGCGCTAACCAGACTGCGCTACGCCCCGACAGTATCCTTTCTCTCATCATGTTCTCCAGCTTGTCGCGCCAGAGAACCGATCTCCTTTTTCAAGTATTCGAGCACCTCGTAGAGTCGATGGCACTCAGCTTCCAACCGAGCAATCTCTCGAGCCAACGACGCCGGTGATGGGCCATCCTCACCCGTTGCCAGGACACGTCTCGCCCCGGCGATACCGTAGCCTTCCTTGTGGAGCAATCGCTTGATGAGCAATGCCTGCTCCACATCGGCCCGCCGGTAGAGCCGGTGGCCGGAACGAGTCCTTCGCGGCCGCAGAACCGGGAACTGCGATTCCCAGTATCTCAACGTATGAGGTTCCACGCCGACGATGCGGCTTACCTCACCGATCTTGAACAGAGTTTTCTCTGGTGGGATTCGACCGCTCACCCTCCCACCGATTCGCCGGCCCGGTCTTGCGCGTTCAATGCCGCCTTGAGAACCTGACTCGGCTTGAAAGTGAGCACCCGCCTGGCCGTAATGAGGATTTCCTCGCCCGTCTGAGGATTCCGGCCTGGCCGGGCTCGCTTCGTGCTGATGACGAAGTTTCCGAATCCCGAGACTTTCACCTGTTCGCCGCGTTCGAGGCTCTTCTTGATGACCTCGAACATGGCGTCTACATATTCGGCGGCCTCTTTCCGAGAAATGTCTTCGAAGACGCCGTAGATTCGCTCGATGATGTCTGCCTTCGTCATTGCACCATCCATCCCGTCAAGGGTGACCTTTTTGGGAGGATAACGAACGATGCATCGTTCGTCAATTGTTCATCCTGTCGTCTCGATGGCCAAATGCCCTGAAGACGTCATTTACCCAGAGCCGTCTTGGCGGCGGCGACGACATGCTCGAAGCCTTTGGGATCACGCACGGCCATGTCCGCCAGAACCTTCCGATCGAGTTCGATCCCGGCTTGTTTGAGACCATGCATGAACCGGCTGTACGTCAGGCCCTGTGTTCTGGCTGCCGCGTTGATTCTCGTCACCCAGAGACGCCTGAAGTCACGTTTCCGAACCTTGCGATCTCTGTAAGAGTAGGCCCAGGCACGCTGCACCGCCTCCACTGCACGGCGATAGATCTTCGATCGGCCGCCCACGAATCCTCGGGCAGCCCTGAGAATCTTGTTGCGGCGCCTGCGCGCCTTGAATCCACGTTTTGCTCGCGGCATGATATCTTCCTCCGACCGAAGGGCTCCGGCCTACCTGCCATAAGGGAGCAGACGACGAATCTCCCTGGCATCGGAAGACTCGAAAACAGCCGACTTGCGAAGCCGCCTCTTCTGCTTCGTGGTTTTCTTTGTCAAAATGTGGCTCGTATAGGCCTTGTTGCGGCGAACCTTCCCTTTGCCGGTAAACCGGAAGCGCTTCTTTGCGCCGCTGACCGTCTTGACTTTCGGCATGGCCTTCGTCCTTTGCTCAGTAACTCACAATCGAAACCAAAGAGTTTTACAAGACACTTTTTTGCCTTTGCTTTGGTGGGTGGGACTTTTATCAAATCTTTCTCGACTGTCAACCAAAAACCTGAAAAAAACCGCAACAAAACCACGCAGCCGTGGAGTTATGCATATCGTCTCACAGGTCGGTTTCAGTCGAAGAACATGTCGAAACCAGGGCACCGAGGCTAGTGCTTGGCTCCACCTTCGTCTGGAGATGGTGACTGGTCCGCCCCTTTGCCTTCCACCGGCGCGGCCCCGCCGTCCTCTGCCGTCTTGTTCGACTTTTTCTTCGTGGCACCTGGCTTGGGAGACACCGACATCACCATGCGACGGCCTTCCATCACCGGCATGTGGTCGATGTCCAACTTGTCGCCCATTTCGTCGACCACCTTCTGGAGCACGAGTTGGCCGGTCTCGGGATGCACGATTTCCCGACCACGAAACACTACCGACAGGCGCACCTTGTGGCCTTCTTCGAGAAAACGTTCCAGGCGCCGGATCTTGACATTGAGGTCGTGGACGTCGATCTTGGGCCGAAGCTTGATTTCTTTGACGCTCACCGTGGCCTGGTGTTTTTTGGCCGCCTTGGCCTGCTTGCTCTTTTCGTACTTGAAACGACCGTAGTCCATGATCTTGCAAACCGGCGGATTGGCTTTCGGACTGACCTCCACCAGGTCCAATCCAGCAGCCTCAGCGATCCGGATGGCCTCAGCCACCGGCATCACACCGAGCTGTTCGCCGGTCTGATTGATCACCCGGACCTCCGGCCGACGAATACGCCTGTTGACCCGATAGTTGAAACTCTCCCCTTGCTGAGGGGTTCCTCTTGATCTAGCGATGACAGACCTCCTTACAGATTTGCGGATACCCGGGCATTGGGATGAGGGGATCCACTACGTCAGCTCCCATCACTTCGCTCCCCATCCATGTTCCGGAGTCCTGGTTGACACTCGTGACCAATTTACAAAAAGAAGTAGGCACGGGCGGTATCGAACCGCCGACCCCTACCGCGTCAAGGTAGTGCTCTCCCACTGAGCTACGTGCCTGCATCAGGCCGAACCCTGCCATGGCTGAACCGACCGGGACGGCCGTATGTGTCGAACACTTGGTTTCATGTCGACTTCGATGCATGGATATCTAGCGATCGATTTTCGAGATGTCAAGTGGAACTTCAGCCTTTCCGCCTTCGGGGCTTTCCTGCAATACACCCGAGGACGATTCACCCGTTTCCTTGCCCACCTTTGGAGGGACTATCCGCACCGTATCCAGCGCATCGTTTCCAGTCCTTGCCTCGCTCGCCCCGCCCTCTCCTTTCGAAACAGCGGCAAGTGTATGCTGGGCAATGGGCAAATACACCAAAAAACTCGTGCCCTTCCCAGGGGTGCTGGCAACTTCGATACGTCCTCCATGACGAACCACGATCTCTTTCGACACAGCCAGGCCGATACCAGCGCCTGGGTATGGTCTCGTGGTTGACCCGTCCACCTGGTAAAATCCGTCGAAAATCCGCCGGAGTTCCTGTTCTGGAATGCCGATCCCCTCGTCCCCGATCTCCACACAGAGTTCCTGCGTTCCACTTTCGAAACACTTCACAGATATTCGCCCTGAATCTTTGGAGAACTTGACTGCATTGTCCAGAAGATTGAAAAAAACTTTTTTCATTCTCTTCCCGTCGCAAGAAACAGTCACCGGTTCCATGGGAAGGCTGATGTCCATGTCGAGATGTTTTCGCATGGCTTCGTCTTGTATGTCGTCGAGGGCGGATTTCAAGATGGCCACGAAATCGAGGGTGTCTCGCCGAGGATGCAATCCTCTCCGATCGATTCGGGCATAATCCAGGAGGTTTTCGATGAGCGTGAGAAGACGTTGGATGCTCCTGGCCGAAATGTCGAGGCCCTTGCGCTGTCCTTCCGTCAAGTCCCCGAGCGCCCCCTGCCGCATGAGATCGTTGTATCCCCTGATAGTCACCAAGGGCGTGCGCAACTCATGGGATACGTTCGCCAGGATCTGACTCTTGAGACGCTCCACCGACTTGAGGTCCTCATGCTGAATCTGCAGTGCGTCGTATGCCTCGCGCAGTTCATCCAGACTCCTCGCCAGGCGTGCTTCCGCTGCTTTTCGTCCCGTCACGTCCCGAGCCACTACCTCCACTGAGAGGACCTGGCCCATGAGCCCCTTGAGAGGGTACATAGTCATGACACAAAAAACGCTGTGTCCCTCTGCATGCACGAAGCCTACTTCCACGCTCCTGGCCACGCCTCGGATGGCGCTTTCCATTGCGGCATTGAAAGACTCGTCGTACTCGGGCAGGACACGGGCGGGCATGAGACGCTGATCACCGAGCAGAACCGATGGCTCGTAGCCCAGGAATGCAGCCATGAGATTATTGGCGAATATGAGTCTTCCCGTCTTTGCATCCACACGAAAAATCAAAGTGGCCATTTCCTGGTCCACCGCCACCTTGGATGCAGGGTCCTGGACTCGCACCACAATGGGACGCTCCACGTCACCCAGGTCCTGAAAGATGCCTGCAACCCCGACTGGACGACTGCCCTGACGGCTCACGAGTGGAAATGGCCGACAGGCGACGATGGTGTGTGTCCCATCGCGTTTCAACAAGCCGAGTCCCACATCCGTCTCCCTGGGGTGCCGGCCCATGAATACGTCCCTGGTGAGTTGGATCAAAGACTCGCGTTCCCTTTCGTCCATGCACAAGATATCGTACAAAGCGCGATTTTCGAGTTCTGCCACCGACCAGCCCGTCAACTCAGCCATCTTTCCGTTCCAGATGAGCACATGGCCTGCCTCGTCCCAGCCGGCCACCGGATAGACCGCCCCTTCGACCAAGGCCGCAGCGATGTCACCCAGGTCGAGACTCGAATGAATGAATGGGCCCTGTGACATGTTCACCTGCTACTCTCGATACAAACTTTCAATCAGGTCTGCGTGCCTTCGAACCACATTGTGACGCAAAACCCGCCCGCTGGAATCAACCTCCTCGTCTCGTTCCGAAAAGCCGCTTGGAAGAACCACGAAAGACCGGATCATTTCATGCTTGTCCAATGTTCTGTTACAGGCAGCAACGACTCGTCGGAGCAAGCGGTCGACCTGCTCGTCTTCCCAAAAACGCCAGTCATGAGGCCGCTCACCTCGCCCTCCCGTCTTTTGCCACAAAACATCTGGGTCCACCTCGAGCAAGGCAGCCAGGTGGGGGCGATCTTCCCCCACCACCAGGGCACGCCGGATCTCCGGTTTGGTGGCCAGGAATGCCTCGATGTCCGGGCCGGGGACCTTGGCCCTCTTGGTTCGCACGAAATCACTCTCGGACCCAGTGACCACGAGTCGCTCCTCGTCGAGAAGTCCAAAGTCTCCGGTGTGGAAAAACCCGTCTTCGCGCAACACGTCATCGATCCCATGATCTTCGGTCCAGACCTTCCGTGCCACTTGCGGGCCCTTGACCAGAATTTCTCCCGATGGAGAAAACTTGGCGGTCACTCCGGGCAACGGAAGACCGGCGGTTCCCGACACCCTGGCAGCATCCACGCAGAGATGACTCACGCCACAGGTCTCAGTGGTCCCGTAACCTGTGATCAACTCCAGTCCCCCGGAGGCGAGCAGCTTGCGATGCGCTTCCGGCAGAATTCCTCCAAGACAAAAAACACGTCGCATACGCTGACCGAACAATTCCTTGAAGCGCCGAGACACAACGCCGCCGGCCACTTCCGCCGGCAATCTCTTGAAGAGTTTGTCCCTGCCGGGCCTCGATGCATCCAGCCGCTGCATCGCCCATTTCCAGAGTCTGCGGACCGCCGGTCCAGACGAAAGAGACTCTGTTTCCCGAATGAGTTCTACAACGCCCAAGGGAGACATGATCACAGATGCAGGACTGGCCCCCCTCGCCCTGGCCAACCCGCCCTTGTGGTAAAGAATCGTCGCACCAGTCCAAAGGGCCCACCAAAAAGCCACGAGACCCACCACGTGCTCGGGACCCAGAAACGTCAGCAAGACCTCTCCTGCCGACAACGGGGTTCTCTCCTGCAGCCCCTCGACAGTGGCGGCGAGGTTCGACAAGGTCAAGACAACGCCTCTCGGTCGGCCGCCCGCCCCACCGGTGAAGACCACTGCACAGGGCATGTCCTCGGTGGGTGAGGCCATTTTTTGGAACGGCAGTTCCGAATAGATATCGAGATACGTAGCTCCTTGCTGGACCAGGACGTCAGCCCGCACCAATCTTTTCGATATTTCTTCCGGAACATCGGAACCAAGGCCCAGACCCTGCCTGGGAGGACTGGTATACACCACCCGTTCGAACCGCTTCCCAAGTGCAGTCACAAAAGAAGTGCCACCACCCGAGGGCCATGACGTCACGAGGAACCGGGCCCCCGTAATGTCGGCCCTCTTGAGAATCCGGTCTTCTCCCGAACTTGGAGAAACGGTCACTGGAACCGCACCTGCCAAGAGCAACCCGAGCATGTGGCCGGCCCAGAATGCCCCGCCATGCAGGTTCAAAATGACGGATTCGCCCTCTCGAATACCACCGGCCACCCAACCAGCCGCCAGCAATCGGGCACGTTCCAGAATCTCGATCGCAGAAAATGTCTGGAGAGATTCGTCTTCGAGCACCTCGATGAGCAACGGCACCCTGGGCATTGGTGCATGTCGCTCCAGTTTTTCAACAAGAACATTCATTCGTGAGTCTCACATGACGCCATTGCTGAGCGGCACCCTCCCCAAAGTCTCAATGCCCAGCGGCCAGTCCCATCTTCAACATGAGATATGATATAAGAAACAATCATGGGCTTGTATAGAAAATTTGTCAGACTCTTTGCCCTGGCGCTGCAAGTGGCTGTCTTGTCTTGGGCCCTGCAGGCCAAGGGCAGCGAGGATCGGTCGCAGGACGGGTTGACTCCTTCCAACAGGCACTGGAATGGACTCTCCCTGCTGTCGGAACACATTCGACACAGAGGATTCCACTTGTCGGTCCCCTCCATTCTCGTTCCCGAAAGCATCGATTCCCATACCCTCATCCTGGCCGTCGACCCGCAATGCTCCCTCGATGAACCCATCTTGGCCTTCGTGCGACGTGGCGGGTGGCTCCTGGTGGCCGACGAAACAGGGAGGCTCCAGTCGTTCTGGAAAAAACTTGATATCCGTCTCCGTCCGAGCAGTCGATTGGGCCCTGCCCTGCATGCTGCGCGCGTCCACGGGGGACATCCCCTCACAAGGGGATTGAAACAGCTCTGGACCAACAGGCCGGGCGTCTTCAATCGAGTCCGGGGACGAGTTTTGGCGGACATGGGTTCGAGAGACAAGGCCCTGCTCCTGGAGACTCGACTCGGCAGGGGGAAGATACTGGCCTTGTCCGATCCAAGCATATTTATTAATTTGATGCTCGAATATGAGGCCGATCGAACCTTTCTCGGCAATCTTCTCGACTGGGCGGCGGCAGCGGGCAAGTCCCACATCGTGCTTCTCGCAGGCAGGTGCAGGGTTCGCAGGGTGGCGCATCGCTCCGACGACTGGATCACCATGCTGCGCAGCGCCGCCAAACGTCTCGACAATCTCAGACCGGGGCCGGATCTGCTTTTCGTGGTGGCAGTGCTGCTCATGGGCACCCTGTTGGCGGCCTTGGCATGGAAGCTTCCTCTCGGAAAAGGGACCTACAGGAAAACCTGGGTCGAGGCACCGTCCGCACCGGACCGAACCGGTTTCGCCGCCGTGGTTCGCGGATACGAGCAAGGATCCATCCGTGACTACGCGCAGCCGGCGATCCAACTACGCGAAGAAATAG
>CAZIJS010000231.1:0-7154 GCA_964539505.1 uncultured Myxococcales bacterium
CCTGGATGCGTGGGATCGTCAGATCGTTTCCCCCAGTGCCTGGGTATGGCGCTTGCGAGCCTGCTCTGCTAAGCTGTCGTTTCGTGGGTTCCACTGATTCGGCCCGTTGGTCCCCTGGCGGGACAGGCGGGTGACCCTGGCCGGGAGGTGGTCGTGGAGAGCCGAGCGCATGCAGTCGAGGTGCCCTATCGCAACTACCCCGTACTCGTGGTGGACGACGAGCAGGACAACCTGGATGCCTTCCGGTTGAATTTCCGACGGATCTTCGACCTGCACACGGCCCTGTCCGGACAGGATGCCTTGGAAAAAATGCGCGAGCGGTCCTTTGCCGTGCTGGTTACAGACCAGCGTATGCCGGGCATGACCGGCCTGGAGTTTCTGGCCCGGGCCAGGGAGGTCCAGCCCGAGGCCCTGGGCATCCTGCTCACGGCGTATCGGGACGTGGACGTGGTCATCGAAGCGCTGCACCTGGGCCATGTGTTTCGCTACGTGGCCAAACCCTGGGATTTTCGCGAGATGCAGGCCTCCATCCAGCAGACCATCGAGCACTACCACCTGCGCCGCGAGAACCTCAAACTCCAGGCCCGGCTCCAGCAGTACAAAGACTATCTGGAAATGGAGGCCCACGGAGCCTTCGATTTTGGGCGAATCGTGGGCAGCGCGCCGGTCTTCCAGGACGTGCTCACCAGGGTGGAACAGGTGGCTCCCACCGCCTCGTCGGTGCTCCTTCGCGGCGAGACCGGCACGGGCAAGGAACTCATCGCCCATGCCATCCACATCAACTCTCCCCGGCACGAAGGGCCCTTCGTCAAGGTCAACTGTGCGGCCCTTGCCCCTGGCGTGCTGGAGAGCGAACTGTTCGGCCACGAGAAGGGGTCTTTCACTGGTGCGGTGGGCAGGCGCCTGGGGAGATTCGAACTGGCCGACGGCGGCACCCTGTTCTTGGACGAGGTGGGCGATCTGCCCATGGAGGTGCAGATCAAGCTGCTGCGCGTGCTCCAGGAACGAGAGTTCGAGCGCATCGGGGGAAGAGAGACCATCAAGGTGGACGTCCGGGTGATCTCGGCCACGAACAGAAACCTCGAGGACCTCATCGAGCGGGGCATGTTTCGGCAAGACCTCTACTACCGGCTCAACGTTTTTCCCATCTACCTGCCCCCTCTCCGGGAACGGCGCGAGGACATCGCCCAGCTCGTGGAGCATTTTTTGGAGAAATTCTCCCGGACCACCGGCAGGCGGGTCACCCGCGTGGAACCTCGAGCATTGGAACTCCTCATGGACTATCCCTGGCCGGGCAACGTCCGGGAACTCGAAAACGTCATCGAGCGGGCCCTCATCGTTACGAGGAGCGACAGCATCACCGTCGAGAGCCTGGAGCTGGGGCCGGGAGTGCCGGTTGGGGCCCGTGCCCCCAACTACTCGGGCGGTTTTGCCGGTGCGGTCACGAGTCCGCCGGCCCAGGGCGGTGCCAACGGGTCGTCGGCAGTGCCGGGCCCCTTGGCACCAGCGCCCAGTCCGCCCGTTGTCGGCTCGAATGGCTCGGGCCTTGCTGCCCGGGGCGCTGGTGGGAACCTGATGGAACGTCTCGAGTCCGAGGAGCAGTCCGCCATAGTGGCCGCCATCGACGCAGCCGGCGGAAACATCGCGGCAGCGGCCCGGGCCCTGGGCCTCAACCGCTCGACCCTGTACTATCGCCTCCGCAAGTACGGCCTGGAGCACCTGCTGCCGTCGCGAACGGGCGGCGGATAGGCGCAGCGGCGAGTCTATTTTTTGGGGCTAGGGGAACTGCAACGGCACCGGATACATCGACGTTGCCTCGGTCATGGAATCGCCAGCGCCCAATTCACCGAAGCTGTTGTCTCCCCAGCACCAGACCGAGTGGTCTTCCAGCAGGGCGCAGGTGGTTTTCCCAAAGGCGGTGAGCGTGGAGATGTTCGAGAATGCGGCGGCTGTGTTGTCGGCCTGGATTTGAATCGGCCGTGTTTGAACAGTCTGACTGCTGCCTCCGCTCTGGTAGTACCAGTTCGAGCCCCAGCACAACGCCGTGCCGTCGGCCAGCGCGGTGCAGGAATGGATGCCGCCGGCAGACAGGTGGGTTGGGGCACTCAAACTCGACAGGCCGGTCGCAGTGGCATAGAGGCGGTTGGTGCGGGTGCCGTCTCCGAGCTGGCCTGACTGGTTGAGGCCCCAGCAATACACAGAGGTGGCGGTCCTTGCGCAGGAATGCTTCCTGCCGCCGCAGTCCACTTCTTGGACGAGCGCCAGCGGGGCACCCTGGCCGGTGAGGACCTCTGTGGCCATGTTGCGCGATGTCGAGGTGCCGTCTCCGACCTGGCCCGCGTCGTTGTATCCCCAGCACCAGACATGACCGTCAAGGGTCAGGGCACAGGAATGGTACCCTCCCACAGTCAATTCGGCGACCTGGGAGAGGGCCTGTCCCGCCGCAACCAGTACGCTGACTGGATAGGCGCTGTCCTCATCGGTTCCGTTCCCCAGGCGGCCGGCTCCATTGTACCCCCAGCACCAGACCCTGTTGTCTTGGCGCAACAGGCAGGTGTGATGGTTTCCAGCAGACACCCACGAGGCATCGGTCACGGGTGTGGATGTGTCCCATTGGACCTGAACCGGATGGAGGCGAGACTCGGTGGTGCCGTCCCCGAGCTGGTGGTAGTAGTTGTATCCCCAGCACCAGACCGTGCCGTCGGTTTTCACTGCGCAGGTGTGGTGGGCGCCTACCGTCACCATGGCTGCTTCCTCGAAGGGGCTGTCGTCTGCCATGACCACCGGGTGCGGTGTCGAGGCGTCGTCGGTGGTGCCGTCTCCGAGCTGGCCGTCCTGGTTGTTGCCCCAGCACCAGACCTGGCCCGCCTCGGTGACCAGGCAGGCATGGTTGCCGTCTCCGCCTGTCTCTGCAAGGGATGCCACCTGGCACATATCCCCTGTGCCGTCGTTGTCGGAGTCAGCCTGGTTTCCATTGGCCAAGGAGGGACAGTTGTCGCAGACATCGCCCTTCCCGTCGTTGTCGGAGTCGACCTGGTCAGCATTGGCCCGGGTCGGGCAATTGTCGCAGGCATCGCCCCTGCCGTCGTTGTCGGAGTCAGCCTGGTTTCCATTGGCCTGGGTGGGACAGTTGTCTGCTTCGTCGGCCACCTGGTCTCCATCCTGGTCGGGTTTGCAGGAACCCTGGACGCAGACCCCATGTTCATTGTCACAGGCCACTGCGTCCAGAATGGTCCACTCATGATCGTTGGTTTCCGGCAGGCATTGGCGGCACTCGGAATCAGTACTGACCGAGCCCTCCTCCACGCATATCCCGTCGATGAGACACCAGCCATTTTGGAGCACCGGCTCGCAGTCGCCGCCGGTCAGTCGGCCTTGGGTGCAGTCCAATCCGTCACCGTCGTCGCAGGAGCAAGCCGAGACGTCGAAGGTGCAGTCCTCGTTGCAAGCAAGCTGTCCCCCTTCGTACCCCATGGTCTTGCAGGACCTGCCGGCCAGGTCGGTTCCGTCGCAGTCCTCCCCTGGGTCGGCGTGATTGTCTCCACAGGATGGGGCATGTTCCTCGATGCAAGAAAGGCCCAGCGCCACATACCCTTGGTCACAGGAACAGACAGGCGCGCTGTCCTGTTTTTTGCAAGTTCCGTGGCTGGAACAGGTCACCCCTGCACAGACATCGGCCGAATCGTCGTCGCTGCAGGCGGACCAACCCATCACGATGGCCACGAAAATCATCCAGGTTGCTCCTCCGACAAGCCTGATTGTACACACCTTCTGCATGTTTCGTTCTCCCTTCGTGTTTTCGAAACAGTCCGGGGATTCAGCCGCGGCGTTTGGCCAGCATCCGACAGACCCATTACGTGATGGTTTTTATTACTAATGACTGTAGAAAAACGCCTGTTTGTTGTCCAGGGTTTTTCGTTTCGAGTCGTTGCGTCATCGGCCCATCAGGCCACAGGGCTTTCGGCCATTCAAGAAAGAGGTTTTTCGATTCATCGGGATGAAGCATCCACGATTCATGGGGATGATGACTGGTCTACCATTTCATCGTGACCGCCGGGTGGCGCCGGCAAAGCAGGTTTTGCGGATCCATGAAGCCGGCCGCATATCCGAATCTGCCGGCTGGCACGTCATTGCCTGCTACGCGAAACGGGGATGGTCGCATCCTGTTGTTGCGATCCATGGGTGAGCAAGGATTGATATGCAGGACCTGCTCATGGGTGCGGATCGATCCATGGAATCCGTCGGTCCATGGGGTTGATCAGTGGCACCCGCTGGTGCACGAGGATCGATGCCTAAGTACTCGGCATGCTCTGTCTTTCAGGGTTAGCTCTGCCGGTCGGGCAGGGTCGGGAGGCTATGGGCAAGGAAGAGGCTGCGAGCAGTCAGCTTCGTCGGAACCATCCGGGCAGTCTTGGTGCATGTCACAGCGTGACCAGATGGGGATGGTGCCAGACCCGTCGGCACAGGAGAACCGGACACTCGCCGGACAGTCGGCTGGTTCGTCGGATGCGTCTGTGCAATCTTCGAATCCGTCGCACTTGAGGTCCCCGGCGATGGTTTGCGACCCATCCGCACATTGAAACGATGTCCCAGGAGGGCAGCCCTGCTCGTCGGATCCGTCCGCGCAGTCTTCGAATCCGTCGCACTTGAGGTCCCCGGCGATGGTTTGTGACCCATCCGCACATTGGAACGATGTCCCAGCCGGGCATCCTTGCTCGTCGGATCCGTCGTTGCAGTCCACCTCACCGTCGCACTGGTAATCTTCCGGGAAGGTCTCCGAGCCATCGGCGCAATGGAATCCGTATTTGGCCACACATTTGTCCATACAAGCATCCATTACCGGCGTGGGCTCATCGTCTCCGCACTGGTCGTTCGTCAACTCTTCGCAGGATGCATTGACGTAGCAGGCCAGCTCGCAGCGTCCCTCCTCCGTCTGACCGATTTGTTCCAAGTTTTGCGCGAACAATTCATTGAAATCACAAGGAGTGAGTCCTTCCGAGATCAGGTTGCAGCGGCGACGGGCACCGTAAATTTGTTTGCAGACATTGGTGCTGTTATCCGTTTTTTTCGGTTTACATCCAGGCAATACCGCTGTCATCGAAAGAAAGAAAACCAGTGACATTGTAGCTCGTTTCATGCCGCACTCCTTGTTTTTTCGTCAGGTTGTTTCGGCCCCTTTTGTGTTTGCCTGTTTTCGCAACTAACATTTTATATCACAATAATGCGTATCAATCAACCGAGATCGTAGCAACAGGGGCATGCACAGGACGGCAGCTTGGCACAACGCAACGCACGGCGAAATGACGAAATACTTGTCGAGACAACGCAAGGCGCATTGAGAAAACAGATCATCCGTCTCAGTATTGGAACCACAGAAGGGGAGAACCATCGACCGGGGGAGGCAGCGGTGCGCATTTCGTTCTACGAGATGACATGGAATGGTTGTCGCGTTTGAAAAGCGTGGTCCCACCGGGATGCCACCGGTTGTGCCGCCCCCCTTGATTCGGATATCGCCGCAGGAGGCAAGAGCCTCGAGAGCCGTCAGAGGGACACAAAAGACGCGCCACACCAAGGAGGAATTTTGGGGAAAGCAGGAAGCTGGATTGGCCAAAAGAGGTTGTCAGTTTTGCATGCTGCCGCTACTCTGCCAAAGGTTTTCGCCTGGGCGACGCCGCTGTCTTCGGCCGTGATACTGTCGCCGCAGGTGAGATGGGCCTCCAACCAGGACAAGCAGGTGATGGGATGCCGGCACAGTCGCGTCAGTATTGGTTTCGCGCGGCCAGACTGATCTGGTTGCTCAAGGAAGGTAAAGTTGTCACGCGCAGAATGTTGGCAGCCGAATTCGAGATATCGGTCAGCTCGGTGCAGCGACTCATCGACAGTCTCATCGAAGATCACCGGGCACCCATTGTCTATGATTCCACCAAGGCGTCCTATCGGTTGGAGGATCCGCATTGGGATATTCCCTCTATCCCGCTGTCGGCCGACGAGATCGCGGCGCTCAGCCTTGCCAACGCGCTGGTGACGCATCGGTTCCCCGCCCAATTTTCAGGGGCGATCCAAAGTTTCGTGGACAAATTGCGGGTGGAACTCGACCGTTTTCCCGACGGATCGGTGCTCCTGGAGTCAGTGACCGCGACCGAGCCTTCCTGGTGCAGGGTGGATCACCATATTCTTCGGACTGTTGTGAAGGGATTGGCTCTGCGCAGGAAGTTGTCCATGGGGTACCGGAGTCCTTGGCAGGGCCGACGGACCGAACGCACCGTGGAACCCAAGCACCTCCTTCTTTACAACGGCACCTTCTATCTCGTGGCTTTCTGTGAACTGCGACAGGCCATTCGTCTCTTCCATGTCTCGTTCATCGAAGACATCGCATTGACCGAAGCCGCCTGCGAGCGCCCGGCGATCCATCTCGACGAGATCATGGATGCCCACGGGATCATCATTGGTCGCGATATCATGGAGGTGACGGTCCGACTCACTGGACCAGACGCGCAGCGGGCCCGCGTGGAGCTGTGGCATCGAGAGCAGGACGATACCTGGGACGAGGAGCATCTGGTGCTGGTTCGCAAGTTCCCAGTCCGAGGAACCTACGAGATCCTGCATCGGGTCTTGTCCTACGGATCCGCCCTGGAGGTGCTGGCGCCCGACAGTCTCCGTGCACAGGTCAAAGAGCAGATTCGCCAGATGGCTGGCCTCTACGAGATAGGCTTGGGCGGGCGTTGAAAGGGGTGGCTGGCCAGACGGCCTGGGTGGCGTTTCGTTGGAGGAAACAAAAGGAGGCTGCATTTTTTCTCGGGGCAGTGTCGCCAAGTGACACACCCCCCTCTGTAGAATGGAAGCTGTGTCCAACGACAAGTGAGGCGAAGCTTCGTCTCTGTCGAAGGTTCGTTCCAAAGGAGCAAGATTCATGTCCGAACGACGCAACGAGTATCGCCGCTTCTTTCATCGGGCCACGGGGTTCGATCCCTATCCGTACCAGGTGGAGTTGGCTTGCCGGCAGGATTGGCCCTCTGTGGTGATCGCACCCACGGGGGCGGGAAAGACCGCAGCGGTGATCCTGGGCTGGCTGTGGCGCCACGTGGAAGCCGGTCGCCTTTCCTCGCGGATAGAGACTGGTCTGTCTACCGGTGATGCGGCTGCATCGGGTCCCG
>CAZIJS010000232.1:0-655 GCA_964539505.1 uncultured Myxococcales bacterium
CATGAAGTCGAACAGGGCGTTGTTTTGGAAGAGCATCCAGAATTTGCTCCTGGTGGCCATGAGTTCCTGCTCCGAGTCCTTGGAGATGTCGCGTCCATCCACGATGACGCGCCCCCGGTCGGGCTTGATGAGTCCGCAGACCACTTTGAGGAGCACACTCTTGCCGCTTGCCGCAGGGCCGATGAGCCCCCAGAGGCTCCCCTCGGGAATCTCCAGTGTGATGTCGTCCAGGACGGGGCGGCCGTCATAGAATTTCGAGACATGTTCCAGGCGAATCATGAAAAGCCCGTTGCGGCGACCCAGTTGGCTCAGCGTCCGGGCCGATGACCTCGGTGACGTTTGACGGTATCCAACTCGGGAGCCTCCCGCAACGCGTGGAACAGGAGCTTGGAGCCCAGGGCGAGCTGTTTACCCAGGGAACGGTAGGGTGTCTGGTTCGCCGGGCCCACGTCGTCGTATCCCCGTTCGTCTGGTTCCAGACTCTCCCAGTTGGCGAAGAGTCGTCCCCAGGGGCTGTCCATGACGTGGGTCAAGTGTCTGGGGCCCTTGGATGGGTACCAATAGACATCGTGGTAGAGCACGCTCGCCAGGTAGCTCCATGGAGCCAGCCAGGTCTTGAGGGACCACTCGATGGGTTTCTTGAGACGGCCCCAGT
>CAZIJS010000232.1:665-7135 GCA_964539505.1 uncultured Myxococcales bacterium
GTAGATTTCGTGCTGCATCTTCGATGCAAAGGTCATGTGTTTGAAAGGACCTTCGAAATCCCAGTTTTCCTCGGCGAGTTCCGGATCGCCGACGATTTCGATGTCACGGGGATCACCGCAACCAAGCCCCCGTTCATGGGCCAGTCGGATGTAGCGCATCTCCATGGGGTCGAATCCCATCATCTTTGCAGCCACCGCATCGATGGCCACCTGGTCGGAAGATGCCAAAATAACATTCTTGACATAGGGATTCATGCAGCGCGGGCCTGGGCCGTCTCCGGCAAAGGTTCCGTCCATCACCGCGAAGACTCCCTTGTGGATATTTTTCTGGATGAGGAGCAGGTCCACGAGCGTTTCATGGATGACGGGGTGGGTCCAATGCCGATACTCGTTGAGCAGACCTCCGAACGCATTTTTCATGGCCCCCGTGGTCGTGGTAAACACGTGCGTTTTGACGGTGGGCATGTGGATGATGTTTTCTCCTATGAATCGTTTGGGGATGTAAAATCCCTTGGGGTACACATCGTTGAGCACCATAAAATCGTCGGCCAGCTTGCCCACGGCATCCCGGATGTGGATCCATTCCTCACCTTCGTAGAGATGGATGTTTCGGAGCCCGTGGCGTTGGAGTACTGGGAGATGTTTGTTTTCCCGTTCACCCAAATGGGAGTCGATGACCACTGTACGGTTGTGGCACCCATGAATCAGGTTCCTGTCATAGCCGTCACGGAGCATGGCGCGGATCACTCCGTCGAGTTGCCATGGTGTCGTGGATGCCGCAGGGTAGAAAAAGTGCCAGGAGATATTGATTTTGAGGGCCGTGTCCGCAGATTTGTCCACTGTGTCCTGGTAGTCGGCCAGGTTCAACAGGCGGTGGTAATCTTCCACCACGGTTCTAGGACTGGTCCTGAGGACGGCTACTCTGGATGTCGATCCCATGGAAGCACCTCTCGTCGAGTCGTGGGTCCGCTGGTGCTGGACTGTAGAAAAGCTTGAAAAGTCTCTTCATTCGGAGACACTGAGTCATATGGTGACTTGAGCGCTTAGCAGGTTATCATGGAAAAAGCAACGATTCCATGGCCGTGGAAAGTGAGCGCGGGATGACGAGGCTGCGGAGAGACGGCCGGGTGCATGGTTGGGGAGGCGGAGAGACAGTGCCATGAGCAGGACAGACAAGCTGCCCCTGGATGAGGGGGGCTTGGATTCGAAGCAGCAGTCCCGGGCACTTGGGAGCGATGTTCGGCCCATGGAGGGCCGATCTGTGCCGGGTCCGGACTGGGAGGATGGAGGTCGAGGGCGCCTGGGGCCGGCGGGGGCGACTTTGGCCATGTCCAAGCCCTACAAGCGCTGCAGGGTCTGCGGCCGGATTTTTCCTACGAGGCGCCAGTATCTCCTGGAGACCGAGCCTGTTCGGAACAATCCGGACTACCCAGACGGCCACATGCCCGCAGTGGGAGACGATGAATACTATTTCGAGCTGAGAAACTGTCCCTGCGGTACAACTTTGGCGGAAAAACTCAAGTCTGAGCGGGATTTGACTCCTTTGGGACAGTTGAGGCGCAACCTCTTTGCCGACTTGATGGATGGGTACGTGCTCCGGTATGGCCTGGACCGCAGGGAATCCCGCAGGAGAGTCATGGAGCGCTACGAGCCGTTCTTTCGCGCGCACGTGCGGGGGGAGGAAGTCGGGCGCAATCTCGATGACGAGACGGTGGCTCCGCTGCAGAATGCTCCGGCCGGCAGAGGATCGGAGTCGGCCAGGTTTGCGGCAATGCTTTCACGGCGGGGTATGGGAGCGGGACAGGACACGGCTCTCGACGAGTCGATCTGGGAGGAATACGGAAAGGTCCGGGCCCTTTTCGTGCTGGACAGTTCCGGGTTCAGTCGAAGGACCAAGAGCCAGGGCATCGTCCATTTTCTCGCGCTCATCCAGGATATGCGCGAGAGGGTTTTTCCCATTTTGGATCGGCACGGTGCCGAGAGTCGCTGGTCCGTGGCGGATAATGTGATCGCTGTGTTTCCGGATGCGGATTCTGCGTTCCGCGCGGCCCTGGCCACCCAGCGCAACATGCGCATCGTCAACGCCGGACGGAGGGAGACCGACCGCATCGAGGTCTGCATCGGGCTGGGATTCGGCAGGGTGTTGGTCATCGGTGGAGAAGACGTGTTTGGCGATGAAATGAATCTGGCCAGTAAGCTCGGCGAGGACGTGGCCGGTCCAGGCCAGATTCTCCTGACCCAGGAGGCCTATCTCGGGGCTGAGGGTGCCCTGGACGGGATTGATGTCGTTGAGCGTCGCATCACGGTTTCCGGGGTGGAGATTGCCTACTTCGAGGTCAACGTCCTGGAACCCTGACCGGCGATTTCCTCGATTGTGAGAGGGTATTTCCTCCTGGAGCAACCCGGCTGGGAGCCATGCAGTCCAAGCCGAAACCAGGGGTGGGAAGGGCCGGATGGCACATGTGCCAACGACCATTTTGCCACAGCTCCACTCTGGGCGACTGCCCCGCGTTGCGTCTGGTGATGCGAAAGACCTGGTCGTGTTTTTGGCGAATCTTCCTGGACCTCATCGGGCCGAGTCCGACAAGGAGCCCCAGGAGAAACCGATTCGTGCCGCCATGGCCCACCAGGAGGACCGTTTTGTCTCTCAGATTGGGAGGCAGGGAGACCAGGAATCGTCTCAGGCGCGCCAGCACGTCCTGGATGCTCTCTCCACCACCCGGCGCCCGATAGGTCAGCGGATGTTTCGCAGCCTTACCCGCCTCCCGTTTCAGCAGTCGGGCACCAAGCCGGGACAGTGCGTCGTGGGATCCTGGATCGCATTGTTTGGGGCCCTCGCCCGGAGCAAACAGGTCCTTGCAGATACCCTCGAAGATGCCGCCCGAGAATTCGTCCAGTTCTCGTCTCGGTCTGATTTCGAGATGTTTCTGGGCCGCGATGGGCGCGGCCGTTTCCCTGGTTCTGGGCAGACACGAGACGTAGACAGCCGCAATGGGTTCATGGGCGAGTAACGCAAACAGCCCGACTCGTTGTCGGTAGCCCACTTCATCCAGGTCGTCTGGGAGTCCGGCTCCGTTGATTCGGCCCAAAGCATTGGCCCGGCTCTGTCCATGGCGCGCCAGATAGAGGACGCGAAAGGGCATGGGAATGGGGCCGGAGCGGGAAGTCACCAGCCGGTCGCTGGTCGTTTTGGCGGAGACGAGGGATGGGTTGCTCGATTTGCTCGATTTGCTCGATGTCCTTCCCTTGTCGCATCGTCCGTTCTTGGCGTCAACCGGATGACAGCCCCCTGACGAGGTCACGCAGGCGGCTGTCGCCAAGACTGTAACGAATTGCGGCCAGAGTGACAAGACTCGGTGCCATCTGGAAAACGGCTGCAAGAAAAGACCCATTCTAGAAGTGTCCCGACAGGCCCAGGGTGACTCCCCGCGGCGACAGCCCCACCTGAGGCTGCGCAGTGGGTTCGGAGGCTTCCTCGCTCTTTCTCGGGAGGAAAAGAGCCACCGCCAGGGCCGCAGCTCCCGCTGCCAGCAAGGTGCCGCCCACTGCCGTCAGGACAATCCCTTGCGTCTTTACGTCGTAGCGGATCCGCCTGTAGGGTGCGTTGTGTGCGATCCCGGCGTCCTTCCCGTCTTTCGCCAGGAAGATGGTTCCGGGCACCAGGAGGGCCATGCCGAGGACCATCCCGACGACGCCGCCCCCGGCCCATGCAACGACCTTGGCCTTGCGCGATGGCCCGCCGGAACGTCTGGCCGGATGTTCCGTCCGGTCTGGGACGACCACCCCTGTTGCCTTGTTCGTGGGTCTGTTTCCGCGAGACCGGTCTGTGCCGTCGGTCCGAGACACGGAAGAATCCTTGGTAAGCCGGATGGTGAGAATTTTTTTCGATCCTCCCGTGGCCTGGATCGTAATGACTCTGGGGTGGTGGCCTGGAGCCGTTGCCCTGAGTCGGTGCGTTCCTCGGTTGAGTACGAGTGCGTCGGACAGGGGGGATGTCCCGATGGTGGTGCCGTCCACCTCGATGTGGACACCGACCCTGGGAACGGTCAGGATTGAGACTTTGTCATATTTGAGTCTCGTGGTCACTGCTTCCAGCTTGGCGGCGATGAGCTTTCTGTGGTGCTGGGCTATGCCCCTTCCCCCGACTTCCCTGGCTTCGAGAAGGAGTGCCTTGGCCTCGAGTGGCCTGTCGATGCGCAGGAGGCAGATCCCTTCGAGCATGGGGAAGACATAGTGGCGGTGGAGCTTGTAGCCCCTGTGGAGTTCTCGGATGGCTCGGCGGCAGTTGCCGGCGGTCATATCATTCCTGGCTTTCTGCAGGAGCTTCAATGCAGTGGCCCTGTTGGATGCGCCCGACCTGGGCGGGCTTGCCCAGGAGGAGGATGCCGTCAATACAAAAATCAGGGCGAGTCCCTTGGACATGGGTTCACCTCGTCGTCGTGTCACGAAGGCCTGGGGCCCTCTGTTTTTGCGTCAAGCATTGCACAGCACCATCGTTGTTACAAATCCTCGGGCGCCTTGTCCACTGCATGAACGAAATCCTGGTCACCGGGCGCTCTGGGTTTCATGCCTCGTCTCGATGGATGTGGCGGCCTGCGAGCGTTGTTCTTCGTTTTCAGTGAATGTTTTTTTATTCCTTTTCGGTGCAGCATCCCTGCCGTGGGAGACATTCCGGCATCGTGGGGGCGCACTGTTCGAGGCTGGTTGACGGGTCTATCAGAAGTCAGTCTGGATGGTTTCGAGGAGTGCGGCGTAAGACGCGGGACGCCTGCGTCTCTCCTTGTCGCTGCGGTGCTGCCGGAAGCAGCCTCTCGACGTCCCTGTGCCGGCCGCACTTCTCTCTTTTTCGGTTGATTGAGATGCCAAAGAATTCCAGCCAGGGCGGCAAGGAAGATGGCTCCCAGCGTCAGCAGCAGTCCGTGGCTCTTCGATTCCTGGTCGGCAGGCAAGGGGATCGCGTCCGTCTGTTCCATGGGTGGTATCACTGGCTGGGTATCCTCTGCCTGGCTGGGGGGCAAAGAATCGGGGCCGGCTGGAGACTCATCTTGTTGCAGGTGACGCTCCACTTGCATTCTCAGGGCTTCCAGTTCTCCGGTAAGAGTCGCCAGGGAGTCTTGGTGGTTTGGGTCGGCAAGCCGGTCGAGGAGTGGAAACACAAATTTTTCCACGGGTTCGGGAATACTGGGGCGGGCATGCTCCCCATCTTGTTCTGTTTCGGTGTCGCGCCGTTCCGGAGCTCCCAGGGCCGCGCGCAACACTTGGGCTGTGATCTCGCGGCAGGAGCTGACGTCTCGATTTTTCGCGATGGATTCGGGTGACTCTGGACCAGATGTGTGGGTTTCTTCGGAGAGACTGTCCCCCGGACGCGGGGTCTTGGGGGCATCTTTGTGACCAAAGGACACCGCTTTGTCGAACCCAACCAGAACAGGAGTGGCGTCCGATTCCCTGATCAGAATGTTGTTGGTCAGGAGGGCCCGGTGATACACATGGCGTCCGTGCAGGATCCGGACGGCACTGATAAGGGAGAGTAAACCGTCGATGGCTTCTTCCAAAGTCATCGAGGGATGATCCTCGCTTGCCCCTTCGATCCTGTTCGCCAATGTCGGCCCCTCGATCCACTCCATGGCCAAGTATCGTTGGCTTTTGGACAGGAGCCTTGGAACGAAATGCAGGTCCGTCAGGAGGGAGAGAACATGGCCTTCCCATGCCAAATCGATATGGGGTTGCAGGGTGTCCCCGGATGCCTGCGATGGTGCAGGTCCGTCATCGAGAGTAGGAGGCAGGAGGCGCTTGATCAGAACCTTGAGCCCATCCTGGGTCCGTCCCTCATAGATGGCAAGGGCACCGGATTTCTGCACTGGCTGTCTCACCGTGATGCCTCCAGCCAGTTCTTTTCCGCAGAATTCGTCTCTTGCCCCAGGCAGGGCCATGGCTGTGTTCGGGCAGAAAACAACCTCCGTGCCGTGGCGATCGTCGCAATAGGGACAGGTGCCGCCGCCGGAGATGACGCCTGCGGCCTGGCGATCTTGGTTGCCGATGCTATCTGGCTGCAAGGACATGTTGTGCCTCATATCTTAGGTCTTCGAGGTCCAGGGCAAGTTCCGCTGCGCTCTGGTATCTCGTGGCTGGGGCCCGGGAGACGGCCCTTGCCACCACGTGATCGAGAACGTCCCCCACGAGCGGATTCCATTTGGATGCAGGTGGGGCCTGGGCGTTGCCGTCCAATGCGCGAGAGAGCGTGGCATAGGCGGATCCTGCCTCGAATGGGTAGCGACCCGTGAGTAACTCGTAGAGCAGAACGCCACAGAATGCAATGTCGTCAGCCTGTCCCGGTGGTGAGTCTTCCCGCAGCGTTTCCGGGGCAGCATACAACGCAAGTGGGTTGGATGCGGCCTGGAGAGCGGCCTCCACCTGTTCCGGCGACAAACGGGACAGGTCACCGGAAAGCCGGCCCCGCTTCAAGGAGAGGC
>CAZIJS010000233.1:0-7133 GCA_964539505.1 uncultured Myxococcales bacterium
CGGTCCGATCTTCCGGATGGTTTCCGCCTGTCGCCCGGGCAATCCCACGGGGCGCGGTGCCGTGGTGGGACCTGCGTTGATGGGAATCTTGGGCCGAAGGGCCGACCGTTCCGTGGTGGATCCGAGGCCGATGCCTCTTTTTCTCGGAATGGGTGCCCTGCGGTTGGTGACCTCTTTCACCGTGGGCGGCTTCTTGCGTGGCAGGGGACGCTTGGTTCGTTTGTGGCGTCTCCTGCCCTTGGGCAGGACGATGCGTTCCTTGGGTGCCGAGGTGGGTTCCTCGTTGGCCGCGAATGCCAGTCCGATGGCAGCCACGAAGATCCCCAGTCCTGCTGCCGCCAGGACCCCTCCATAGATTTTTCTTGCTCTTCCTTCTGCCATGAATCCTCTCTTTTGCCTTTTTCGCTTTTCTCGCGATGGATTTTCTCGACTCTTTGCAAGGGACCGATTTTCTGGGACCCTTATCTGAGCATAGGTGCCGGCCCACCCCCGGGTCAAGGATCAACGATTTTCAAACCATGGCTTCATGGCTGCCATTCCCGGCAGGCTCGTGGTTGGGCCCTGTTTCCAGGAGCTGGGTCACCTGCGCCACCTCTGACAGGCCGGTGAGGTCTTCTGGAAGCAGCGGCAGTTCGATGAGCGGGACGGCCGGGAGGCGGGCCCGGAGCTGTGAGATGGCCTGGCGTTCGCTGCGGCCCATGGATTGAGCGAAGGCGATCAAGCGTTGCAAGCAGCCGGGCCGGGTCTCGCCGGGATCTCTGTCGTTTCCATCCTCGGCGCGCCGGAGTGTGGCTCTCAACGCCTCGATGGCACCTTGGTGGGCAAAGGGGCTGATCCTGTTGACCACCAGCCCTGCTAGGATCATGTCCTGCGAGCGGAGTTCCTCTGCGAGTCGGACCGTCTCGTCCACCCGGTCCTGGTTAGGGATGGTGATGACGACATAGCCAGTGTCGCGGTCCTTGAGTAATCGCTCGGCGCGTTCTGCACGCTGCTCCAAAATGGGGAGGAGGTCGGAAATGAGCCCGATGAACTGGCTGAGTTGCTCCAGGAAGCGGCCACCCACGACCGCGGCCGCTTTCCGGAGCAGTCTCGCCCGGCCCAGGGCGAGGATGGCCAGGCCTGTCCGGCCCGTCCATGTTTGAGAGGATGCGAGCCATCGCAGAAAAGGGCTGTGGACGGCGTGGGTGATCCGGTAGGGTGCCACCAGCAGGTCGTGGAGATGCACCGTGGGCGGCGTGTCCACCACGATATGATCCCATTGGTCCTGGTCGGCCATGTCTTCGAGTTGGGCCAGGGCGGCATACATTTGGGCGCCTTCCAGGTCTTCGACGAGCATTCTGTAAAAAATGTTCGATTGGATGGCCTGCTGGAGACTCTTGTCGCGGCATTCCTGGGCGAGGGCCCGGTCCATGGTGGCAGCCACATCCAGGACTGCGGCTTGGAGGGGCAGATCCCGCGGCAGGCCGGCCTGGGACAGGGCCTGTCTTGGCACTGGGCCTGGTTGGGCGTGGCGCTCGTTCATGCCCAGGGCCTGGGCCAGTCTTCGGGCCGGGTCCAGGGTGCAGACCAGGGTCCGTTTTCCTGCTTTGGCCAGTCTCATGGCCAGGGCCGCTGAAAACGTGGTCTTGCCCACGCCTCCCGGTCCCAAGCAGAGGATCACCCGCTTTCCTGCCAGCTCGGCCAGGAGTTGCTGGATGGACCGCTGGTCTTGGAAGACGCCCGAAGAGGTTTCTGTCTGGCCCATGGTGGGACTGCGGCTGTGATTTCTCTGGATATGACTCATGTGGAGACAATACCTCGATTTCGAGATTGGTCACGAGGTTCTCCTTTTCTCACGGTGGTGCTTGACTTGCACGACTCAACGCTTCAAAAAAGGGGTCGTGCATCGCGAAGGGCCCCTGCCTGGATCAGGACCCTGGATGAATCCGGCCCATCGTTGCGAAACCTGTATGGGCGTTCGTTTGGCATTCGACGGGCCTTCGTTTGGCCTTCGACGGGCCTGCGTTTGGCCTTCGACGGGCTTTCGTTCGGCCTTCGACGGATTTTCGTTCGGCCTTCGATGGGCTTTCATTGAGACTACGACGGGCTATCGTTGAGATTCGATGGCTTGCGTTTGGAAAAGAGGTGTTTTGTGACGTTTGCTTGGACAGAGACCGGGCTCTTGTGGCACCGGCTTTCCCAGATTGCAGACAAGGGAGTGACCCAATCTCTCTTCGACAGGCCCTGGACGTTGGTGCTCATCCTCGTGGTGCTCCTGGCTGGTCTCGCGGTGCTCGTGGCCCGCAGGATCGTGTTGCGCGGGATCGTGCACCTGGTCCAAAAAAGGCCATGGCACGTCCTCTCCTTTGCCGTGGTGCTGCTGGTACTCTCCCTGGCCACGGTGCCATTCCTCAAGGTCTCCACCTCCCGGACGAATCTCCTCGACAAAGACAACCCCTACCAGCGTCAACTCGTGGCCTTTTTGCGCGAGTTTGGTTCCCCGAATCATCTCATCGGCGTGGTGGAGGGGGGCCGGGCGGAAGAACGCCGCCAGGCTGCAGACGAGCTGGCCCGGGCCGTGGAGCAGACGCCGGGCCTGGCCCGATTCGTTTTTTATAAGGTGGATTTGGCCCAGATGCGTCGCCAGGGCTTGCTCTATCTCCCAGTGAGCGAATTGCGCAGGCTGCGCCATCTGTTGGCCAATCCAGACGACCCCGAAGCCGTGAAGCGAATCCGAGGCTTTTTGCAGATACGGAGCCTGGATGGATTGCTCCAGAGCATCAACAAGGCCTTCGACGAGGCCATGGCCAATCCCGATGCGGCCATGAAAGAGAAAGGGGGCCTGCAGGAAGGGCTCAAGATGCTCGACGGGGTGCTCGACGAGATCGCGGCCTGGGTCAAGGATCCGAATCGCAAGGAGATTCGGGTCATGAAGAACATTTACTATAAGAAATTCGACCTTTCGAAGTCCAACCTGGACGACAAGGGCTACTTGGCGGACAGACATCGAAAGCGCCTGTTTCTCTTCATCCGTCCTGCCACGGACTCGGACGAAACCAGGGATCTCATCCCCGTGGTGGAGAAGGCCCGCGCCCTGGCGGGCCGGGTGGTGCGACACCACAAGGGAGTGCGGATCGGGTTTACCGGCTATCCGGCCCTGCAGGTCGACGAGATGGAGACCCTCAAGCACGACATGTTCTTTACCACCGTGCTGGCGCTCATCGGTACCATCATTCTTTTTGCGCTCATGTTCCGGTCGGGCAGGCAGACCGCCCTGGCAGTGGCCGCCCTGTCCACGGGGCTCATCTGGTCGTTGGGATTCACGGTGGTGGCATACGGCCATCTCAATCTGGTAACATCCCTGTTTTTTGCCATCTTGATTGGGCTGGGTATCGATTTCAGCATCCACGTGCTGTCTCGATTCAACGAGGAACTGGCCAAGGGCGGCGACCGGATTGCAGCGGTCGGGCGAGCTCTGGAAGGAGTGGGACCGGGGCTGCTCACTGGCGCCTTGACCACGGCGGCGGCGTTCTACGCCACGGCCATTACGAAATTTACGGCGTTTTCCGAGCTGGGCGTCATTGCCGGGTCCGGCCTCCTACTCGAGTTGCTCGCATCCATCACTGTGTTGCCGGCCCTGCTCGTGGTGACCCGGCCGCCCAAGAGAGCCAGGGCCAGGGCTGCGGCGAGGGCCGCTCAGGATTCACCGGCCCATTCTGGCGCCAGGGCGGTGGCTGCTGCAAGATTCGTGGTGCGTTGGCCCGCTGCCATCATCGTGACGGCGGCCCTGATCACCGTGCCGACATTGGTGCGCAGGCCGCATATTCCCTTTGACTACAACATCACGGGCATGCTGCCGCACAACACCCAGTCTCGTGAGTACTATGTGAAGATGGTCAACGAGAGCAATTTCTCGGCAGAGTTCATCAACGTGGTGGCAGACAGCCTTTCGGATGCCAGGGAGCTGACCAGGCGCCTTTCGCGGTTGCCAACGGTGGCTCGGGTGGAGAGCATCGCCCAGGCCGTTCCGGACAAGCAGGTCGAGAAACTGCGTATCCTTCAGACCATGCGGCCCATTTTCCAGGGAATCGAGACGCGCTACAGCGCGCCTCCAGCAGTGACGGTCCAGGAGATAGACCGGCAGCTCGAAGACCTCTACGACAAGCTCGACGACGCTCACGAGAAGGCAGCCCGCGTGCACAGACCGGAAGCCCGGGATCTCAAAAAGCTCATGGATCGGGTGCAGCGTACCAGAGATGCGCTCAAGAAGGTGTCGCCTCAACTGGCCGACCAGCGACTCAACGCCATGCAGGTGGCCATGATGAAGCGGCTCAGCAAGGGCCTCACCGAGCTGAAGGCCATGCTCAACGCCAAGGCCATCACCCCCGAGAGTCTGCCCGAGGGCATCAAGGACCGCTTTTTGAGCAAGGACAAAAATGCCAAGACCAGGCGCTATGCGCTCTATGTCTATCCCAAGAAATCGATATGGAATCGGGCGTTCCTCGGGGAGTTCGTCAAGGAGGCCAGGAGCATCGATCCCAAGGCGACGGGTTTTCCCGTAAGTTACTATGAACACGTGCGCATGATCCAGTCGGGATACGTGCAGGCATCCTTCCTGGCGGGCTTGGCCATCGTGATCATGCTGCTGTTGGACTTTAGTCGCGCCAGGTTCGCCCTCTTTGGAATCGTCCCCATTGCGGTGTTGTCTGTCTGGTCCTATGCCATGGTGGGTTGGCTCGGGGGGCTTGGTTTCCTGATCCTTGGGATGATCGGAATGGCGATCTTCGACTGGCGCGCCGTGGTCTATACCCTGCTGGCCGTGATTCCTTTGGCTATGGGAGCTGCCTGGATGGTCTCCATGATGGGACTGTTCAAGATTCCATACACATTGGCCAATATCGTGGCCTTGCCGCTTATCATCGGCATTGGGGTGGTCTATGCCGTCCATATTCTGCACCGGTTCCGCGAGGAGCACGGCGGAGACGTATACATGGTGGTGCGCCACACGGGTGGGGCCGTCCTGCTGGCCGCCTTGACCACCATGGTGGGCTTCGGCAGTCTCATCACCGCATCCCACGGCGGGGCAAAGACCATGGGAGAGACCATGGTCATCGGGGTGACCACCTGTCTCATCACGGCTGTGGTGGTCCTTCCTGCCTTGCTTCGATACGTGCCCTGGCTCTGTAAAGTCGCCCAGGACGATCCTGGAGACGTAGATGAGTCGGAAAACGATCGAAACGAGGCCTCGGCAGATTCATAGCGTAGGCGTTCCTCCAGGCTGGACGCAGGAGGCTTTTTGTGCCGGCCGGGGCGATTCATTCTTGTCCACCTCATATCCCGGGCCGGCCTCGGAACAGCCGCGTCGCGAGACAGGCCCCAATCATCCGCATTTTTTTCAGGGCATGTTCGGGAAAATAAATGATCGTCTGGCGCGTCAAAGACGCACAAAACTGAAAAACTCGGGTCAGACTTGATGATCGTCTGGCCTCGAACTTCCCGGAGAGCGCCTGAGATGCCCAAGCAACCAGTGGACAGGGCCGTTCGATGGGATTAAAAAGCCCCTGATCGTCCCAGGATGTCAGGGGACGGGTGCGTTGACTTCGATCGCCATGGAGGAGAGCCATGCTACGTCGCATTTTCACCGCAAGCCTTTTCGCAGGACTCATGGGCCTTGGTGCCATGGCCTGGGCAGGTCCGAGAGACTTCGTGATTTGTCTCCCGCTCGGGGAGGGGTCTGCGGCCGCGGCCAACCGCTACATCAAGCCATTCTTGCGCTTGATGGAGAAGAAGGCAGGCTGGCCCAAGGGTTCGGTGACAGGGCGCTATATTACAGGGATTGCGGCATGCAAAGCATACGTGCGAACGCACAAGCCGGGGTTCGGACTCCTGTCCCAAGGCCTTTATGTGGCGAACCGACGGGCCTGGCACCTGAAGGTCATCGGCAGGGTGGACATGCCCAGGGGAGCGGGACGCAGGCTCTACCTCGTGGTCAAAAAGGGGGCCTACTCGAGTCTGGATCAGCTCAAGGGCAAGACCCTCAAGTCGAACCACGTGGCCGAGACGTCTTTTTTGAGCAAGGTGATTTTCCGTGGAAAAGTCAACGCTGCGCGGTTTTTTCGGCTTCGTTCCACGAGTTCACCGCTCATGGGGTTCAAATCGGTGCATCGTGGCAGGGCGGACTGCACCCTGGTCAACGATGATGAACTGGCCATCATGAAGCGACGGCGTGAGGGCAAAGACCTCGAGATCATATACAAGTCTCCCCGTTTGCCGCAAACCCCGGTGGTGGCCTTTGGTCGCAATGCATCCAAGGCCGACATCGCTGCCCTGCGCAAGGCCCTGCCCAGTCTTTGCTTTGGCGACGGAAAGTCGGTCTGTCAAAACGCCATGATCCGGCGTTTCAAGAGCGCCGGCGACGGCACCTATCGTTCCATCGTGCGGCTCTTTGGCCGGTGATCCGGGCTTTTTCCATGTACTGACTGATGGTTGAGGGGGCAGTGGAAATCTTCCTTTGTGGTTTTCCATAGAGACGATAAAACTCTTGTCACGGTCATGACGCTGCCGGCTCAGTCGTGGCTCTGCGGTCACGTTCATGTCCTTATTTGTCAGGACGTGGTTGGTTCGACAAGGAGGAGGTCGTCCATGCAGAGAGCAAAGTGGTTTGTCCCGTCTCTGGCTCTGGCCTTTGTGGTGACAGGGGCCCAATTGGGATGTCTCGTCGAACAGGTGAAGCGGACCGGGCCATCGGCTGCGAAAGCTTCCCTCCCTGATTGCCAGGTCATGGTGGTGGGCACGATCCACAGCCGGCACATGGTGAACAAAAATTATCCGCTCCAGGTTTTGTCGGCCCTGCTTGACCGTTGGAAACCAGATCTCGTCCTCGTAGAGATCCGTCCCAAGGCGTTCGACAAGGGCCACTTGGAGGATGGCCCCTTCGAGATGACCTATGTCACCGCTTTGGCCAAGCAGCGTCATATCAGGGTCGTGCCCATCGATTGGTTTCGCGAGTCGGATATCCAGCCGCCTAGCGCCCGGGACATGGCAGCAGAGAAAAAAGCCATGGCTGCCGTCGCATCCCTGTTCCAGTCCATGCATGGAGTGCCGGGGTTTTATCAAGTCCATGACAGACAGTTCACCAGGGCGATGCTTCAGGC
>CAZIJS010000234.1:0-7095 GCA_964539505.1 uncultured Myxococcales bacterium
TTTGCCTTGCCCCGGATACCGTCCGTTCCAAACAGTCTTCTTTTCGGTGCCGGCTCTCCAGCCATGGGGATTGTCTCTCCTTCATCGAGGACCAGGGTCGGCCCATCGTTCCAAGTGGTGTGTTTCTTTTTCAGCCAGATGCACTGCTCAACCAGGATGGGACGGTCATCCTTGGTTTTCCACCAAGGCCGCCCGGACTCGTTCAGGGGTGAGCGGCAGTTCCGTCATGTGGATGCCCAGAGCATTGGACACGGCGCCGGCGATGGCCGCGCCTCCAGGAATGAAGGATGGTTCTCCGATGCCTTTGGCTCCGAAAGGACCATCCTGGGGGCCTTTCTCTTCGATGATGATGATGTCCACTTCCGGAGCATCCAGCAGCGTGGGGATGATGTAGTTGGTCAATAATGCATTGATGAGTCTGCCCTTGACGAGAACGAATTCCTCCATGGCGGCCCAACCCATGGACTGGACCACCCCACCCTGGATTTGCCCTTCGAGGCTCGGTGGATGGATGGCACGACCCACGTCATGTGCCGCCACGACTCGTTCCACCCGAACTTTTCCCGTCCAGGTATCCACGACCACCTCTGCGATTTGGGTCGCAAAGGCATAGAACATGTATGCGTCTCCTCTGCCTGTTTTCGGATCGTAGTCCCGTTCTTCGGATCGGTACCAACCCATGGCAGCGGGGTTGATTCGCCTGGCGTAGAGTTCCGCCGCAACCTGCTCGAACGACAGGGATCGACCGTTGACCGGGTCGGTCACTTGGTTGTTGCAGAGGCTGAGTTGAACCCACGGAACCCCGCCCAGGAGGGACGAAGCGGTTTTCTTGATGCGGACCGCGAGCTTTTGTGCCGCGTCCATGGCCGCGCGTCCAGCCACCAGTGTGCCCCTGGATGCCACGGTGGGACCAGAGTCGGCCACCCGCATGGAATCTACTTCGCGCACCCGAATCTTGTCATGGGAAATACCGAGCACTTCCGACACCACAGCCGTGGATGCGGCCAGCAGACCCTGGCCCATTTCCGTGACGCCCACAGAGAGGTTCACCGTGCCGTCCATCTGGAGAATGAGAGTGGCTCCACCCCGGTCCAGGAACTGGCCACCGTGGTGAAGGTTCACGCCGTAGACAATCGTCGCAATCCCCCTGCCCCTGCGGTATCGCTGCGATGATGCCGCTGGGTCTATCGTACCGTTGGCCGGGAGACGGGCTTGTTCGTCGATGGTGATGTTGGCACGTTCCAGGGCGGATTCCAGGGTCTTGCGTCCCAGCCATGCACATTTGATGTGTTGTCCCGTCGCGAACTCGGATTTCGTCTCTGCCAGAAGACTCTTTCGTCGGATTTCGATGGGGTCCATGCCGAGACGCCGGGCCAGGAGGTTCATTTGTTGTTCGTGGGCCACAGAGACCTGTGGCGCGCCGAATCCCCGAAAGGGGCCTCCGAAGAGATTGTTCGTGTAGCAGACCTTGGTGCTCACGTTCACGGCCGGAACGTGGTACGGGCCGACGCAGGAACTGTTGGCTCTTTCCGCCACCACGGTGCTCAGTCCGGCATAGGCCCCTGCATCCACCAGAATTTCTATGTCCGCCGCGAGCAGCGTCCCATCTTTCTTTGCCCAGAGCTTGTGGTGGACCACCATTTTGTGACGCTTGGTGCTGATCTGGAAATCCACGTCACGCGGAAGGAGGAGGCGCACCGGCCGACCGGTGGCGAGAGCCATGACTGCGGCACAAAGCGCCGGCTCGTCGGGATAGTCTTCCTTGCCGCCGAAACCACCGCCCGTCACGGTCTGCACCACATGTACGTCGGCCTGGGCGAGGCCGGTCACCTTGCAGACCCGGTTTCGCACGTAAAATGGACATTGGGTGGTCGAATAGATGGTCAGACCTCCGCCTGGCATGGGCACGGCGATGCAGCCCTGACCTTCCATGTAGGCATGCTCCTGGCCCCCGATTCGGTAGGTCTCTTCCACGCGGATGTCGGCCGCGGCCTTGGCGGATTCCATGTCGCCCCGTTTTACGACAAACTCGTGGAGCAGGTTGCCTTGGTCATGCACCTTCGGAGCTTCGGGGCTGAGCGCTTGCTCTACATAGTGGATTCCCTCCGAGGGCTCTATGTCCATGTGCGCCGCTTTGGCCGCGGCCCAGGCCTGCTCGTACGATTCGGCAGCCAGGATCGCGATCCGGTCTCCCACCATGCGCAGACGACTTTCCACGAGGAGCGGCTGATCGTCGAACACGATACCGATGCGATTGCGGATCCCGAGGTCGGCCAGGTCGGCTGCGGTGAGCAGGGCAACCACTCCCTCGGTTTCTTCCAGGGCTTTCCGGTTCAGGTTCAGCAGCCGACCGGATGCCACGGGACTGAGCAGCAGGGCGGCGTCGAGCATCCCATCGAACGAGATGTCTGCCAGGTAGCGGGCCTGGCCGGTGGTCTTCGCGGCTGCGTCCGGTCTGGTGGTCTCGGCTCCCACGCCCCACATACGGCAATCTTCAGCGCTCATGGGTGCCTCCCTGGGTCGCTTGTCCGCCCTCGGTTTTGCCCCTCGGCATGGAGTCTTGTCCAGAATCCGATGTGAGATGAGCCGCCCATTGGACTGCCTCCACGATTTTGGCATATCCCGTACAGCGGCAGAGGTTGCCGGCCATTTTCGTCTTGATCATGGCAGGATCGGGATCGGCGATTTTGTCAAGCAAGGCCGTGGCGGTCACCACCATTCCCGGAGTGCAAAAACCGCATTGCACAGCGCCCTTGTCCACGAAGGCACGTTGGACAGGGTTCATGTCTTCGGTCCTGCTTCCCAGCCCCTCGACGGTCACCAGGGAGGCGCCGTCTACCGAGCCTACCATGATCAGGCAGGAGTTGACCGGGAGCCCGTCGAGAAGGACGGTGCAGGCACCACACTCGCCGGCTCCGCAGCTCTCTTTCGTGCCGGTGAGGCCCAGGTCGTCTCGAATGACGTCCAGGAGCCTTCGCGTGGGATCGGTTGCGATTTCCCGGCGAACGCCGTTGACCGTCAAAGTCACTTTCTCCATGCTCTTCATGACGCAGCTCCTCGGGTGCTCTCGTCGTGCAGGGCCTCTCTCGCAGCGAGGAGGTGTTCTGTGACCAGGGCGGCCACCAGGTCACTGCGATAGGAAGCGCTGGCCCTGGCATCGTCGATGGGACTGGCATCCGACCGAGCCAGTTCCACTGCTTGGACCACCACGTCGTTGGTCAGTTCCTTTCCCAGGAGAAAACTCTCCGCCGATCGAGCCCGGATACATGTAGGCGCCACGGAACCAAGGGCGAGACTGCATCGTCGGACCCGTCCGCCCCGAATCTGAGTAAAACCGGCCAGGGACGCCAGGGCAATCACCATGGCGTTGCGAGTGCCCTGCTTGCGGTACGATGCATAGACTGGATTGGTATCTTCGGATCCGGGTACGAACACTGCGGAGAGAATTTCCCCGTTCTGCAGACTGGTCTTGCCCGGGCCCTTCAGGAACTTTTCGAGGGCCATGCGTCTTGCACCGGCAGCAGCGGTGATCTCCACTTCGGCATCGAGTGCCAGCAGGGCGCAGACCGCATCGGCGGCTGGTGAGGCGTTGCAGATGTTGCCGCCGATGGTGGCTCGATTCTGTATCTGCCAGGCACCTACGGTGGATGCTGCTTCGGCCAGGAGGCCGAGTTGAGGGACCGTGTCCGAGAGTTCCGCCAGCCGGGACATGGTGACAGTGGCTCCGATACGGACTTCGTCGGCAAGGATGTCGATGGCATCCAATCCCAGGCCGCCCAGGTCCACGACGGCATCGGGGTGCAACGCGCCCGCCCGAAGGCCCACCACCAGGTCCGTGCCCCCGGCGAGGCACGTGGCGCCGGGTACCTGGGCCAGTATCTCGATGGCCTGTTGTATGCTTGCAGGTTTGAAAAAGTCGATCATGGTGAAACGACCTCGTTGAAGCACTACGGATTGCCAAAGGCCCGTAGCGGTCACCCTTTTTTCGAGTTTTGGACAGTACACGAGATCTTGATGGAAACCAAGAATTGGATTAGGCACAAAGGTCTTGGAAAACAAGGGGCCTTTGGCGGCCAGACGGCCTGCAAACAGGTTTGTGCGCCAGGGATTCCATCATTCAATCCTGATACGAGATGAGAGCGGATGGCCCATGACCGAGAAGCTCATTCGAAACTTTAGCATCGTTGCACACATCGATCACGGCAAGTCCACCCTCGCCGACCGACTCATTCAGCACACCGGCATGGTCACGGACCGGGACTTTCGTGACCAGATCCTCGATGACATGGACATCGAGCGGGAGCGGGGCATCACCATCAAGTCGAACACGGTGACGCTTCCCTACAAGGCGAGCGACGGCCGCACATACGAACTCAACCTCATCGACACGCCGGGGCACGTGGATTTTACCTACGAGGTATCCCGTGCATTGGCTTCCTGTGAAGGAGTGCTTCTGCTCGTGGACGCTGCCCAAGGGGTGGAGGCCCAGACAGTCGCCCATCTCTATTCCGCCATGGAGCACGACCTCGTGATCGTGCCTGTGGTCAACAAGATCGACCTACCCTCAGCAGACATCGAGTCTGCCAGGGAGCAGATAGATCGTGATTTGGGCCTGGATCCCGACGAGGCCGTACTCTGCTCCGCCAAGACCGGTGAGGGAGTATTGGACGTTTTGGAAGCCATCGTGGAGCGCATCCCTGCTCCGGCGCAGGACACAAAGGCACCTCTGTCCGCACTGATTTTCGATGCTCACTATGACCCGTTCCGAGGCACGGTGGTGGCGATTCGCGTGATGACCGGTGTTCTCGAAAAGGGTCAGACCCTCCGTCTCATGTCCAGTGGAGCCACTCATCTGGTGGAGGAAGTGGGGCGGTTTCGATTGGGGCGGGAACCCACCGGCAGACTGGAAGCCGGGGAGGTGGGATACGTACTCGCAGGGATCAAGAATGTATCAGATGTCCGGATAGGAGACACGCTCACCGACAACCGCCGTCCCGTGGCCGAACCCCTTCCTGGATTCAAGGAAGTCAAGCCAGTGGTGTTCGCTTCGATATACCCTATTTCGAGCGATGATTTTCCGGCTTTGGCCGACGCCCTGGCCAAGTACAAGCTCAATGACGCGGCTCTGATCTACGAAAAAGATTCTTCGGTGGCCCTGGGACAAGGCTTTCGCTGCGGATTTCTGGGACAGCTTCATCTAGAAATCGTGCAGGAGCGCCTGGAACGCGAGTTCGACCAGGCCCTCATCATGACGTTGCCCTCGGTTCGTTATCGGTTCAATCTCGATGACGGCTCCCAGGTGGTGGTAGACAACCCCGCAGAGTTTCCGGACCCTGCCAGCATCGAGTCGGCAGAGGAGCCCTACGTGCGGGTGAGCATCATCATGCCGGAGCGGTACGTGGGCGCGGTGATGACCCTCTGTCTCGAGCGCAGGGCCGAAAATCCCCAGATGAACTATCCTGTGCCTGGCCGCGTGGAGGCCACGTTCGACATGCCCCTTGCAGAAGTCATCTTCGATTTCTACGATCGGCTCAAGACAGTCACCCAGGGATACGGATCCTTTGATTATGAAATGATCGGCTACCGGACGTCCGAACTGGTCAAACTCGATATCCTGGTCAATGGAGAGCCGGTGGATGCCCTGGCCTCCATGGTGCACCGAGAACGAGCCAGGGAGCGGGCTTTGAAAATCTGCAAGCGACTCAAGGAAGAGATCCCACGGCAGATGTTCAAGATCGCCATCCAGGGAGCGATTGGACGCACCATCATTGCCAGGACCACCATCTCCCCCTTCCGCAAGGACGTCACGGCAAAGTGCTACGGCGGCGATATCAGCCGAAAACGCAAGCTTTTGGAGAAACAAAAAAAGGGCAAAAGGCGCATGAAAATGGTAGGCAAGGTCCAGATACCCCAGAGCGCGTTCGTGTCCGTTCTTCGAACCAATGAAGAGTGAGTCTCGATTGTGACCATCCCCAGCGCACCGGCCTCCCTGCGCTCCGGCAGCCATTCCTTCTCCAATGTCTCGGGCGGACTGCCCGGGCTCTACGTCCACGTTCCTTTCTGTGCAGGCAAGTGTCCCTACTGTGATTTCTACTCGGTGACCGGGGCATCGAGAGTTCTCCACGAGCGCCTGGTCAACGCGGTGTTGAATGAACTGTCGATACACCTGGATCGCAGGACGGATGTCTGGCGCGGCTTCGACAGCCTCTACCTGGGGGGAGGAACCCCCTCCCTGCTGGGGCCCAGGCTGCTCGGGGATCTGCTGCAGGGGCTCATGGTTCGTCTGCAGCAGGTGGGCTCACGTCTGCGGGAGGTCACCTGTGAACTCAACCCCGCAGACGTGACCAGGGAACTGCTGTCTGCGCTTGCCGCCGGCGGCGTGACGCGCATCAGCCTTGGAGTCCAGTCGTTTCGCGATGATGAACTGCGTTTGTTGGGCAGGCGCCACGATGCAGCCTTGGCCCGGCGGGTCATCGAGGACATCCAGTCGTTCGAAGGCTGGCGACGACGGCCGGATCTCTGTCTGGACTTGATCCACGATCTTCCGGGGTCTACGCTTCGGACCTGGCGATGGAGCCTCGAAGAGGCCCTCGGATACGAGCCAGACCATTTGAGTTGTTACGCACTGACCATTTCAGACAAGACCCCGTTCGGCCTCCGCGTGAAAGCCGGCAGCCTGACCATGCCATCCGAAGAGAATCGAGAAGCCCAGTATTTTCTGGCCCAGGAGGTCGTGGCAAAACAAGCCGGCTTCGAACACTACGAGGTGAGCAACTATGCGAAGTCTCCGTCCCACATGGCCATCCACAACGTGAAGTACTGGACGGGGACGCCCTACCTGGGTATCGGACCGGCGGCCCATTCTTTCGATGGGTCGTCGCGTTGGTGGAACCAGGCCGATGTCCTGGGTTACATCGATGCGGTGGAACGGGTCCGGGAATCCGGAAGCGGCGTTGGGGAATCTTTCCGGGCCGGATGGGAGTCCATTGGTTCCCGGGAAGCGGCGGTGGAGGCCCTGGGCTTGGGGCTGCGCTGGATTGGCGGCCTGGCAGAAGACATGGCGGCCGAGGCGTTTGGCGCCGAGGCACTCCATGT
>CAZIJS010000235.1:0-7077 GCA_964539505.1 uncultured Myxococcales bacterium
GCAGTCTCGAAAGTCCAGGGACGAGCGGGCGCTCTCGATCACAGATGCCCCCACAAAGGAGGTCTGGACCAGGGAAGCATCGAAGACGGCGCCTTGCGCTGCCCCTGGCACGGCTACAAATTCGACCCGGTCACAGGACGGGGCGTGGGACGGGCGGAAAAGGCGCGGGCATATCCCGTGGAAACCCGAGAAGACGGCATCTACGCCGAAGTGGAACCCAGGAGCAGGTCCGGCTGGACGGTGAGCCACGTCATGGTCGACACCATGGCAAACTGGGGCGTCACGCACGTCTTCGGCATGGTGGGACACTCGAACCAGGGCCTTGCAGAAGCCATCCGGACCATGGAACAGTCGGGACGCCTCACGTACATCGGCGTCAGGCACGAGGGCGCCGCGGCCTTCGCATGCTCGGGATTCGCCAAGCTGAGCGGCAGGCCGGCGGCCTGCCTGTCCATCGCAGGCCCCGGGGCTACCAACCTGCTGACTGGATTGTGGGACGCCCACATGGACAGGGCGCCGGTCCTGGCCCTCACCGGACAGGTCAAGGCGCAGGTTCTCGGCCCAGGCGCCTTCCAGGAAATCGACCTGGCTTCCGCCTTCGAGTCGGTGGCAGGCTTCAGTCAAACCGTGCTGCAGGGGTCCAACCATGCCGAACTCATGTCGTTGGCGCTCAAGAGCGCCATGGTAAACCGCAATGTTGCCCATCTCATATTTCCAGACGAGGTGCAGGTGCTCGATGCCGGCGACCAGGGTCCAGGAGGCCCCGACGGACGAATCGACTCGATTCGCATTGCACCGCCCACAGAATCGTTGGATTCGGCCATGTACCGTCTGTGGCGAGCCAAACGCCCTGTGGTCATCGTGGGATTCGGCGCGAAAGATGGCATCGACGAAGTGATCCGACTCGCCGAAGCGCTCAAGGCGCCCATTTTGACCACCTTCAAAGGGAAGGGCCTCGTTGCCGACGACCATCCCCTGGCAGCCGGTGTTCTGGGGCGCAGCGGCACCCCAATCGCCAGCGGCTTCATGGACGAGGCCGACCTGCTCGTGGTCTTCGGCGCCTCTTTTTCGGACCACACGGGCATCGACCGGGACCGGCCCATCATCCAGGTGGATTTCGACCGTATGGCCCTGGGCAAGTTCCACCCGGTAGACTCGCCTGTCTGGGGAGACATCGGCGTGACGGCTTCCATGATGCATGAGCGTCTGGGAGACTGGGCAGACCCGGAAGACCGACGAGACCTGCTCGCCCAACGGTGGCGGGACTGGCGTGCCGAAAAGGAACGGCGCGCGCAACGGACCAGGAACAAGGGGGTCAACTCGGCCTTGCTGTTCGAGGTCCTGACACGAACGACTCCTCCCGATGCAGTCATAGCCGTGGATGTCGGCAACAACACCTATTCTTTCGGCCGGTATTTCGAATGCAAACGACAGACGGTTTTGATGTCGGGTTATCTCGGATCCATTGGGTTTGCATTCCCCGCCGCCATGGGGGCCTGGGCCGCGGCCCCGGATCGCCCCATTCTCTCGGTGAGCGGAGACGGCGGGTTTGGCCAGTACATGGGAGAATTCACCACGGCGGTCAAGTACGGCATGAACATCACTCACGTCCTGGTCAACAATGCTGAATTGGGCAAAATCTCGAAGGAGCAGCGAAACGGCGGTTGGCCCGTCTGGCAGACCGCGCTGCACAACCCGAACTTCGGCGACTATGCGAATCTCTGCGGAGGCCGTGGCTGGCGCGTCACCAGAGACGAGGAACTCGAACCGGCCTTGAACGATGCCTTGCGCTTCTCGGGCCCCTCCCTGGTCGAAATCATCGCCGATCCCTTGCTCGTTTGAAATCCTCGTCGATAGAGTCGAATGAGCACGACAAGCCCGCTGCCGACTCGATGTCAGATTCTGAAAACGCAACGTCGCAGGGGCAGAAGACAGGTTTTTGCGCGTATGATATGAAGTATTTCTGACGACATGAAGAGGACCGTCTGGAGCAAAGAAACCGGCGAAACATCGATACTGTCGGCCTTGGATAGGGCTACGGTTCCTTGGCTGCTGGTCACCCAAACCAGGAGGACACAACCATGAAATCGCTCTTTGTCTGGGTAGGAGCTTTCACCTTGCTCCTCTCTGGATGCTACAACGCATCCATGTACCGGACCGCCGAACCCCTCCAACGAGGGCAGGTCTCTTTCGGAACAGGCGTGGGATACACGGGATTTCCCAAGTCCCAGACCGTCAAGCCAAAAACGGACAATCCCGACGAGGACAGCGATGATACTGCAGAGATTCCCTTCATCGCCCTTCCCTACAATGACTACTTCGTCCGAGTTGGTTTGGGCGGTGGAGTGGACATTGGATTCAAGTACTCGGTGCCCCTGGCTCTCGCCGCGGACGTGAAGGTGCGGCTCGTCAAGGCGGGCAATTTCTCTCTGGCCATCGATCCCGGGGCGGACTTTTCGTCATGGATCTTTCTCCACCGGGTGGGACTGGACCTTCCTGTGCTTGCCAGCGTTCGGCTGGGCCGAATGTTCCAGATTTACGGCGGCGCCCGGTTTTTCTACAACTACTGGATGTGTTCGGCCCTCGATGAATGCGACAACGATCTCAAACAGGCAAACTCTCTCTACTACGGAGGTTTCGTCGGGATCTCCATCGAGGTGCCCATCGGTCCTGTGGCGCTCTTCCTGCGACCCGAATTCCACTACTACCGGGTTTCCTTCGTGGGGCTCAAAAACAGCCTGAACTGGATCCAGCCCGGCATCGGCATCGGCATCCGCTTCGGTGGAGAACCAGACCGTCCAAGGCCCCGGCCAGTGGCACCGCAACCAGTGCCTGCATACCAGCCGGCGCCCGCATATCAACCGGCACCCCAACCGGCGCCCCAGCCGGCGCCCAGTCCCGACAACACGATTCCTCCGCCCGTGGCACCGGACCAGACGCAAAACCAATAGGGCGACGACAGTCTCAGCCTGGCCACCAGATATCCAGCCGCCAACGAAAAGTCACAGGAACCTCAGGTCGACATCCCCCAGCCCTCCGAACACGCCTGTCTCCGCGAAAGACGCGCCTGATTCGAGATCAGCCGACAAGAATCCCACCAAATCAGGCAAAGGAACCGGACGTCCCGTCAGGAGCATCCGAATCCCCCTGGCTCTGAGCCGATCCTGTCCCCTGGGTCCTATTCGGGAAGCCACGAGCAAGGACGCATCCGAAAGGAACCGGGCTACGTCCAGAGTTTTGCGATGCTGCCTGGTCTGCACATAGGGGTTGTCACGCAGTTCCACCTGCTCGATGCGACTGCCCGTACAATCGAAAAGAGCGAAGCGAGGAGCGGTGCCCAGCATTCCGCGGGCCACGACATCATCGTCTCCCAAAGCCACTGCGAAACGAAACCGCCTGGGTCGGGCCAGGATCGCAAAGTGCCACCGATCCTCCAGACGGAGTTCCAATGACCAGCCCGAGGAGTCGAGTCGTTCACAAACCCCGTCTATGGAAAAATAGGCCTCGGGAATACCCGTATCCACGCCCTGCTTCCAATCTACGATGAGCAGGCGCCCGCTCTGCCAGCGCGTCACAAACCAGGCGGCCCGAAGGAAAGACGCTACATCAGGGAAATGATGGAGACTCATGGATGTGACCAGGAGGTCGAAGCGTTCCAACATACCGTCGAGTCGCTCTGCACCAAGACGAAGGAAACGGATACCGTCTGACTCCCGATCCAGTCCATAGGGGTCCACCCCAACGGCTGAAACACCAGGCCTTTGGTGAAGGAGATCCCGCAAAAACCGCCCTTCCCCACAGCCCACGTCCAGGACCCGGCAGGACTCATGATCACAGATCGTCGACAATGTTTCCCGGGCCAGGGAAAGGGTGAGCGTTCTCCCGGAATCCTCCATCTCAGACAAGCTTGGTCCAAACATCCTCGATACGCTCCTTCATGCTCCACCGACCTTCTTTGACCATTTGTGCCTTCTGGACGAAAAAACACGAAGTCTTTTCATCCGCCAAACCACAATGGCGCTGCGTCCAACGCCGTGACCCAGGCTTGTATAACAATGGCATCAAACGCGTTGACGCTGCATCGACCAACAGCGTATGCTCATCAGGTATGCACAACCGATGGACTGCGCAGCCCTGCTGTTGCGCATCGAATAGGTGACCTGACACAGGTCCTCGGAGGATCCTATGCGACGTTTCTCGTTGAGCCTCGGCACAATCCTGATCGCCCTGGTCGGATGGTCCCAGGCGGCACTCGCGCAAGACTACTGGGTGGAGACCTGCCAGGTGGACGTGGTAAACGGCCATCCGGTGGTGCATGTCCGGGCTTGCAGAAACAGCAACGGAGCCAACCAGTCGGCTCGGGTGGACTTCTGGTACAACCTGACCAGCCCACCTCCTACGTCCAATGCACCTCAGGGAGACCTGACCTGGAACTGGTCCTCGGGCAGCTCGGGTTGCAGGAACTTCGACCACTCCGACCCCCTGACCACCGTACCCAACGGCAAGTACCACGCCTATTGCCAGATCAATAGTACCGCAAATCCGGTCCAACAACTTGCCGTCAGTGATGTCGAGTGGGTATCGGGCCCAGATCTCATCGTCTGGCGATGCAGCGCGTCCAAGGAAGGGGCGACCATCAAATATAAAGGCATCGTGTGCAACATAGGCACGGACGTGGCCAGAAACTTTCGCGTGGGTTTTTTCTACGACCATGCCTACCCACCGAGAGACGGCGAGTACTCCGACCATTTCAAATCCGTGACGGAGCTCCAATTCACTCCACCCGATGTCTGGTGGTGGTCGGTGGGCTGCAAGGAAATCAAGCACGAACGCCACAATACGCCCGACGGCTACTATAGGTCCTGGGTCAAGGCGGACTCGGGCGGGTTTGTCCTCGAGGGTATCGAAAGCAACAACACCTGCGGGCCCATGTATATCAACATGGCAAATCCCAACCTGGTGGTGACCCAGTTCGACGCCACTGTGGGCGAGCAGAAGCCCTACGTGGTCCGATATCATATCGAAGTCTGCAACAAGGGGGCGGCCACCGCCCGGGTCTTCTGGATCGACATCTACTACGACCGCGACATCCAGGATCCGCCGCAACTCGGTGAACCCGGCGAGGTGCACGAACGCATCGACAACCTCACATCAGCAAGTTGCGTGGAACGCTGGTACGAAATGAGCCCACCAGATCCCGGTGACGGCACGATCATTCTCAACTCTTGGGCCCAGGCGGACTCCGACGAATTTACCAGCGATCCGGACCGGTCGGACAACCTGGAGGGACCGCTGGAGATCCACGTACCCGGCGGTGTACTGCCGGCAGGTTGTGTGGACAACGACCAGGACGGCTTTGGCTTCGGCGTCACCTGCGAGGGAAAACAGGATTGCGACGACGACGACCCGAGCGTCCATCCCGACGCCGGCGAGACCTGCGGAGACCAACTCGACAACAACTGCGACGGCAACATCGACGAGGGGTGCCCGGGAGTGGACTGCCAAGACCGAGACGGCGATGGCTCTCCCTCCGGCCGGGACTGCCAGACGCCGGATTGTGACGACCAGGATCCGCAGAGAAGTCCACTGCTCGATGAGGCATGCGGCGACGGTATCGACAACGACTGTGACGGCATCACCGACGACTGCTGCCCGGGAACGGACTGCTGCGACGCGGACAACGACGGATACGGCGTGGGCACGGGATGCGAAGGCCCGCAAGACTGCAACGACTCCAATCCACAGGCAGGGCTGGGTGGAGAGGAGGAGATTTGCGGCAACGGCACCGACGATGACTGCGACGGCATCGTAGACGACTGCTGCGAAGGGGTGCTCTGTTGCGACGCGGACAACGACGGATATGGGGTGGGTATCGGTTGCGAAGGCCCGCAGGATCCCGACGACGGCGATCCAGATGTGCACCCAGGTGGTGACGACATCTGCGGCAACGCCATCGATGACAATGGCAACGGCGTCGTGGACGAGGGTTGCGACAACGAGTGCCTCGACACCGACGGAGACGGCTACTGCGTGGGTGACGGGGATTGCTCCCAGACCAATCCTCAATGCGTCGATCGCCCCAAAGATTGCAACGACCAGGACAATGCAGTGCATCCCGGGGCCCAAGAGAGCTGCAACGGCCGGGACGACAACTGCAACGGAACCATCGACGACCATGCTTCCAGCCAGGAAGCCTGTGCGGATCCAAACTGCATCATGGCCTGTGCCAGGGCCGATTGCGTACAAAACTGCGCCGTTCCAGACGATGCCTGCCTCTACGAATGCGGCCGACGAAACCAGTCCTGCTCGTCGGCCTGCTCCTCTGTAGACTGCGTGGATCTCGACGGAGACGGCTGGGGTTCGGGACCTGGTTGCGCCTGGGAGGATTGTGACGACAGCGACCAGAGCGTTCATCCTGAAGCCCAGGAAGTCTGCGGAAACACCAAGGATGAAAACTGCAACGGGAGTCTGGACGACAGCGGGCCGAACGGCCCTGCCTGTCTCGATCCCGACTGCGTGAGAGCCTGCGCAGACTCGAACTGCGCCAACTCATGCGGAGGGGACCAGGGATGCATCTACAACTGTGGGATCCAAAATCAATCCTGCGCCAATGCCTGCAATCCCGTCGACTGCATCGATCGGGATGGGGACGGCTGGCCCTCGGGAGACGACTGCAACGGCCCCACGGACCAGGACGACACAGACCCATCGAAACATCCCCACGCAAAGGACATCTGTGGAGACGGCCTCGACCAGGATGGTGACGGGGTCGCAGACGATGGCTGCCTTCTCTGCGTGGACCTGGACCAAGACGGCTACGGAACAGGAATTCACTGCCTGGAAAGAGACTGCAACGAATTCAACGCCAACATCCACCCCCATGCCAGGGAACGTTGCGGAGAAGGCGACCGGAACTGCGACGGCAAGGTCGTCTCCAAGGAACGCTGCCCTGCCTGTGCAACCACGTCAGGATCGAGCGACCCTTCCTCGTTCTTGCTCTTTGGACTCCTGGGCCTCTGGCTCGGGGGCAGACTCCGCAGAAAACGCCGAAAGTCGAAGGAGTCGCAGCTCCTTCAA
>CAZIJS010000236.1:0-6990 GCA_964539505.1 uncultured Myxococcales bacterium
GTCGATGCGCGCCAGTCGTCCCAAGGGCACGGACCGGCCGGGAATCCGCAAGTCGTTGGCCTCGTTGGATCGTTTTTGTGCCGCAGGCGCCTTGGCCTGACTGCTGCCGCTTTCTTGGCGGGCCTTGGTCTTGTTGCATCCAGAAAGCAGCAGCCCCGCCGTCACGAGGCAAAGCGCCATGACGTTCAGGGCGACTGCATGGGTTTTCATCGGGCCTTCGTCCCTCCTGACGATAGCTCGTTTCGCCGTCATGAGATCTCGCGCTGTTTTTGTCATGGAACCTCCTTTTGTCCTTGCTGCCCAGGTGGCCAAGCCGCCCTGCAATCGTATTAGAGGCCTGGACGCAGGAGAGTCAACCCTTCATGTCCGAGGTTCTCGACAGACCAAGGAACTGTCTTGCCGAACTCATGGACAGACCGTTTTGTCGACCCTTGACAATCTTTTTCCGTTGTCCCACAGGGCGCCCAATGAGCGCCTGCAGCCACTGCACGGGCAGGAGTCATTTCCTCCCGTTCCATGTGCGAGTTTTTCTTTGCCCTGAAACAACGAGTCTTGCCAGTCACCGGGCAATCCGCACAAAGGGGTTTACCATGCGGTAAAAGCATTGGTGCGTTGGGTGGCGGGGTGCCTTTTGGTTGGAGCGCGATCCAGGGTCCGGGAGGAGTCCAGTTCGTTGCATGGTGTCTCGTCAACGGAGGGGAGAATCGCAGGCGATGGCGTGATTTTGTGAAGTGGTGGTGGGGGGAGGCAGCGGCATGGAACCATCCGGCTTTTTCTTTGCGAAATGTTGCGGAATAACGGGGCTTTCTTGTCGTCTGGCCTCACGGGACAATGGACTGTATCGGTGTTGTCCCATGTGCGGTCCCAGGGTGGCCGATCCTGGAGCCATGCATTGCAGGACGGACTTTTGGGCATTTTGCAGCCAGTCATGATGCGTTTTGTGGGTTGACCGGTTGGTAAAGTTGTGGTTTAACCAATGAGTAAAGGTAAACCAGCGTGGATTCGCCGAGTGGCTCAGAGTGGCGAAGGGTGGTCCATCTAAGGCGAGAGCTGCTCGAATGCGCAGAAAATACGAGTGATGCAGGGTTTCCCATGGGGCAGGAAACCGGTTTGGAGGATGCGACAGAATGGTCAAGACCAAGAGCAAGGATGGGCATCAGGTGGTGGAAGGGGGGGGGCAGACACCAGCAGGGAGTGCGAGTAGGAGCGGATCGAGCGGAAGCGGGGCTGGAGCCGGGGCTGGCGCCGGGGCCGGAGCCGGGAGTAGGAGCGGGGCCGGCAGAGCAGGGAACGGTTCAGGTGGGGCAAGGCCCAGGTCAGAACCGGCAAGGGTGGGAGCGCATGCCAGCACGAGACGGGCGCTGGTGGAGGCGGCATTGGAGGTTTTCGGGGCCAAGGGGTATCGGGGGGCTTCGCTGCAGGAAGTTGCCGAGAAAGCCGGGGTCACCAAGCCCACGGTCTACAGCTATTTCAAGGGCAAGACGGATCTCTACGAACAGATGGTGCTCTACGTGCACGAGCGTTTCATGGAGGGCGCCAGGGCCGTCATCCAGGGCAAAACTGGGACATGGGAACGAGTGGGCGCCCTGCTCGACTATCAGTTCGAGTTCGTCAAGAGCCATGGGGCTTTGCTCCGTGTGTTCCACAGCACCATGTATCTGCCCGAAAACCTCGAGATCAATGTCAACCCCGTGGTGCTCTTAGAGGAGCGTTACGGATTGATGTTGGACATCATTCGAGAAGGACTGGAGCAGGGGGAGATTCAGGGCGACATGATGGATATCGGCCTGGCCCTGTCGGGTCTGGGGTCCATCGGGTTCGTGCAGGCGATGATGCCGTCGGTTCCGATTCTCCAACCCGGACTGGCCGAGCGCCTCTGGCGACTTCTCTACGACGGAATCCGCAGGAGAGACGACGGTGAGGACGACCGCGAAGACGACGGTGAGGACGACCATGAGGACGACCATGAGAAGTAAAACAGAGACTCCATTGGAACAGGGAACTGTGGGCCCCGAGCGTTCTGTAGGACATGAACGTTTTGTGCGGTCTGAGCGGTTCCCTCGGTCTGAACGCCTTTTGCGTTCCTTGCGGTCACGACATGCTTTTGGGTGGCTGGGGCGACAGTGGACGTTGGGCCTGTTGCTGGCCCTTGCTGGGTTGGTGGCCTGGGGCGGAGTGCTGGGATGTAAAAAGGCTGGGGGAGACGAGGGAAAAAAGGGCGACGAAGTCATTCCCGTGGAGGTGTCTCGGGCCAAGCTCCAGGTGTTTACCGAGGAAGTGTCCCTGGCAGGAGAGGTCCTGGCGGACGTGGAGGTGCGGGTGCTCAGTCTGGTGGCCGAGCGGATCGTTCGCCTGAATTTCGAAGAGGGACAGGTGGTCAAGAAGGGACAGCTTCTCGCCCTCATCAAAGGGGGGCCTCTCCACGATTCGGTGCGCCAGGCCAAGGCGGGCCTCCAGGCCGCCAAGACGCAGCTCAAGTTGGCTGGGATCGAATTGGAACGGACGAAAAAGCTCTACAAGTCGGGCGCCTTGCCCATTGCCACGCTCCAGCGCGCCGAGGCCCAGTTCAACGCGGCCCAGGCCCAGGTGGCCCAGATGCAGGCCATGCTCAGCCAGAGCTATACCATGGCCTCGCGCATCCGCATCACGGCCCCAGTCTCCGGGATCATCGGCCAGCGGTTCCTCAACAAGGGGGACATGGCCGGGCCGCAGGTGCCGCTTTGCACCATCATTCAAATGGACAAAGTTCGGGTCAAGGGCATGGCCACGGAGTTGGACCTGGTCAAGTTGCACAAGGGCCAGCCGGTCCATGTGACGGTGCCGGCCTATCCCCATCGGACATGGCAGGGCAAGGTGGACTATATCTCCCCGGTTCTGGATCGGGCCACCAGGACCGCACCGGTGACGGTCCTGGTAGACAACGAGGATCTGGCGTTGCGGCCCGGCATGTTCGCCGACCTCGTGGTGGAGACGGGGCGCAGGTCCGGCGTGGTCACGGTGCCGGCCAGGGCCGTGGTGCGTCGCGTGGGAGCAGACGAGACCATCCATCACGAGATTTTCGTCCTGGACGGGGACCGGGTGCGAGCGAAAAAGGTGGTCTTGGGAGAACGGCGCCGCGGGATCATCGAAATCCGCAAGGGGCTGTCGGCAGGCGAGCAGGTGGTCACGTTGGGGGTGTTCCGGTTGCGCGACGGCGCCAAGGTCCGGGTGGTCCAAAAAATCCGGGCCGCCGACGGGGATGAGGCCGGGGGCAAGCCAAGTGATTCCGTTGGTTCCCAGGCCCCGGGCCAGTCAGGGCGGCAAAGCACGAAGGCCCCTGGTACTTCGGGTGTTTCGTCTGGTGGACCTGGGAAGGGAGGGGGCGGCGGAAGGCCGGCGGAGGGCCGGGCCAGCGGGATGTCGTCGAAGGACAGGGCTGACGTGAGGCCGGCAGAGGGCCGGGCCGGCGGGATGTCGCCGAGGGGTCGGACGGGATCGAGGCGATAGGAATTTGTCTGGACGAAACGACTCGATCTGCGGAGCAAGGACATGAACTTGAGCAATATGAGTGTTCGCAGGGCCGTGACTGTGAGCATGGTCTATCTCGGCGTCGTGGGATTCGGCGTGTTTTCCTACATGAGGCTTCCCAGGGACCTGTTTCCAGACCTTACGTTTCCCGTGGTCGTGGTGATCACCCAGTACGATGGAGCCGGCCCCGAGGACGTCGAAGAACTGGTCACTAGGCGGATGGAAGGGGCAGTCGCCTCTGTCGAGGGGGTCAAGGACGTCAAGTCCGTGTCCAAGTACGGTATCTCGGTGGTACAAATCGAGTTTGCCTGGGGCACGGACATGGCCAAGGCGGAGATGGACGTTCGCAAGAACATCGACCTGTTCGTGCGCAACCTGCCCGATGAGGTCAAAGATCCCCTCACGTTCGCTTTCGACCCCTCGATGCAGCCGGTGGTCTTTTTCATGGTTTCCGGGCCCCAGGGGCCGGCCGAGGTGCGTCGCGTCTCGGAAAAGATCATCGAGCCCAGACTCGAACGGATTCCAGGCGTGGCTTCAGCGGATACGGCCGGCGGACTCAAGCGGGAGATTCATGTAGAGCTCATACCTGAGAGGCTACGCGCCCTTCGAGTAGACGCATCGCAGGTGGTGCAGGCCATTCGCATGGCGAACCTGCAGCTCCCAGGAGGCGCCATCCGGCAGGGAGGACAGCTCCTCACCGTGGAAACCATGGGTCGATTCGTCACCGTGGACCAGATCCGCGAGACCATCGTGGTGCGACGCCCGGCCCGGGTCATCCGGGTCCGGGACGTGGCCCATGTCCGGGACTGGTTCCAGGACAAGGATCGCATCGTCACGGTCAACGGCAAGCCGTCCGTGATGCTCATGGTCCGCAAGCAGTCGGATGCCAATACCTTGATCGTTGCCGACCGGATTTTGAAGAACGTTCCCAAGATCATGAAGGTGTTGCCCAAGGGCTACAAAATGCAGGTCCTGTTCAACCAGGCCACCATCATCAAGCGGTCTCTGGGCAACGTGGTGCGCACCGGGTGGCAGGCGTTCATCCTGGCCGGCCTGGTGCTCCTGGTCTTTTTGCTGAGTCTGAGAGCCAGCCTCATCGTGGCCGCCGCCATCCCCATGTCTCTGCTCGTGGCCTTCGTGGCCATGGACGCCGGGCATATCAGTCTGAACATGATTTCCATGTCCGGCCTGGCACTTGGGATCGGCATGCTGGTAGACAACGCCATTGTGGTGCTCGAAAACATTTTCCGCCATTACAAGATGGGGCAAAAGCCGGCAGAAGCAGCGGTCAAAGGGGCCCAGGAAGTCACCATGGCCATCACGGCCTCGACCTTGACCACCCTGGCGGTGTTTCTGCCCGTGCTCTTCGTTCCCGGCATCGTGGGCGCCCTTTTCAAGGATATGGTGCTCACCATTTCCTTCGCCCTGGCGGCCTCGCTTCTGGTGGCCCTCACATTGATCCCCATGGTCGCCTCCAAGCTCTTCAAACACGAGCCCCTCGACGCTGAAGATCGGCCGCAGCGGGCCTACGCCAGGTTCGTGGGCTCTCTGACGCGAAAGACCAGGCGGTTCTTGGATGGATATGGCTGGTTTGTGCGCCAGAGCCTGAGGTTTCGCAAGACCACGATTCTTTTGGGTATTGCGCTCTTTGCCGGTTCCATTTTCTTGCTCAAGTCCGTGGGGGCGGACTTCATGCCGCATTCCGACCAGGGGCGTATCGACCTGCAGGTGACAACCAATTCGGCCAACAATTTGGAGACGACCTCGAAGCTCATCGAGCGGGTGGCCCAGACAGCCAAGCGGCTGGTTCCCGAGGCTCAGCTCGTTTCCACCGACGCAGGCAGCGGCGAGGGCATCGCAGCGGTGTTCGGATCCGGAGAATACGGGGGCAGGGTTCGCATCAAGCTGCCTCCCATGCGAGATCGCCGCAGGACGCAACAACAAATCGAGGAGGCGCTGCGAGGTCCGCTCAAGGCCATTCCAGGAGTGGAGGTCAGGCCCTTTGTGTTCAACCCGATGGGGTCTGGCGCCGACATCGAAGTGCACGTGTTCATGCACGATCTGGTGCGGGGCAGGCTGCTTGCCGACAAGATCCGCCGGGTGCTCGAAGGCATCAAGGGTATCCGGGACGTGAAACACAACCTCGAAGCCACGACACCCAAGCTCGAAATTCGTCTCAACCGTGAACGGCTGGCCCAGCTCGGCACCAACCCAGGTCGGGCCACGTCCACCATTTCCACGTATTACCTGGGCACCGTGGCAGGGCTCTTCGAGCAGGACGGAGACGACTACTACATCCGGGTGCGTGCCCCTGAGAGCGTGCGCCGCAATGCCGACCTGCTGCGCAATCTTCCTGTGTTCGTGGGGCCGGGGATTCCCATGCCGCTGGGGACCCTGGCCCGGGTGCAAGACACCATGGCCCCCGTGCAAGTGGAGCGGCTGGGGCAGCAACGCCTCGTCAAGGTGGAGGCATCCATATACGGCCGCGCCATGGGCGACGTGCTCAAGGATGTGGAGCATGCTCTCAAGACCAAGGTGGACTGGCCTTCGGATGCAGTCTGGACCATTGGCGGTTCTGCCAAGGACTTCAAGGACTCCATGCGATACATGGTCATGGCCTTTGCTGCGGCCATTCTCCTGGTCTACATGGTCATGGCATCCCAGTTCGAGTCCCTGCTCGAACCCTTCGTCATCTTGTTTTCAGTGCCTCTCTCCGTGGTGGGGGTGGCAGTGGCTCTCTACGTCACCCACACGCACCTGACCACCACGGCAGCCATCGGGATCGTGATGCTGGCTGGGATCGTGGTCAACAACGGTATCGTGCTCATCGATTTTCTCAAGCAGCGCTGGGATCGTCGTTGGGACACACTCATCGACGCAGCGGTGGAGGCAGGCAAGGTTCGACTGCGTCCCATCCTGATGACCACCCTGACGACGGTTCTGGCCATGTTCCCGTTGGCCCTGGGGATCGGGGAGGGGTCGGAGACCTGGGCTCCCATGGCCAGGGCGGTGATCGGCGGGCTCCTCACGTCCATGTTCCTGACCCTTTTCGTGGTGCCGGCCTGGTACGTGCTCATCGCCGGAGCGCTTGCCAGGAGGCGCGAACGCAGGGCTGCCAAGAAGGCCGCCAGACAGGCAGTCGAGACCGCAGGAATTCCTGAGTGACAGCAGGCCAGGTCCTACCGGCTCCCTGGTCGCTGGACACCGAGATTTCCATTTGCAAGTAGATTGAGCTACTGCACCACCGGGCATTCAACGTCGGTGACGACGTCGTCGTTGTTGTCTGCATCGCATTCGGCCACGGCGTCCGCACTGTCGACGATGACTGAATAGGTTGCAGGCTGGGCCTGGCTTGGCACGGTGAGGCTGACCACCTCGGAGGTGCCTGGCAGCAGGTCACTGGTGGTTCGAGAGCTGCCCAGGAGGGTGGCCGCCTGGCCTTGTCCCTGGAAAAAGTCCACTGCGATTCCAGCCGCCACTCCC
>CAZIJS010000237.1:0-6985 GCA_964539505.1 uncultured Myxococcales bacterium
ACGAGCCCTCGATGCGGTGGAGCAAGCTCTCGGCGAGTTGGACACGTCACCCTATCCAAAACATTGGACCGCCATCAAACTTTTGGAGGACGACGAAGAAGTCATCAATCTCTTGCGCCAGCGCGGTGCAGACCAGGTCCTCGAAGAAGTGGAGCGCCAGCGCAAACGTCTCGTCAACCTCCTGGGAGAAGAACCAGCCATCACGTTGGCCGACCAGCGTTACGGGTTTGCCACGGGCCTGCTCAAGGAGACCGTTCGCAAGCAAGCAAAAATCGATCGGTACGCCCTCACCGACAAGATCGACAAGATACTGTTGCACCGATACCTGGGGTTCCCCATCTTCGGAATCCTCCTCTATGTCATCTTCTGGCTTACCTTCACCGTGGGGACGCCCCTGGCGGATCTCCTCGGAAGGGGACTACTGGATCTGGGACACCTTCTTCGAACGTACTGGCCCGCGTTTCTCGGGACCACATGGGAGTCTCTGTTGGTCGACGGCGTCATTGGGGGCGTGGGCGCGGTCCTCGTGTTTCTCCCAAACGTCCTCATTCTCTTTTTGGGGCTGGCATTTCTGGAAGACACAGGATACATGGCCAGAGCTGCCTTTCTCATGGACAGGGTCATGCACAAAGTCGGGCTCCACGGAAAGAGCTTCATCCCCATGGTGGTGGGATTCGGATGCAACGTGCCGGCTATCTTGGCCACGAGAATCCTGGAGGACAAGAGGGATCGCCTCGTCACGATCCTGGTGATTCCCCTGTTTTCCTGTTCAGCCCGCCTCACCGGGTTCGTGCTCATCGTCTCGGCCTTCTTCCCTGCTCAGAGCAAGGCAGCAGTGCTCATGGGCATCTATGTTTTCGGCGTGATCTTGGCAGGACTGCTGGCCAAACTCCTCCGACTCACGGTCTTGTCAGGCGAAGACGCCCCCTTCGTCATGGAGCTTCCTCCCTACCGGATGCCCACGTTTCGGGCCATCTCGGTACATGCCACGAGGCGTGCTTGGCTCTATGTCAGGAAAGCCGGAACCATCATCCTCGCCATTTCCCTGGTGCTCTGGACCCTGGCGTCCTTCCCCCGGTACCGGTCCGATTCCGGCCGTAACCTGACGCAGACCGAGCGAGCCGCCGCGCAACTCGAACAGTCGTTCGCAGGGCGAATCGGGAAGGCAATGGAGCCAGCTATCTCGCAAATGGGCGTCGATTGGCGCATGGGTACGGCGTTCCTTGGTGCCGTGGCAGCCAAGGAAGTCTTCGTGACCCAGGTCGGAATCGTTTTCTCTTCGACCATGGAAGAAAAAGGCAGAAGCCTGACGGCGCAACTGAGGCACAGCTATTCCGTGGCCGCCGCCATTGGACTGATCCTGTTTCTCCTGATTGCCTCCCCTTGCATGGCGACTTTCGCCGCGGTCCGGGAAGAGACGGGAACCTGGAAGTGGCCTATTTTCCAATGGACCTCTCTGACCCTCTTGGGCTATCTTCTCGCTGTCGCAGGGTACCATATCGCCTCTGCGCTCGGCTACGGCTAAAACCTGTTGTGTCTCGTAGTGGGTCCAATCGGTCACGCCGCATCCGGACTCGGCTACTGCTGGATACTCGAAAGACGCCAAGGGTCGATGATGCCTCGTTTTCGGGCAAACTCCATATCTCCCTCCCATCCGTTGCTCGCCTTGTTGGTGGGTTCAGCGTTGATCGAGATCCTCGTCCACCGTATCCTGGTCACTCTCCTCGCTCCTCCACCGTTGGGAGAAGTCACGAGAATCTATCGGATCCTGGCGGACCTGGCCCCCTTTTTCTCCTATCTTGCCGGGCTTGCTACACTCCCGATCATCGTTTCTTCCGCCTATAGGGTCCTGGTCTTCGACGAAGAGCCTCCCACCTGGGTCAAACTGATCCTCGGCTTGGCAGCCTGTCTCTTCCTGCCCCTCGGAGCGGTCAGCATGGCCGCAAACATGCAGCCGGCACCGGGAATCCCCCCGAACGCTGCAGCCCCCTTGCTTCCATATCTCAACCTGGTTTTCATGCTCTATCTGGGAGCCCTGTTGCTCCTGGCATGGACCAGCGGATCCTCCCCGAGACGTTCTGTCGCCATGACGCTCATTGTCCTGCCGTTGCTCGGACTTGCTCTCTATCGCAACATGCTCTGGGATTCCGTTTCCACGGATGTCGGACAAACGGAACGCGCCAGGACAGCAACGTTTCTCGTGGAGCATGGCCGACTCGTGGTGGAGTTGGCTGGTTTGTGGCTCTTTTTCTTGCTGGCGCCGTCGAGGCGTTCAAAAAAAGCGCCTGGCAGGAAAAGGGGCCAAGACCATGACGTCACGAAGTGGCTTTCCGTGAGAACAAAGGCCGTCATCGCACTCATCACCGATCCCGGGGCCCTGGCCGTTGGTCTGGCAATCACAGTTTCGTTGTCCCTTGCCGCCAAGTTCCGGTATCGGACAGCGGAGCATCTGGCCACGCATGCATTGGGCATCTCGGTGCCCACCACCACGGCAAAGGCCCTGGCCGTGATCCTTTCCTCAGTGGCATTCTTTACACTCCTGGTGGGCCTGGTGCGTTCCGAAGAGAAGGACCGGGCCTCGGCAGCGGGGCTGCTGCTCATCGCACTGTCTGGTTTTCGGCTGGACAATCCCCTCTATTACATGCTCGCGGCCGCCGGATTGCAGATACTTGCCCTCCCCGCCCCGCCTACTGCCTCGCGGGTCACCAGCCATGTGACGGCGAGACAGTGGAAAACATGGCTGGCGTCCATCCGAGCGGTTCTCTCCACGCTTGGCCTGGAAGGAGGCCGCATCGGCGCGGCCGACACGCCTGCGGGATCCGCAGCCAGCCTGTTCGGATCCTTTGAAGAAACAAACCTGGAGATTCGTTTCGAATCGACCAAAGAAGGCCGGCTGACCGCCGAAGTTCTGATCGGGGAACTCCCGGCGAGCAAACCAGACCTGGTGCTGCTCGTGAAGCGTTCCAGCACTTCGATGACGCCTCCAAGGGTTCGGGTTCTGACCATTTCCGATCCAGACGGTCTGGCCCAACGACTCCTGGATGCAGGCGCACCACTACAACGAGCGGGACTTCGGCCCGGTCGAATCGCTGTCTGGTGGGGCATTGGACTGCGCTACCAGGTCAACCTGGCCGGCGCGCAAGAACCTCTCAGCCTGCCCTTCGACCGCCTCGTGAACGAAACCGTCTCCTTGGCAAGGAAAGCATCCATCCTGCCGGAAGCAGAGCAACAAATAGTCTCAGCGGAAGATTGAATGCATCGTCCTCCCATGGACAAGCCGGATGCAGTCCCCAGAAGAGCTCTGTTCAGCGTTCCTCGTTTACCTCCACCGCCCTGGGACCAGGCGGCAGGATGGGCACGATCGGCTTGGTGAGCTGACGGATGCGGACCAGGACCCAGCCCTTGCCCACTTTGCGCCATGTCTCCACCAGGAGGGTCTGGCGTAGGATGATCTCGTCGCGACGCTGCCACTTGAATCTCAGGCGCACCAGGGCCTCTTTGCCCCCCTGCCGTGCTATGACGCGCAGAATCTCCACGCCCGTGATGCCGATCTTTTCTCCGAGGCGTTCCACCCGATCCAAGTACTCTTTCCGGAGCCTCGGTGTCAGATAGGCGGCGGCCTGTTCTTGCCGGCCCCATCGCACCTGGGCATTGAAGTCGTCGATGGACCTGGCCAGGGCTCTCTTCGAACCATAAGCATCCATGCAGGCGGCAGAACCCAGCGACAAAACCACTGCCAGGCCCAGCAGCCCCCGAAACAGCCCTGACTCAAGGAGGCAATGAGACCCTCCCCGTTTCCGAGTGGCATGCCCCTGCACAATCTCCTCCAAGGGTGCCGACTCTGTCCCGGAATCTTCTTGTAAGCGCCCCTCGTTCCCTCGGCGTTTTTCGATACGGCCCATTTCCGGCCTGTCCTTTCTCCAATGCATCATTTTCCCTAAAGGGCCTGCCGGTCGAGCGTTCAATCCTTGGGCTCGATCCGTTCCATCCCCCCCATGTATGGCCGCAACGCCTCGGGAATCACCACCGATCCGTCCTCTTGCTGGTAGTTTTCCAAAATGGCGATGATCGTCCGGCCCACGGCCAGCCCCGACCCGTTCAAGGTGTGGACGAGGCGGTTGTCTCCCTGGGCATGCCGATACCGGATCGTGGCCCTCCTGGCCTGGAAGTCGGTGCAGTTGGAACAGGAGGAAATCTCCCGGTAGCGGCCCTGGGCCGGCACCCATGCCTCCAGGTCGAAGGTCTTGGCCGCGGAAAACCCCATGTCCCCGGCACAAAGGAGCATGACCCGGTAGGGCAGGCCCAGGCGGCGGAGCACCTCCTCGGCATGGGACCGCAACTCATCGACGGCTCGGTCCGAATCTTCCGGCCGGACGATCTGCACGAGTTCCACTTTACTGAACTGGTGCTGGCGCATCAGCCCCCTGACATCCTTGCCGTGGGACCCTGCCTCGGCTCTGAAGCAAGGCGTGTAGGCCACGTAGCGCAAGGGGAGCTGCTCGGGCTCCAGGATCTGTTCTCGGTGGAGATTTACGAGAGGCACCTCTGCCGTTGGGATCAAGAAATAGGGATCGTCGCCCGCGGTCCGATAGGCGTCTTCCTCGAGGTTGGGAAGCTGTCCCGTCCCCTCCATGGCATGGCGCCTGACGAGGTAGGGAGGCCAGACCTCTGTGTAGCCGTGCTCACGCACGTGCAGGTCCAGCATGAAGCTGATGAGAGCCCTCTCCATGGCAGCCCCCTGGCGCAGGAGCACGGCGAACCGCGACCCGGACATGCGGCCGGCTGCTTCGAAGTCCAGGATCCCCAGGCTCTCGCCCAGTTCCCAATGGGGCTTGGGTACGAAAGACATCGCGGGAACCGTCCCCCAACGAGCCACCTCTACGTTGCCGGTCTCGTCCGCACCGTCAGGCACTGACTCGTCGGGCAGGTTGGGCACGCGCAGTAACAGGTCGCGGCGTTCTTCCTCGATACGTCGCACCTCGACTTCAATCTCTTTGACCCGCTTCGACAGTTCTCCCAGAGTCCGGCGCAATGCAGCGACATCCTCCTCGTTTGGCCCCCCACCGGCCTGCCCTTTGCCCCCCCGCATTTTCATCATCTCAGCGGTCTTCTGTTTGCGCTGGTGTCGCAACTCGTCGCCCTCTGCCTTGAGAGAACGCCAGCGTTCTTCGAGCTCGATGATCCGGTCGAGCGCCTCGACCGCATAGGCGCCCCTGCGCGCCAGGGCCTTTCGAACGGTCTCGGGATTCTTCGCAATCACTCGTCTGTCCAGCATCTGCTTCCTCGCGTTTCGTCGTCACCCAGCGACAGGCCTACTTGACGGTGCCCGGCCCCTCAATGGACTGGGTGATCCAATGGAAATTGTCGATGATCACACAGGAGTCGTAGACATAATCTCCTTCGTCGTGAATGGAAAACGTCAACGTCATGTTCGCACCAGGCGTGGCAGGAGAGGTGGTCCTCAACCAGCCGGTTGCAGAGCCTATGGTATTGTTGGCCGGAGGGCAAGGAACGGGCATGGTGCAATTGGGATACGTGGAAGGAACCCGGAAGCGACAAAGCCCTGTCGTCCTCCCACCAGCCGCTCCCCTCGTCTCGAACTGCGTCGCACCATCCTGCACCTCCGGAAAAACCCCTTTCGTTCGATCGCTTTTCTGTCTTCAGGTCACCGCGCCTCGCTCCGAAAAGAGCCTTGCCACTTCATCGCGATCGAAACGCGGCATGGCCATCACATCATGCCCCCGCGACAAGGAGACACCATGCCCCTCCGACACACGTCCCACCACCTCGCAGCGGCTTCCATTCAGCCGCACGGCCCACCGAACCTCCAGGGCATGCTCCTGCGGGCAAGTCAACAACAGCCCTCCCGATCCGATGGCCCCGAGGGGATCGATGCCCAACACATCGCAGACCCGTGACGTCACGTCAAGGAGGGGCAATGACTCGCCACGGATCTCCAAGGCCACGTTCGATGCATCGGCCATCTCCAGACATGCCTGGGCCAGCCCGCCCTCGGTCACATCGTGCATGGCCGAGACCTTCCCCGTGTGGGCTGCCGCCAGGGCCGCAGACACGATCCCGATGCCGGGCTTTTCCAGCAATCTCTGCGCCCGATCCAGCTCCTCCTCGGACAGGCCGGCCTGGACCAGTTCTTCGCCCATCTCCAGTGCCAGAAGTGCCGTGGCCTCCAAGGCCACGTGACCCGCGAACAGCACCAGGTCCCCGGGGTGAGCCCCGGCAGCAGACAAGACCCTGCCGCCCAGGGCCTCTCCCATCATCTGTCCCACGACGATAGGTCTGGCCAACCCCGAGGTGACTTCCGTATGCCCACCCACCAGGTCGGCTCCCAGAGACTCCAGGGCTCCTTGTATCCCCTGCATGATGTCGCCCGCCATGTCACGACCGCTCCCCTCCGGAAGCAAGACCACCGCCTGGAACCATCGAGGTCTGGCGCCCGATGCGGCCACGTCGTTCCCATTCACCCAGACGGCGTACCAACCCAGCCTGTCGGTGGCAAAGGTCACCGGGTCGGTGGCGGTCACGAGGATCCCATCGCCCAGGCGGATGGCAGCGGCGTCCAAACCCAGCCCAGGGCCCTGGAGCACCGACCGATCCCCCACCGGAGGAATCAATTCGGCTATCGTCTTCCAGGGAACCTTGCCCAAGGCCCATGTCATGATTCACTCCTCGACAATCACTCCTCGACCTGCGCGCGAGATCTCGCAGGGACAATCCGGGCCGCGGGGCAAGAAAGTGTCCGCCGGACAGCCGGCCATCGAGCCGTCGCCGGCCGGCGTCAGTACATTTTTACCAGATGCGTTCCAGGATAGTAGTGTTGCAGGATATGCCGGAAAGTCCAGCCCGCTTTGGCTCGGCCCATGGCCCCCATCTGACACATGCCCACGCCGTGTCCCCATCCCCCCCCGCGAAAGAGCAGGGCCGTGACACGGCCCGAGGCGTCCTTGACGGGATCGACCACGAACAT
>CAZIJS010000238.1:0-6943 GCA_964539505.1 uncultured Myxococcales bacterium
GGTGGCCTCGGGCAGCCCGTCTGGGTCCGCCACTGGCGACAGATCGATGCGGCTGGTGACCATGTCGCTGGCATCCGCCGTGGGGTCGATGACCAGAAGGTCTTTGGTGTCGAAGGACGTCACGTAGCATTTGCAGGTGGAGACACAGACGATGTCTTGTGGGTTGGTGCCCACTCCCAGGGAGTACTGACCCAGGAGGTGATAGTCGTCTCCATCCAGGATGGTCAGGTTGTCGGCGTTGTAGCGGCCCAGCACCCACAATTTGTGGTCGAACCACCGGGTGATGGAGTCCTCGGCGAGCTGGGCCACGTCCGCCTGGACGGACTGGTCGGCGAGGGTGATCACCGACATGCCGCCACCGTTGCCGTAAGACGACGTGGTGATCACGGCCCTTGCATGGGGTGTGGATGTGTGGTCTCCCGGATCACAGCTCGTTTGGCCATCGGCTTCTGCATCCTGGGCCACGTCTGCATCCTGGGTGGACGTGGCGTCTTGGAGGGTCGCATCCAGGTCTGCATCCTGCGAGGTTGCGGCGTCGATTGCTGCATGGGAGTCGTCGTCGCTGCAGGCCTGGAGTCCTGCCAGGCCGAGTGGCAGTGCCACGATCATCGAAAAGATGAAGATGTGGTTTCGTTGTGTCATGTGGTTGCTCCTTTCTCGATTTCGTTCTGTGTCATGGTGTCGAGCAGACAGTTTGACGGCTCGTTGTTCAGTGGTTTCTCCAATTCAGCGTGACGTAGAAGGCCCGTCCTGGAATGGGATAGCCAGCATAATCTGCGACAGCCTGGGGAATGTGGCCCAGGCCAGTGAATTCGGGAGCAGGGACTTGCTCGGTGAGCCGTCCCAGCAGGTTGCGTCCTTCCAGGGAAACCGTGAGGCCCGGAATCCAGGGATGGACCTTGAGGCCCAGGGCAAGAAAGACTCTGCCCGGGGACTCGTTGTGGTTGGACAGGTCTCTCCAGAAGGCGGATTGGTAGTGGACCTGGCCATAGAGACCTACGGCCCATCGGCCCCAAGTGCGCGCCCAGTCGAGTCGCCCAGATATCGAATGGGCGCTGCGGCCCGGGAGTTCATTTCCCTGGAGATTCTTCACCGGCCCCAAGTAGTTGGTGTAGATATAAGTGTAGGCAGCCGAAACTCTCAGTTGCGTGACGAGCCAAATGGCGGCTGATGCTTCGGCCCCTGCGACCTAGGCTTCTCCCCAGTTTTGGGCGACCAGGGACCTGGCCGTGGGCAGGAGATATATGAGATTGGAGACTCGCCGACCGAAGCCCGCGGCGCTCAGGTCCAGGCGGTCCACCGGTCCAGAAGCGAATCGTCTGCGAAAGACGGGGCCCAGGTCGAAATTCCAACCGTCTTCCGACTTCAAATCGGCGTTGCCACGGACGACACCGTGGTATCCGAAGATTTCCATGAAGGAAGGCGGCCGGAAATACCTCCCCACGTTTCCCTGGAGACTGAATCCGTTTTCCAGCTTCAAGGCCAGGCCGAGCCTCGGGCTGAGGAGCCAATCCAATCTGCCCGTCACGATGGACCCATCGTCCATTCGGTCCCGGACCATGTCCATGCGCACCACCGGAACGAGGACGACGCGGTCTCGCCAGACCGTGATTTCGTCGCGGAGCGCCAGGCCCGAGGTGATCCGGGACTGGACAGGATTGCTGCTGCGGGAGAGCCGATCGAACTCGCGATACAGGTCGAGACCCAGGTCCGAGATCAAGGCAATGATTTGATGGGTACCCCAGAAGAACTGGAGACGACTCGTGATGCCTACCTGCCCGGAGTTCTGGATGGAGTCGGTGCGCCCCAGGGCCAGAAGCAGTCCCTCGGGATTCGAGAATTGTTCTCGAACATAGGCTCCGTAGCCACGGACCATGAGGCCGAGAGGCAGCCTCCCGAACCTGGGCCGTTCCAGTTGGACACCGAGGGCCTGACGCAGAAATGCATAGAAAGGACCGTCGATGGGCGGCTGGCTGGCCGTGCCTGCCAGTGCGGTCCGCCTCCAGGTGAATTGCTGGAAAATCGTAGTCTTCCAACGCCACCTGTGCCGTATCCTGGCGAGCAGGCCCACCTGGTCGAACTGGTTGTTGGACCTGGTTCGGTAGCGGTCGTCGGCGGTCTGATAAGGGGTCTGGTTGTCGTCGAAGTAGCGGAACGTGCCCTGGGAGCCCTGGTAGGTGGCTGCTGCAGACAGCCCCCACCTGCCGATTCTGAGACCTTGGTACAGACCGACACGCCTGGTCCACCAGCTTCCCAGTCCCGCGTAGACCTCCGTCGTGGGCCTCTTGGGGGCCCACCTGGTCACCAGGTTGACTGCTCCGCCCACGGCGAAGGAGCCCAGTTCCGCCGGGAGCATTCCGCGGAACAGGTCCATTCGATCCAGGAGGAAGAAGGGCAGGGTGGACAGGTCCACTGCCGGCGATGCGCCTCTGCTGAGGGGGATGCCGTCCAGGAACACCGCCACCTGGTCCGGAGAGGACCCGCGGATGAGGATGGCCGTGAACGAGCCAAGTCCGCCCATGGACCGCACCTGCACGCCTGGCTGCAAGGCAAGGAGTTCAGGGAGGGTCTGGGCCTCCGTGGCATTGTGGTCCAGGGGTTCGGAGGTTGCGAAGGCCGTTGGGTTGGATTCGGGGTCTTCAGGTGACAGTGGCCTGTCGGTGACGTCCAGACCAGGGACATGGAGCGTCTGGGCAAGGACCGGCGTCGGACTGGAGGCCAGGGCGAGGAGGAGCAGTAATTGTGTGGCCGCAGGGAATGTAGGGACAGAGGGCCTTGCAGCGGCAACGAGGCTGTTTATTCGTTTCGACGGAGTCTTGCTGGTTGCTGGCATCCACGGCGCCTCTGGGCGCCGTCATGCCGGAGAGAGGGAGTATCGGAGACAGGAAAGACGACTGCGCAAGGCAGGCGGCTCGATCCCCTCCTCCCCGGAGGGCGGCGCCAGCCGTGCGGGCCGGTCTCCTGGCTCCTGGTTCGACCTACTCGCGGCGCCTTCCCAACAGATGGACCCTGGTTGGATCCCACATCTGCCAGTGGCTTTCTTGCCGCTTTCGTTCCCAGTCACAGTGGCGGGGGCCGCGCCGGATTTCCACCGGCTTCCCTTGGGGCTCTTCCCCGCCCGCACGGTCAACGAACAGATTCACATTTCGTTTCTTTCCTAGAGATGGACCAGGGAAGATTCTCTGTCAAGGATCGAGATGACCAGAGAATTCTGAGAGTCTTTGTTGTTCGGTCCGAGACTCAGGGCTTCATGGTGGCCACTGGATCATATGCGTCGGTTGTGGAACCGTTTCCCAGTTCTCCGTGCCCGTTGTATCCCCAGCAGAACATGTCGCCGGATGTCGTGACACCACAACTATGCTTCTCTCCGGCCGCGATTTCGGAAAAAGCATGGCCACCCGTCACCAAGCTCGGTGTGAGCCTCGTCACAGGCCAGCCGTCGCCGATCTGACCATTGCTGTTGTCACCCCAGCAATAGGCTGAGTCGTCTGTTGTCACGCCGCAGGTGTGACTCCCACCACCTTCCAAGGATTGGAAGGCGATGTTTCCACTGACCAGGGTGGGCTGGTGCCGATCGGTTTGATCGCCGTTGCCGAGCTGGCCGCTGCTGTTTTTCCCCCAGCAATAGGTGTTTCCGTCGTCGGCGATGCCGCAGGTGTGGTAGTCTCCTGCGAAGATCGCCGTGAAATGCAGGCCGCCGGTGACGAGGGTGGGAACCGTGCGTGTCGCGATGCTGTTGTCTCCGAGCTGACCGTTGTTGTTTCGTCCCCAACAGTAGGTGTTTCCGTCGTCGGCGATGCCGCAGCTATGGGACCATCCTGTGGCCAGGTCGGTGAAGGCATGGCCGCCGGCCACGGCAGTGGGAACCAAACGTCGCTGCGTGGAATTGTCACCGACCTGACCGTAGTAGTTGTACCCCCAGCAGTAGGCGGCCCCGGTGTCGGTGAGCCCACAGGTGTGGTTGTACCCACCGGAGATGGCAACGAAGGTCAGCCCACCGCTGACCTGGGTGGGGACGACCCGGTTCGTGGTGGAACCGTCACCGATCTGTCCGTAGTCGTTCCAGCCCCAACAGTACGCCGTGCCATCGGCGGTGAGACCACAGGTGTGGTAACTGCCTCCGGTCAGGACCGTGAACTGATGCCCTCCCGAGACGAGGGACGGCATGGTGGTGGCGTCCGTCGCCCCATTGCCCAGTTGCCCCCAGGAGTTTTCCCCCCAGCAGTAGGTCTCGCCGTTGGTTGCCAGGCCGCAGCTATGATAAAAGCCCAAGGCCACATGGGTCCATGCCACTGGATTGACCGTGAGCACTCCGCTGTCGGAAGGGTCATACGGCTCGCCGTTGTGGGAGGTTCCCCCGCGGTCGCACAACTGCCAGGTCAGACCGCCATCCATGCTGAAGCGATAGGCGTAGTCGAATGTGCCCTCGGTTTGTGGGGTGATGGTCGCCGAGTATTCGTCGTTGTTTCCAGAGTCTGTGTTGTAGGCAGCCGTGGTCCAGGACCAGCCGGACCCAGGAATGCTGTTTTCCGGCCCGTACCCAAGCTCGGGCCACAGGAACGGCCCCTGTCCGGCCGAGTCGGTGATCCCAGGCTCGTACACCTGACCGTAGATGGCCTCGGTACTCAGGCCGGCGTTGGTGGTCGTGGATGGGGGCCATTGTACATTGCACCAGGTCACGAGACAGTCATCGTTTTCTGCACCCGGCGTGCCGCGATCCCCCCCTGGAAGAGAGGAGAACCGGTGGTGGCACCAGTGCTGTTGCTGGTCGTTGAGCATCATCGGATTTCCAGCCAATGCCCCAGGCGACAGGTCCAATGCCGTGCCCTCGGCATGGTTCCATGTATCGTCCCAGGAGACGCTGTCGAGCAGCAGACTCCCGTCTGGGCCGATGACACGGATGTCTCCGTAGCTTACGCCAAGTACGGGCATTCCGGAAAAGACCTGGTCCGGGGTCAGTCCCCCGTTTCTGGTTTCATCACCCGATGCTGCCACGACGAAGTAATCATGGGGCGCCAGGATGGTGAGAGTCGTCAGGTGGGATGTGGCCTGTTCTGTGGTATTTTCCACTGTGAATCCGATGTCTGTCATGTTCAAGGTGGCGTCGGTGGTGTTCAGGATTTCGAAATACTGGCCTTCTGCCAGGGTTGCGCTTCCGCTGGGCTGAATCATGATTTCTGTAATGGCCAGGTCTCCTGGAAGAGGCGTTGCCGCGGCTTGACAGGTTCCTGGTGAGGCAGGCAGTTCCACGTATCCATCGTCACAGGAGCAAACCGCCGGCGCCTGGCCACCGTCGTCGTCACAGGATGCATGCGCCTGACATGGTCCTGCGTCTATGACCGTGTCACAGTTATCATCGATGCCGTCGCAGAGTTCCATGGCCCCGGGGTTGCGATTGGCATTGGAGTCGTCGCAGTCACCGTCGTTTGTGACATACCCGGAGGGTGGTAAACAGGCCAGGACCGACTGGTTCGGATTGCCGTAGCTGTCGCTATCGGCATCCTGGTAGTATGTGTTGCATGACGCGTGACAGGATGCACCTGTTGCCACCGACTCGTCGCAGTCCGGGCCCAGGTCGCAGCCATCTCCGTACTGGTCGCCGTCCGGGTCGGTGCAGGTGGAACAGTCATGCCAATGGGCCGGGTCTGAAGGGGCGCAGTCGCTGTCGTCTTCCACGTAGCCCGTTGGTGGTGCGCAGGCGATGACGTTCTGGTTCTCGTCGCCGTAGCCGTCGTTGTCTGCATCTCGGTAGTAGCCGTTGCACCCCATGTGGCAGGCAGCGCCGGTGGCCGTCGAGTCGTCACAGTCCGGGCCCAGATCGCAATCCCTCCCATATTGGTCGCCATCCAGGTCGATGCAGGAGGAACAGTCGTTCCAATGGGCCGGGTCTAAGGGGGCGCAATCGCTGCTATTTTCCACGTAGCCCGCTGGTGGTGCGCAGGCCGAGACTGTCTGGTTCGGGTCGCCGTAGCCGTCGTTGTCTGCATCTTGAAAATAGGTGTTGCATGCGTCATGGCATGCAGCGCCGCTGGTCGTCGAATCGTCACAGTCCGGGCCCAGGTCGCAGCCATCTCCGTACTGATCGCCGTCCAGGTCTGTGCAGGAGGAACAGTCATGCCAATGGGCCGGGTCTGAAGGGGCGCAGTCGCTGTCGTCGTCCACGTAACCATCGGGCGGTGCGCAGGCCGAGACGGACTGGTCCGGGTCGCCGTAGCCGTCGCTGTCTGCATCCTGGTAGTAGGTGTTGCATGCGTCATGGCAGGCAGCGCCAGTGGCTGTCGAGTCGTCACAGTCGCTGTCGTCGGCGACATAGCCCTCGGGCGGTGCGCAGGCCATCATGGCAGGCATGTCCCCGTTGCCGAAGCCGTCTCCGTCAGCATCTTCGTAGAAGGGCGTCGTCAGGTTTTCGTCTTCCACGCCGTCGCAATCGTTGTCCTGGCCGTCACAGGTTACTTCATCGATTTCATAGCCAGGGATGAGGCTGTAGTCCGGCTCGACCCAGGTGCCCGAGGCGTTGTCGCACACCTTGACCGCATGAGCGCAGACACCTTCTTGCTTGTCCGCTGCGGGAGCCGTCCCTTGGCACTCCACCGAATTCGAGTTATTCGAGTTGTTTGAATTGTTTGAATTGTTCGTGCCCTGCCCGTTGCCGCTGTTGCCGCCGCAGGCTCCCAAGAAAAAAATGACAGGGATGATTCCAACGAAGCGCCTCATGATCGGTTCTCCTTTGTGCAGGGTCTGCGCGAGGGGCATGCCGAGACCCTCGGTACGAGGTTTTCGTCACGCCCCTGATGAGCAAGTGGTCCCAGGCGCCTTCGATGTTGCGCGACTCAACGGGAATCGATGGTCACCACGAGAAACGAAGGATTGCCCACCGATTCACGTCGGCGGGACGAAGCACCCTCTTGCAGCATGTGTCGCGAGCCTTGTGATGTATTTAAGA
>CAZIJS010000239.1:0-6941 GCA_964539505.1 uncultured Myxococcales bacterium
GAGGCGCCAGGTCATCGACGAGGTATGCCAAAGTCAAGAGTCCCTGGGTCTCTATACCCACCCGTGATTCCAGATCCCGAAATGGGATCCCCCCCTTGGATGCACCACGAGATCCCCTGAAAACACGCGCGAATTCCCTGTCACGGAACGCATCCCTCCATCAGAACCCCCCCCTGCATCGTGCGATCCCAGCAGAGAAACAAAACAAATAGGAATTTTTTTCAAAAAATCCCTTGACCCCAGCACGATTGTCATTACTGTTATTTTTGTGATTTTAATGTTTTTTCCTGGTTCCTTGACTCTGGAACCGCGGAAAACAGCAAAGCTGACAACGGGAGGACAGAATCATGGTCCACCGGGGGGATTGGGTTCCAGGCAACGACCGAAACGGCAAATCGACCGGACAGGTGTCTCCCGCCGCTGCGCCGTCTTCAGCAGCAGACCAGGCGTCTTCGACCAAAGAAAACAGGGAAGACTCCTGGGTCGAGGTGACCAGGCCCGAACCGGCCTTCGGCGACCAGAGTTCGCTCTGTCACGTGGTCATCGACAACGTCCAGGTAGGCGTGGTGGTCCTCGGCATGTCCGAACAACGAGTCATGACCGCCAACCGTCAGGCTGAAAACACCCTGGGCAAATCCATAGGCCCAGATGATTTTGACGACCTGCTGGAACTCTTCGAACTCTCTGATACTCCATCGCCTGGCGGGGTCTGCCCGGATCAACGCAGTCTCGCAGAAATCGGCGGGCGCACCATTGGCTTTTCCAGCTATGGAATCGAGCCTGGGTACTGCTGCATCATGTTTCAAGACATCACCGAGCGCATGAGACTCGAGGCCGTGGCAGAAAGCATCAATCTCGCCGAAAATATTGGGTTTGCCCTCTCGGCCCTGCGCCACGAACTGGGCAACCCCATCGCATCCATCAAAATGGGGCTCATTGTCCTCAAGAACCGACTTGCTGAATTCGACCAGGAAGGGATCCGACGACACGTAGACGCGCTGCTCGAGGACGTTGCCCGCACGGAAAGTATCCTGCAATCGATGAAAAGCTACGGGATGAGAGACGACGTGGACCTCGAAATCCTGGACCTGGCGCAACTGGTGCGCGAGTTCGTGGAACGAATCCAAGACCGGATGGCATCCCAGGGCATCGAAGTAACCTATGAAGGTCCGGAAGCTCTCGATGCAGTAGGCGACTCACGGGCCATGGGCCAGGTCCTCCTCAACATCCTGTCCAATGCAGCGGCAGCTTGCGAAGGTGGGTCGGGCAAGAGCATTCGATTGCAGTTGGCGAAATCCGGAGGCCTGGCCCTGCTGACGATTGCGGACAATGGCTCGGGAATGTCTCCTGACCAGATATCCATGGCCTTTCGACCATTTTACACCACGAAAAGGGACGGATCTGGACTGGGCCTGGTGATCTCTCGAAAACTATTGGCAAAAATGGGAGGAACCATCGATCTGCAGTCCGAATTGGGACAGGGGACCACTGTGGCCATTCGGCTTCCGTTGGTGCCAACAGGAGAAGACTCATGAAACCACCCATCCCGCTTACCGGACTGGCGGCCTCCATGTTTTCCGACCGTTGGAGACCCGAACCAGGGCCAGACCAGCGCAGGGAACAACAAATATGGTCTGCAGGATGGGAGACAGACAACGACACATCCGACTTGACTGCTTCTCCCCAGACAAAATCCGACTTGACAGCTTCTTTCCTGACACAAAAATGGGCCTATGGGAATATGATTTCAATGGGAGCTCACGAAGGCGGAGACAATGATGACTGCATGGGAGGGCAATGATGCCGTCGTGGCCTGGCCATCCAGGACAAACAGTATTTTTCGCAGGGATCGAGTCAGGAGTGTGATGTGACGGGAGATGCCGAAGGACGGACATGGTTCGATTCCACCAGTGGTCCCGGGACTGGCACGCTCGGTGACGACATGCCAGAAAGACGTCGAAGGTTGCTCCTGGTGGACGACGAAATCCATCTCAAACAACACCTCAGAGACGCACTCGAAGCAGCGGTCCCCGGCATGGAGGTCCTGACGGCAAACAACGGCGCCGAAGCCATCGAGTTGCTCGAACAGGGCGGATTCCACATGGTTCTCACGGACCTGAACATGCCGGAAGTGGACGGATTCGAACTGCTCGCCTACCTGACCCGCAACATGCCCGAGATGCCCGTAATCGTCATGACCGCTTTCGGCAACACCGAAGTCGAAGAAATGATAGCAAACCTGGGCACGGTCCATTACATAGAAAAACCCATCGATTTCGAGCGATTGCTCGCCATCCTCAAAGAGATCCAAGGCCAGGGCGCTTCGGGCCGGGTTTCGGGTATCACCCTGCCGTCCTTTTTGCAGCTCGTCGAGGCCGAACGCAAGACCTGCACCATCCTCGTTCAGAAGGGGGATCGACAGGGCCGCCTCTTTTTCAGAGCGGGCAAAATCCTGGACGCCGAACTCAATGGTAAAGATGGACTGGATGCAGCGCTGGAAATTTTGAGCTGGGACAGGGCCGAACTCATGTTTACGGGAATCTGTACGAGACGGGAAACACACATCGATGAGTCACTCCAGTTTCTCTGTCTCGAAGCCATGCGCTTGATGGACGAACGTGAGTCAGGCCGATTCGAAGCCCTGCAAACAGACGAAAACACAACACAGGACAATGGCTACGAGCAGACAGATCACCTCGAACCAGGCATCCCGACAGGCGATGAAAACGTGAGGGAACTGCCGACAGAAAAGGAGAGAGTCATGCACAGATTGCAGGAAATCCAGGAATTCTTAAAAAAGGAATTGGACGGATTCGTCGCCTCGGCCATCGTGGATGCAGAACAAGGCATGCCCCTGGCTGGATTGACGGCAGACCCATCCATGGACCTATCCGTCCCCTCCGCTTACTACACCGACACCTTCCGGTCGGCGATCAAGTCCTTCGATTCGGTGGGTTGGGGCCAGCCAACCGAGGTTCTCATGCCAGGCAAGACGCACACCATCGTTCTGTTCTCCATCAAAGACGGAGCCTATTACCAGGGCATCGCCGTGATGAACAAGGGGCAGATGGGCATGGTCCGCGCCATTTTTAGCAAGGTGCGCGGAGAAATCGAATCCTTGCTCTAAAAGGAAAACCGGCGTTCGGTCCTCCATCCCTCGACACAATCTCCTTTTGTTTTCCCAAAGATTGCGTAAAATCACCTGTCTAACGAGGCAAGGCGTTTCGTTGAAACATTTTGTGTCTCATGCCAGCAAGGTCCGCATGCTGCGGGCCAACAGACTCGAGAGGATGCATCCGAGGGTGCAGTCCACCATGGATTCATGAAGTTTTCTTGCGACCGATGCCACACGCGCTACTCGATCCCCGACGAAAGGGTCAAGGGGAAAGTCCTCAAGATCCGCTGCAAGACCTGTGGCAACGTCATCACGGTGGGAGGCCGCAAGAAGCGCGAACTCAAGACCACCGACTCCTCGCCGGCCAGAAGGGCGAGAGCGGTGCGCCCCAAGGCCTCTGCCGTGGGTCTTCCCGCGGCCGGGCGTTCTGGAATTTCCCACGGACCCGGCTCAGGATCGGTGGGTAAAGGCGAGCCATCCAAGGCAAAGACCGACCCACGGGATCCTGCGACTTCCAAGAAGCAGCGTGCACCATCCCTGGTTCCCAGGGCCGGCCAGCCCCAGGGAACGAGAGAACCAGAGTTCGATGACAAGACGGTGGTCTCGGACCCCAACATCGACATGGCTGCTCTCCGGGCCGAATTGGCTAGAGGTCCAGCCACGGTATCGGACGTACCGCAGGCCATGCCAGGAGAACTCGAGGAATGGTACCTAGCCGATGACCACGGTGAATACGGTCCCATGACCTTTTCGGAGCTGGCTGCCCGTATCCGGCGCAGGGAGCACGGGCCCGACGCCCAGGTCTGGCGCGAGGGCTTTCCCGACTGGATGGACCTGGAAGCAGTGCCTGAGCTCAGGCCGCATCTCAAGCACGTGCCTCCTCCCAGGGTGCGACATCGAGAGGACTGGGCCGAGGCGGAGCCGGCCGCCGCCCCGGTCAAACTGACCGCTCCGCCACCAGAGCTCGAGCCCAAGCCACAACCCGAACCCGAGCCACTCCCAGCCCTTCGTCCCAGACCAGTATCGCCTCTCCCCGCCGGCGAACGAAAAGTTTCAACGCCTGGGGCGGGCGCCTCCGTCCCGCCCCGTCGCAAGGGAGGGGCCGAGGCTTTTTTCGGAAAGGAAGGTCTGGAATCGGAGTCCGAAGACCACTTCTCTGCGCCGGTCCCGGTCGTAGGACCTGCAGAGGTTGCAGCGGCACCCCTCGTTGTGCCGAGCGGCCAGTCCAAGGACCGAAACAAGCTCTTTGCGGTGCTTTTTGCCATCATGGGCGCGGTTGCACTCCTTGCCCTCTCGGGGCTGGTCATCTACCTGCTCATCCGTGAAACCGGTCACCCATCCTCAACCAAACAACCGGAAGTGGCAAAAAACCAACAGCCCTCCACTCCCGCAACGACTCCATCAGGAAAGGCCGCACCGGCGCCCAGACGAGCCGTTGCCGAACCTCGCCAGGGCAATGAGGATGACGGAGAACTGGTCATGGATCCGGTGGAACTCTCACTGCCGAACCATGCCGCCCGGGCCAGGGCGTCGGCCAGGCCCAGGTCGGCAAATGCGGCAACACCAAGGCCACGGGCGAGCGGGAAAACCAGTGGTTTGGGTTCCTCTTTTTCCACGGGTTCTTTCGGCGGATTCGGCCCCGTGGGAATTCGTGACAGAAGAGGCATCGGCCCAGGCCCGAGGGTGCGTTCGAGCAGCCCCAGGCCCATCCGAGCCACCAGGAAAGTCACCAAGCCCGAAGTCATGGCAGTGATCCGGCGCCACGTCCATCGCCTCAAGCGATGCTACGAACGCGCCGTGCGACTCCATCCAACGGAGCTCCGGCGTGCCAAGATGAAGGTGAGCATCCGGGTCTCTTCCTCGGGACGAGTCACCAGGGTGGGCATCACCCCGGGCAGGTATCGAGGCCTGTCCCTGGGAGGCTGTATCGTGTCCACCATCCGGACATGGAAGTTTCCCCCTTCCACGGCCTCCTATGGAACAGGGTTCCCCCTGAGTTTCGTGGGAAAATAGGCCTGACTTCAATCTTCGCTTCAAGCGTAACGCTGCCGGCAACCGGCGCCAGGACCTTTCAGGCGAGTATCACAGTCGCTCGATGAGCACGGCCGCTGCTTCGCCACCACCAATGCACATGGTGGCCACGCCCTTCTTGCCACCAACCCGGTCCATGGCGTGGATCAGCGTCGTCAGGAGCCTGGCCCCGGTGGCACCAATGGGATGCCCCAGCACCACCGCCCCTCCGTGGATGTTGATCGTGTCGCGAGGAACGCCCAGCTCCTTCTCGAAGGCCAGATTGACCACGGCAAAGGCCTCGTTGACCTCCCAGACATCGATGTCGTCGAGCTTGTGGCCCGACCTGGCCATGAGCTTCTTTGTGGCGGCGATGGGGGCCGTGGTGAACCATTCGGGCGCCTGAGCGGCCGAACAGTAATCCAGGATCCTGGCCTGGGGCTGAAGGCCCAGTTCCGCAGCCTTCTCCTCTGCCATCACGATCATGGCCGAGGCGCCGTCGTTGATGGAGGAGGCGTTTGCCGCCGTCACGGTGCCGTCCTTCTTGAAAGCGGGACGCAGCTTTGGAATCTTTTCCGGACGCGCCTTGTCGATGCCTTCGTCACTCTTGACCATGATGGGATCCCCTTTGCGTTGCGGCACTGCAAGGGGCTCGATTTCCTTGTCGAACCATCCGTTGTCCCGGGCTTGCTTGGCGCGTCTGGTGCTTTCGATAGCAAACTCGTCTTGCACCTCGCGCGTAAACCCGTACTTTTCCGCGCAGAGTTCGGCGGCAACGCCCATGTGGAAATCATTATACGGATCCCAAAGTCCATCGAACACCATGCCATCCACCACGGACTTGTTGTTCATCCGCATGCCCCAACGAGAATCCATGAGATAATAAGGAGCATTGCTCATGCTCTCCATGCCACCTGCCACGATGACATCGGCGTCTCCCAGCATCACCGCCTGGGCTGCCAGCATTACCGCCTTGGCCCCTGAACCGCAGACCTTGTTCACCGTGAGGCACTCGACCTTCTGGGGCAGTCCGGCACCGAGCGCAGCCTGCCTCGCCGGCGCCTGTCCCAGGCCCGCGGGCAGCACACAACCCATGATCACCTCATCGATCAACTCGGGATCCACCTTGGCGCGCGCCACGGCATGCTTGACCGCATGAGCCCCGAGTTCAGGGCTCCGAAGCGGCTTCAAGACACCGCCGAAGGATCCGATGGGGGTGCGAACCGAACCCACGATCACCGCATTGCGAACTGTACGAGACACGATGACACCTCCTTGTGACCAACAGAACTGCCCGATGGTGGGGCAATCCGGTTTTCGAAAAACAGCGAGCAGCCTCGCTCCCACGACCTGAGCGCTGCTCAAAAATTCGTGGGCACAATAGCGACCAGCCCACCCATCGTCAACGAATACCCTGGGGCTACGAGTCACGGGCCACACGGCCCTGGCAGTTTTCAGAAATTTCCGTGCAATTCACCCATGCAATCCCCGCGATGGTATTTTTTCTGCAGGGTGGCAGGAGCCCCGAACGCTCCTCTCGAAAACGCGTCGACAGGCCAGTTTGACACCAGTGACAGGGATACTCAGCCCATATTAAAACAACACCAGTATCACAGGCATCCTAAATGGCGCCGGGGCCAGGAACCTGGACACCTCACGACCAACGACTACGGCCCCTCCATCCGGCCCTTTCTGACAAAATAGGGACGAATTTCATCCTTGCTTTTGCGCATTGGCGATGCTAACGTTTCTAATAACGTTTTTTAAAAATTTTCGAAAAAGGGGTTGGACCTTCCTCGACGCGATGCAGGCCGGG
>CAZIJS010000240.1:0-5377 GCA_964539505.1 uncultured Myxococcales bacterium
AGATCCTCCACATCCACGTCAAAAGGCATGTCCCACTCGCCCGAGATCCTCGCCCCGGGATCCCGGACGGAAAGTTCGATGGACACTTCCAGTCCCGAGTCCCCGGCATGACGCGCAGGCACACCTCCGGGCCACAAATCAACAGTCCGTTGTTCCTCGGGGACCGGCCTGCGAGCCGAGTCCAAACGAGGCAGCCTGGTGGGATCGAAACCAGAATCTCTCCCGCCTGGGGACCTTGGACCTTTCTCCTTCACGGCTCTCTCCTCATCTCCCCTCTCTCTCCTATGGTCCCCAAGAACATCCTGGCACCAATCAATGGCATCGACCCAAACTCTAGCCCCATTTGCCTCTATTGTCCATAGGTTTACTAGAATTAGATCCATCAAACACCGTTTCGCCGTCCCTTCAGCATCCCTACTCGTCTCGCAGCGCCTCGACTGGATGGAGCCGTGCGGCCTGCCAGGCGGGATAGACCGTGGCAACGAAGCTGATGCCCAGACTGGCCAGACAGACCGCCAGGATATCGAAGAAACGGATGTTTACCGGCAGGCGGGAAATGTAATAGACGTCCTGGTTGAGCGCCAGGCCGCCGTGGGCGATAAACATGCAGATCCCCAGCCCGAAAACGAGGCCCAGTCCCGTCCCGATGAAGCCCACATAGAGCCCATTGACGACGAAGATCCGATTGACCATGCCGTCGTCGGCCCCCATCGCCTTCAGTGTGGCGATCTCGCCTTTCTTCTTCCGGACCACCATGATGAGGTTGGCACCAATGGAAAAAGAGGCCACGCAGACGATGATGGCCAAGACCAGAAACATGGTCAGGCGTTCGAGTTCCAACGCGGAAAAGAGGTTTTTGTGGATCTCGCGCCAGGTGAGCACGATAAGGTGCCCCCGGCCTCTGCCTTCCACGCGATGTGCCAGTTGACCGGCCACCTTCTTGACGCGATGGATGTTCGAAACCCTGATTTCCAGACCCGTGATCTTTCCCTTCTTTCCCAGAAAGGCCTGTGCCTCGGAAAGGAGCACGTAGGCATACTTGCTGTCGAATTCGTAATGCCCCGAGTAGAAGATGCCAGCCACCCGGAAGGTCTTGACCGCGGGCACCGGGCCCAGGGGGCCCACCTGATCGGTGTCCGTGGTCACCACGTCCACGGTCTGGCCCAGTCTCAATCCAATCGTCTTGGCCAACTCCTTGCCCACCACGATGCCCGGATAGGTCTTCAGGTCCGTTCCCACCAAACCATCCGGCGCCAAACCTGCGTCCTCAAACTGGTCTGCATGCTGTTTTTCGTCGATTTTTTCCGCCTTGCGAGCCAGACCGCCCACAGGCCCCTGTCCAGCCAGAGCCACCGGCCCCATGAGCGCCTCGAAATCCGCGGCATCCCGATTCAGCAAACGTTCCAGCGGCCCCCGATGCGTCAATGGCTTGCGGGCCTCCTCCTGCCGCGAAGGCCCTTGCGCCTGAACCGGCCCCGCCGCATCTCGGGGCCACACCACTTTTGCCGAGGCAGGCGCCCCCGCCTTGGGTCGGGACGACGGAGCCCCACCCGCCTGGCCCCGGACAGGACGGTTTTGATCCTCCGGCGGAGGAGAGGCATGTGAGCGTGGGCCGGGCCGCATGGCGGGAACGGGGGCAGCAGACCGACCAGGCGGAGGGGAAGGCTGATGTCGCGATCCATCACGCGGCGTGAGAGGCGATGCATCGGCTGGGCCGGCAGCCCTCACAGTCCGGGATGTCTTTGCAGGTGCAATGGGCGTCTCACCTGATGCATCGTGACTCTCCCGATCCGAGGGAGCGGTCATGACGAACCCCTCCGGGGGAAAATAGAGATACTTGAGCCGCTCGGGATGGACCAGGTTGTCGAGCACTCCTGCGACGATGTTGTGCCCGATATCGGAAACGCGAGCCGCGCTCTCTGGATCGATCCCCCTGAGAAATACTCCGGCATGGCTCTTGGGACCAGTCAGGATCACTTCGCCCTGGATGAAGGGAGCCACTGCCTCAACCCCCGAAACCGCCCTGCTCCCGGAAACGAGCCCCATGAGATGTTTGGCATCCACAGGCTTGCCGTCTCGTTCCTTGACGAGGATATGGGCATTGTTGCCTAAAATCTTGCGCCGCAGGTCGGCTTCGAATCCACTCATCACGGCGAGCACCACGATGAGAGCCGTCACGCCGAGAAAGACACCGACGATGGAGATACTCGTAAACAGGTTGAAAAAGATCAGGCAGACTCCAAAGATGGTGGTCAAAAGACCCAGTACCCCGAAAATCTGTTTTCCATGCGCGGCGAGATACTGCAGGGGCAGCCCGAAGAGCCTGGCCTTCGCACCGAAGGGCTGGAAACGCTCCACTCCGTACATGGCTCCGGCCAGGGCGAGGAGCACGATCCCAAGAATGAACAGGACCCAGCGCGAGGGACTTTTGTCCCTCAAGTATCGCCAGGCCACGAGCCATTCCACGGACTGGGCCACGCTCACTCACCTTTCCCAGCAGGTCTGGAGGACTCGGGACGCAACAAGGGAAAGAGGATTACGTCACGAATGGACCGCTGTCCAGCCAGAATCATGGTGAGCCGGTCGATGCCGAGCCCCTCTCCCGCAGCAGGAGGCATGCCGTATTCCAGGGCCCGGCAATAGTCCTCGTCGTAGTCCATGGTCTCGTCGCCGCCTCGCTGCTTCTTGTCGATCTGGCGCTGGAATCGTGCCCGTTGATCCTGGGGATCGTTGAGTTCCGAAAAGGCGTTGCCCACCTCCTGGCCGCCAATGAACAGTTCGAACCGATCCACGAGTTCGGGGTCGGACTCCTTTTTCCTGCTCAACGGCGAAATGGCCAAGGGATAGTCCGTAACGAACACCGGCCGAGCCTTGTCGAGCCAGGATTCACCGAACCAGTCGAAGAGGGCACCAATCCGCTCTCCCCAGGATTCGGCCGCCCTGAGAGCCTTGGCCAGAGCCTCGTCGCTTTGGGCCACCCGACTCGTCTCGATCCAGGCCTGCAACGTATCATCGTCGCGAAGCGCGACCGCGTCCGGCGCCCCTTCGTATCCGGCTGCGGCCAGACCCGCTGCCGTGGCCTCCAGGACAGTGACTCTGGGCCAGGGCGGAGCAAAATCCACGGTGACCGGCTCGCCCTCGGCATCGAAGGTTTCCAGCCTGAGGCTCCCCGCCAATTCCCGCGCCGCCCCCGAGAGCATCTCCTCGGTGAGGCTCATGAGGTCTTCATACGTCGCGTAGGACTGGTAGAACTCGAGCATCGTAAACTCGGGATTGTGCCGGCGGGACAAACCCTCGTTCCGAAAACAGCGCCCGATTTCGTAGACCCGCTCGAACCCCCCCACCAACAAACGCTTCAAATAGAGTTCCGGGGCGATCCGGAGATACAGCTCCATGTCCAGGGCGTTGTGTCTCGTGACGAACGGCCTGGCCGCAGCACCGCCCACCAGGGAGTGCATCATGGGCGTCTCGACCTCGACGAAACCCCGTTCATCCAGGAATCGCCTCATGAATCGGAGGAGTGCGGCGCGTTTGCGAAAGACCTCCGCCACGTCTGGGTTTGCCACCAGGTCCAGGTAGCGCATGCGGTACCGAAGCTCGGGATCCTTGAGACCGTGAAACTTCTCCGGAAGGGGCCGCACCGACTTGGTGAGCAATCGAAAGACTTCGGCACGCAGAGCCGGCCGGTCCTTTCTCGTCTTGAAGAGCCGGCCCTGGGCACCGATGAAATCGCCCACTTCGCACTTCCGGAAGGCGACTTTTTGCTGTTCATCCAGACTGTCCCGGCGCACATAAATCTGGAGTTCTTTGTCCGCATACCGAATCTTGAAAAACGCCGCCTTGCCGAACCGCGCCGCAGCCACCACCCGACCAGCCACCCGGTACCGGGGATGCTCATCCAAGATACCGTCTTCCCCGGGAAGTTCCTCCAGCGACCGGCCAAGCGCTCGGTCCAGGTCGGCTGGATCGATGGGAAAATCGTTGGCATAGGCGTTGATGCCCGCTGATTCGAGTTCTCCGAGCTTGCGTCTTCGGTCTGCCATGACCCGGTTTTCATCGGGCTGCGAAGGCTTGCTTGTCATCAATCGTCTCCTTCCAAAATCCCTACGCACCGGATCCGCCGGCTTGCTTCATGAGATAGGAATGTATGAACTGATCCAAATCCCCGTCCAGGACCGCGTCCACGTTCCCCACTTTCAGGTCTGTCCTGAGGTCCGTGACGAGCTGGTAGGGCGCCAGGACATACGACCGAATCTGGCTTCCGAAATCGATGGCCCTCTTTTCCGAATAGAGGTTTTCCATCTTTTCTTCCTGCTTTTGTTTCTCGTGCTCGTAGATTCTGGCCTTGAGGATCCTCATGGCGGTGGCGCGGTTTTTGTGCTGCGAACGCTCGTTTTGACAGGAAACCACGATCCCAGTCGGCAGGTGTGTGATGCGCACGGCAGACTCGGTCTTGTTGACGTGTTGGCCACCGGCTCCCGAGGCCCGAAAAACGTCCACCCGGAGATCCTTTTCGTCGATCTCCACCTCGATGTCGTCATCCAGGTCTGGGTACACGAAGACAGAGGCAAACGAGGTATGCCTGCGGGAGTTCGCATCGAAGGGCGAGATGCGCACGAGCCGATGCACCCCGGATTCAGCCTTGAGAAGGCCGTAGGCGTACTCGCCCTCCACCAGGATCGTGGTGGAACTGATGCCTGCCTCCTCACCGGGCTGCTCGTCGAGGATTTGCGTGTGAAAACCTCGGCGCTGACACCAGCGCAGGTACATTCTTTCCAGCATGGAGGCCCAATCCTTGGCATCCACACCGCCCGCCCCGGCGTTGATGTTCAGCAGGGCATTGAGATGGTCCATCTCGCCCGAGAGCATCCGGGAGAATTCCAGGTCCTCCAGTCCCTGCCGGACCTGTTCCAGAACCTGTCCCGCCTCCAACGCGGTGTCCTCGTCTCCCGCTTCTTCGGCCAGGTCCAGGAGGGTCAAGGCATCTTCCAGACCGGCTGATTCCTTTTCCCAGCGGCTCACTAGATTCTTGAATCGCGCCAGTTCCTTGGTGACCTGCTGGGCGGCTTCCTGGTCGTTCCAGAGGTTGGGATCTGCGGCCTTTTTCTCCAAAGCCGCAATTTTTTCACGGGTGCCATCGATGTCAAAGATGACCTCGAAGCAGGGTCAACCGTTCTTTGAGACGATCCGCGATCTCTCGTTGCTCGGAAAACTGCATCTTTTCTCCTCCCTCCGACGTACAGACACAAAACCTTCAAAACTTCAGCCCTCAGCAGGGCCTTTCGTCAAGGATTCGCAGACCCTTTTTCAGAGCTATTGGTATTGTTCAAATTTTTTGATAAGTCAAAGTGGATCGTTTCGAGAATCGATGAACACA
>CAZIJS010000240.1:5387-6934 GCA_964539505.1 uncultured Myxococcales bacterium
TTCCTTGTCTCACCGCACCACAATCATGTCTCTCGTCCTGGGGACGGTTCTTGCAGCCGCCACGGGACTGCTGACTGGGTCGGGTTGCACGAGGGACCAGACAGGGCTGCTCGTTTTGGAATGGAAGGTGACCAGCCCGGTTCCTGATGATCCGGACCCTTGCGCCACCGCAGGAATCTCCCAGGTAGAAATCACCGTGGGTCGTCAAGGCGATGCACAGTCTCCACCGACTTTCCTTTTTCGATGCTCGGATGGCGTGGCAAAAATCCCCCTCCCTGAAGGGATCTACCGCGTCACGCTCTCGGAACAGACCGCAGGGGCAAGCCTCTCGGTGGGGGTCTTCGACAACGTCCAGGTCCTGGGCGGGACACAACGTGACTGGCAGGGGCCCTACCCCCCCGACCCCGCCGACGCTCATACCATCCTGCTGCCCTGGTGCGGCGACGGTCTCATCGAAGGGGACGAACTCTGTGATGATGCCACTGCCAACTCGGACACAGAGCCCAATGCCTGCCGCGAGGACTGCCGACCAGCCCAATGCGGCGACGGCGTCAGGGACGGCGGAGAGCAATGCGACGGCGCGGCCATGGGCGATGCGACCTGCGCGTCCCTGGGTTTCGCCGCCGGTGATCTCGGCTGCCGCCCCGACTGCCGTTTCGACACCACGGCCTGTCTGGATGCCAGGGCGGACCTCGACGTCACCTGGACGGTCACGTCCGACGGCACCACGCCGTCGGACTGTCCCAGCCAGGGAATCGCCCGGGTCCATTACGAACTCACAGACCAGGAGGGGCGCCCCCAGGATTCAGGCTATGCGCCATGCCTCTCTGGATCCGTCACCCTGTCCGACTTTCCCTTCGGCCACTACGACGTCTACTTGCAGGGCATCGACGCCCAGGGCAACGTGGTTGCATCGGCGGCAGCATTCAACAACGATCATTCGAGCCTTTCGGGATCGACCTTCTCCTTGACCCTGGTGCCCAGCCTTTGACCCGGCGGGCTCCTACCTCGTTCGCACCCTGAATGATCAAGACTTCGATTGTCCGGTCCGGCTGCGTCTGGCGTCGATGGCGTTCTTGGCGGCGGCAAAGAGCCCCAAAGAAAGGAATGCACCAGGAGGCAGGATGAAGACGAGGGTCTTTTGGATGGCGCCATGGCCTGAGAATGCATGCCAGGCGAGGACCTGCCCCTGGTAAGAAAGGAACGTCACCGTCCCGTTTCCGAGGAGTTCGCGAAACGCACCGAGCAACATCAATGTGACCGTAAAGCCCAGGCCCATGCCCAAGCCATCGAGCAGGGAAACCCACACAGAGTTCTTGGAAGCAAAGGCCTCGGCCCGTCCCAAGATGATGCAGTTTACCACGATGAGGGGAATGAACAGGCCAAGACTTCGATGCAGGTTGTAGAGCGTGGCCTCCAGGGTCATGTCCACCAACGTCACGAACGTGGCGATCACCACGATGTAGACGGGAATGCGCACCTTCTTGGGCACCAGGTTTCGAATGAGGGAGATGACCAAGTTCGATCCGAGCAGGACCACAGTGGTG
>CAZIJS010000241.1:0-6826 GCA_964539505.1 uncultured Myxococcales bacterium
AGGAAACGTCCTTTTCCCCCGGCCCCATTCAAATGGGAAAACAGGCGCCAATTCGGCATGGGCTTGAGGCATTTCCAGTAGTGAACAACCCGAATGGGTTTGCCCACGACCACGGGATCTCTGACATCCATCCCAAGGTAGATGGCCTTGTCTTCCAGCTTGGCATTGTCCACAAATTCCATCTTGGCAGGCGGCGCTTTCAAGAGGTTTTTCTTGATCACCGTCCAGTCCGCAGGAGTAAGCTGCCGGCGATGCCATCCTCTCTTTTGAGGCTTTGCCTTCTCCAGGCAGCCCTGCAGTCCCACCACCATGACCACCGAAAGCAGGGCCGCCATCCGCCCAAGGGTCCACCGACGCGACGGACCGGACGGGGCGCGGTCCCAATCCCGGCATCCGGCTCGACAAGCAGTTTTTCTCGAACTCCAGTCTTTCAAGGCCATTTCCAGCACAAAAACGGTTCCTCGCACCATGGACAACACCTCCCTGAACGATTCAGTGGAACCATGATTGCCCCAAGGAGGGGGGAAAGGCAAGCCTCGCAGAACGAGAGAAAGGAAGGCGGCCGATTAGTAGCTGACCACGGCGTCGGCGTTGAGCATGGCGTCTGTCACCACGCCGGCGGTCACCACCTCCGCCCCCTTGATGAAGTCCTCTTCCTTGATCTGGCGGGATTGGATGCAGGGCCCGCAGAGATAGAGTTTGCCGCCCAATTCGAAGAAGCTGTCCATGAGCTCCTTGAGCGGAGGCAGCCCACCGGCGAACACGTGGTTCTTGCAGTCCCCGCAGGCCAGAAGGACCGCACTTCCCTGGAGGATCACGATGGCCTCCACATCCATGGCCAAGGCCGCATTGGCCAGAACGAAGGGCAGCGAGGCCCGCTCCGGATCCTCGGCACCATGGGTTGCCACGTACACGATGCGTTCCTGCTTTTCTTCTGTCATCTCGTACCTCCAAATCGATGGTTCAGTGGTTGATCCTTGTCTCCTCTCCATTTCTGCCCGGCTTGAAACCAGAGGCAGGAACCGATCGGAAAAACTCCTGGATACGAACTTTTGTACGAAAACCGGCCGCAAAACGCCGGCGCCATTCGAAAACGGGCTATTTCTACCATATTCGCAAAATCGACAACAAGAATTTTCCAAACTCAACAATTCTTCTGTTGTCGAGGCACAGGAGTTTTTGCCTTACAGCTTCTCCATGCTATCTCTGCCAATCATGCCTCGACTCACACGACGAAGGCCCAGAGTGGTTGTCATTGCCGGGCCTACAGCGGCAGGCAAGACAGCAGCGGGCATCCGACTGGCCCGCGCCGCTGGTGCCGAAATTCTCTCGGCGGACTCGGTCCAGGTCTATCGGGGCCTGGATGTGGGTTCGGCCAAACCGAGTCTGGAAGAACGCCGGCAGGTACCCCACCACATGATCGACGTGGCAGCCCCGGATGAGACCATGTCCGCAGCAAGCTTCGCGGACATGGCCCGCGCCCGTGCCCGGGACGTCTTGAATCGTGGCAGACGACTCCTCGTGGTGGGAGGAACCGGACTCTACATCCGCGCGCTGGTCGAAGGACTCATCCAGGTTCCCGAGGCCGACCGCTCGGTACGGCGCAAACTTCGTGAATATGAACGCATCCAAGGACCTGGATCGCTGCATCAGAGACTTGCGGAGGTGGACCCGAGAACGGCGCATCGGCTGCATCCCTCGGATCTGGTCCGGATCATCCGTGCCCTGGAGGTCTGGGAACTGACGGGTATCCCCATCAGTGAGCACCAGGCCCGCCAGGTCCACGCCCCCTTTTTCGAGGCACGCTACGTGGGACTGGATCCAGGAAAGGAAGCCCTCAGCCAACGCATCGAGGCGCGGGTGCAGGACATGTTCGCCCATGGCCTCATCGAAGAGACGCAGGCGTTGCTGGCCGAAGGATACGATCCGCTGCTCAAATCCCTCCAGAGTCCTGGATACAAGCAAACGATCGCCTTTCTCCAGCACAAGATTTCCTTGGAACTTGCCATGGAACAGACCATCCGAGCCCATCGAAGATACGCCCGGAGACAACGCGTCTGGTTTCGCTCCATCGAGACGATGACCTGGTACCAAACGTCCGAAGATATCCCCTACGACGCACTCTGCGCATGGCTGGAAGAGACCGGCCCCAACCAGGATGCATTCGACAAGCCTCGGTCCCCCTGAAGACGACTGGAAGGGGAAAAACCAGCTAGCGACGGTCCGAGATCCCAGCTTTCCGGGCAATGTCGGCCAACTCTTGCAACCTGGCCGCAATCTTCTCGTTCACCGACCCAGGGGTCCATTTCCCGGACTTCAGGCGCCTGCCCGCCGGCAGGCCCGTCAAGATCTCAATGCCCTCGTCCACAGTGGAAATGGCCCAGATGTGAAACTTTCTTTTTTTCACCGCTTCGAGCACGTCGCGATGCAACATGAGATTGCCCAGGTTCGCTCGTGGGATGATTACCCCTTGCTGTCCATCCAGCCCCTGCAGTCGGCAGACCCTGAAAGTGCCCTCGATTTTCTGATTGACCCCGCCAATGGGCTGGATCCCCCCTTCCTGGTTCACCGAACCAGTCACAGCAATCCCCTGGTTCAATGGAATGCCCGAAAGGCAGGACATGATGGCAAACAGTTCGGCAGCGGATGCAGAGTCTCCATCCACCTCTTCGTAGCTCTGCTCGAACGTCAGAGAAGCCGACATGGCAAGTGGCGTATCGCCCCCGAATCGGCCCCCCAGAAATCCTGCCAAAATCATGGCACCCTTGTTGTGGATGGGCCCGGAGAGGGCAACCTCCCGGTCCAGGCTCACCACGCCCTGGGTTCCGGCAAAAACCCTCGCCGTAATTCGGCTGGGCACGCCGAAAGAAATATCCCCGGTGTCGTAGACAGCGATTCCGTTGACCCGGCCCACGGCACGGCCCTTGGTTTCGATGAGAAGCTGGCCCCGGCGCACGTCCTCCAGGATCAGATCCTCGAAACGAGATCCACGATAGCGCCGTTCCACCAGCGCCTGTTCCACATCTTTGACAGTGACCATCTTGCGGCCAGATCGCCTGGCCCAGAAATCGGACTCCGACACCAGGTCCACGATGCTCGACAGTCTGGCCGTAAGCTTGTCGCGCTGGTCGGCTTCACGGGAAGAAAACTCGACCACACGCGCCACGGCGTCCTTGGTGAAGGCCAGGTACCCCTCTTCCCTGGTGAGTCGAGCCAGGAAGCGAGCCAGATGCATCTCGCTGCGCCTGTTCCTGGGCCAGGATTCCTCGAACTCGGCGCGCACCTTGAAAAGGCGCGCAAAATCCGGCTCCAATGAGGTAAACGTCTGGTATGCATCCATGGTACCGATGAGCACCACCTTGATGTCCACCTTCGCCGGTTCGGGAGTCACACTCCCGGCGAGACGATGCTGTCCATCGTCCCGTCCATCTTCCACCTTGATGACCTGGTGTTCCAAGACCTGCTTGAGCGCATCCCAGCTCCCGGGTCGACGAAGGAGGTCCAGCGCCTGGATCACCAGATATCCTCCCTGCGCCCGATGCAGGGCACCAGCCCGAATGAGCGTGTGGTCCGTCTGTAATGCGCCCCGTTGCTCACGATACTCCAGGTAACCCACCAATTCCTGTGCCGTGGGATTTTGTTCGTAGATAAACGGCGCACCGGTATCCCTTGCCCGACTCACCAGCACGTTGACCTTGAGTTCTCCGATACCGCCTTCCGCCATAGAGTCGAAGGGCTGATCCGCCACCTCTTCTGCTTCATCGCCAGACTGCGCATCCTGGCCGAGGAACCGAAAATGGTTCTCGAGCACGAAGCGTTCCACTTCGTCGAGATAGTCCTGAACCACGACCCCGGACTGCTCGTGTTTGGCCCTCACCTCTCCCACCAGGGCCTTGACGAAGGGCTCGATGGCAGCCCGTTCCTCCTGGATAATCTTCTGTTGTACTTCCCGCTCCATCTTGCTTCGCTCGCGCTCGAAGTTTGCGATGCGCTGCTGGAAAGTCAAAAGACGCTCCTGGAGTTCCCTCTGTACCCGGGACGGGAGTTTCTCGAAGTCGTCCGGACTGATGGGCTCGCCGTCCACCACCGGAGCAATCACGAGCCTGTCTTCCTCCTGCTGGACCCAAACGCTTTCGCGGCTCGCGCCGGACACGAGTTTCTTCTGCAGACGGTCTGCCGACATCCGGTGGGCAGCCATGAGTTCCGCCCGACGCCGGGCCAGGGTTCGTGACCCGAGCACCTTGGGGATCTGCCGCCGCAGCTCGGCCACGAGTTGATCCATGTCCTCGGCAAGGGCGGGCCCCTGGCCGGCAGGCAGAGAAATGACCCGAGGCCTGGAGGGCTCGTCGAAATGATACACGTAACAGATATCATCGGAGACGGGCTCTTTTTCTGCACGCTTGCGCAGCAGCCTGCTCACGGTGGAAGTCTTTCCACAGCCGGAAGGTCCCACAACGAATATGTTGTACCCTCTCTTGCGGATCCCAAGCCCGAATTCGATGGCCCTCAAGGCCCTTTTCTGCCCCACGACTCCCCGCAGAGGCCGCAAATCCGCCGTGGATTCGAACGAAAACGACTCAGGATCGCACCGATGGTACAAAACGTCCAAGGACAAAGGGATCCGTCCCCCAGACGGAGTCTTTTTGCTGCTCGTTTTCGGCATGACAACAATCCATTTCCATCGCCCGGATGGGCCAAACAGACAGGCGGGTTGGCCACTCGACGACGCAGCGCCCACCAGGCTGTCTGACTGCGTCCAAGGTGGCAAGAACGGCAACGATGCTACTTGTGCTCTGCGAGATACGCGAGACCTTTTTCCGTGATCCGGTACTCGGTGGCTCCGCGCTTGCTTCCTGGACGGGTCCTGGACACGATGAGCCCTTCGGCACGAAGCCGAATCGCCTTGCGCACGTTCCCCGGGAGAATGCGTGACCCTTGGTCCGCCGTGGCTGCAGAGAGTTCCACCGCACTCATCCATGAGTCTTTGTCCCGGGACAAAATGGTCAAGAGACGCAAAACCTGACTGTTCTTCGCCGGAGTCTTTTTCCCCTTGCCCGACTTGGCCGACGACTTGCGGCGGCCGGTTTTCCTGGTTGGAGACTTCGACGCTGATTTCGAAGCAGTCTTCTTTTTCGCCGCAGGTCGCTTCTGTGCGGGCTCAGTCTTTTTGACTGCAGATTCAGCCCCCTTGGCGGCATCTTTCATCGGGGCGGTGGCCGGCTCCACCGCCGACTCGACTTTTGCATCATGGGCTTGGGCCCGATCTCCATCGCCAGGGACCTTGCCTGCCACCGACTCTTTTTGCCAGGGGGGAACCGACTCCTCGGACTCCACCACCACGGGCATCCCGCTGTGCGCAAAAGGCACGGGAATGCCCGTGTGTTCCTCGACTTTGATGGCAACGTCGCGGACCACGGCAAAGACCCCGGACAGCGCCTTGCCTGCCAGGGCAAACCCCATTTCTGCCAGGTTTTCACTCATCTCGCGAATTGCATCCAACATGTCTCACCCCTCGTCTCTTGCGCGTGGGACTTTCAACCTCATCGATGAGGCGTCGCTCTCTTGAGACAGTCCCGAAATTTTTTGATGCTTTGTTGTTGTACACGGATTCGAATCAAAACGAAACTGGTTTTCTCGACCCGGTCATTGAATCACCTCAGTGGCGCTTCGAGCGACCTTTTTTCCCGGCGCCGCAGGAATGGAGAGCCTTGGCCGCTGCTGCCCGCAGGACAGGATTCGGATCTGCTCCCAGTGACCGCAGCCAGGAGGGACAGATCCCATGCTTGCTCACCGCATCGATGGCGGCCCGAGCCAGTCCCGGCATGTCCGATCGAACCGCCACCGCCGCCACTCGCGCGAGCAATCGATCACCCCCCATGGAAGCCGCATCCAAGGCACAGGACGCCTCGAATCCATCCTTGGACGCAGCCGCCTGCAGAAGCATCGACTGGCCCGCGCCCAACGAGGCCACGGTCCGCAGGCAGGAACAACGTTCCTGCAGGTCGAACCCTGCATAGGATCGTCCCAAGAGAGCGACGACCCGCCTGCGCTGGCTTCTTCCCGTCCCCGCGAGAGCAACGGCTGCCTGGAGGGCACCGCGCCTCACGGGAGAATCCGGTCCTCTCACCGCCGTGGCCAGAATATCGATGACGTCGGAAGGCAGAGACTTGATGAGCACTGAAACCGCCCTCTTTCGAAGACGTGGCATGACCGAAGCCGCGACGATCCGAAGGCTCGGTCTGATCGCCGCAGCCACGGCAGCCACGCCCGGAGGCATCCGCCTTGCGTTGGGGTCCGGGTCGAGCCGCCCCAGAGAAAACCGCCCCGGCCGCGAATCGAGTTCCGCGAGCAGGCGGCCCGCCACTTCGGAATAGCTCCTCAAGCCGCGCTTGAGGCCAGCAACGAGTGCGGCCCGGAATCGCCCCACCAGTGCTTTGCGGCCCTCCAAAGATATCCTGGCATCGGGCGGCCTCAGATTCCGCACGAAGTCCACCAGGGGCAGCCGCCCCGATGCATCCAGATCCAGTTCATCGAGCCCCCAAGGAGACTTCCATGACTCGAATCGTCCTGCAGCACTGCGCGCCAGTGCCCAGACCGCAGCATCGAATGCGCGCCCTCTCCTGGTCCAGACCCCCGATGCCAACGGCTTCACCGCCCTGGGCCGAGCCAGCATCCCAAGCGCCCAAATCGAGGCAGTCGCCAACTCCGACCTTCCTGGAAAAGCCTGCTCCAGGAGCACTTCCACCGCCTGGTCGCTTCCTGTGCGCCCCAATGCCCAGGCACATGCGGCCCGAACTTCCACCCGACGGTCCTTGTCTCGAACCAG
>CAZIJS010000242.1:0-6802 GCA_964539505.1 uncultured Myxococcales bacterium
GACAGACGGCATGCGGATAGGCTGCCTGGAGTTTTCTCAATCCTAGCTGGATGGGGGCGCTGTGATGGGACCTGGATGCGCCGGGACGGCTGCCGGGGGCGCTGGGGCGGCTGCTAGATGTGCTGGGACGGCTGCTGGAGACGTTGGGACGGACCATGGACGTGACCTGACGGCCCCTGGATGCGCCGCGACGGTCTCCGGAAAGACCAGGGCGGAGTTTGGCCTTGCCGGAGCGCGACCCTCCTGGTGGGAGAGCGGCAAGGGCTTGTGGGCCTGAGAGAGGTCTGGGCTGGTTCGTCCATTGGGTCGGGATAGCCAGCAGGAGGGCGCAGAGGGGGCGCCAGGATAGGGAGACGTGGGCGCGAGGGACCCAAGACAGCGGAATCCAGGACAAAGGGAGCCGGAGGAGGGCATGCAGGATTTCAGCACGGACCAGCGAGGACGAGCCCGCCAAGGAACGTGGTCTGGATGCGGCGGGCCCCGTTGTTTCGTTCCGTGCGAATATCGGGCCTGGACAGGCTCTGTCATGGAGTCTGTGTTTCGTGCCATGGAGGGGGGATTGCATCGTTGTCATGGTTCCATTGGGTGCATTGGTTTCAGATAGCCTGGGTTTCGGATAGCCTGCCTGAGGCCACATCCATATTTTCATGCCTGTTTTCTTGGACGGACCCGGGTCTGTTTACTTTCATATCGAGACAACATACCTTCTTTTTCATTGGTGGACCATGCTTGGGATCCTGGTCCTGGTTGACTCCGGCAGGGGCCACTCTTGGTGGGAGGAGGAGGTGACTCATGGATTGGTTCGTAGGTCTGTTTCCTGAATCCTGGCAGAGCCTGGTGCGTCATGCCCTGGTGTTCGCCCTGGTGATCGGTGGGAGCCTGGTGGTCTATTCTCTGGTCAAGGCGTTGCTCGATCGTGGGGTGCGGCGCAAGGCCCTGCCAGAGCCCGTGGCGGTGGTGGGTCGGCTGGTCGTCCGCTGGACCGTCATCGTGGTGGCCCTGGTCATGCTCCTGCAAGACCTGGGGTTGGCCCAAGGGGCCTGGGCGGTTCTCTCCGCCGCCCTGGCCATGGTGGCCGTGGGATTTTTCGCGGTCTGGAGCACCCTGGGCAATATCATGTGTACGTTGCTCCTGCTCATTTTCAAGCCTTTCAAAGTGGGAGATACGGTGGAGCTTGTGGGAGACGGGGTCAAGGGCCGGGTCATCGATTTGACCTTCATGTTCACCACCCTGCGCGAGGAGGACGGTGCCCTGGTGAGAGTGCCCAACGTGCAGTTTTTCCAGAAAAATACACGGTGCTACCCAGGCGACCAGGTGGTGGAACTCGACGAGCAACTCCGGCGCGACGAGCCCACGGAATGATCCGGGGGCCAAGCTTTTGGCGCCTCTTGGCAGGGACCGGCGCGCTCTGGAGGTGAGCCAGGGTTCCTGGCATGGCAGGAGCTTGTCTTTTTGCACCGTTGATGACGAAGAGGGCTCGTGGGCGACGTTTCCTCGGTGGATATTTTCTGGATGATCCGAAGTGGCGCGCTTGTGGCACAGGGAAGGGTGACGACGAGAAAACCTGCGAGGATGACCGGTTTATGACGTATCGCAAGACTCCTGAAAGCAGCTTGCGCCTGGTGGCTCCAGAAACCAGGGGCCATGCCGACAGGCCCCGGTCCGGGGACCGGGACGAAGATGGGACGGCTGAAAAGGAACTGTCCGATGCCGAGCTGGTCATGGCTGCCCGGGAGGGAGAACGCTGGGCCCAGGAGGCACTTTTCCGCAGGCATTTGGCATGGGTAGATGGCCTGGCCTACCGGCTTGCGGTGCGTGATCAAGACGCCGACGACATCGTGCAGGACAGCTTTGCAGAGGCGCTCGACAGCCTGCATCGACTCGAGGATCCCTGGGCGTTTCGTAGTTGGCTGAGAACCATCGTGATCCACCGGGCTCGCCGTTTCTTTCGACGCAGGAGGCTGAGACAGCGGCTCGGGCTGGAGAATCGCTATCCAGTGGATCCCGGCCGAGTGGTGTCGCCCCAGGCTCCCCCGGATGTCGCAGCCGAGTTGCGCCGACTCTATTCCAGGATAGAAGCCATGCCTGCGGATTTGCGGATCGTCTTGGTCTTGCGTCGCGTGGAGCGCTGGACCATTCCCGAGATTGCCCGGGAACTCGGGGTGAGCGAGGGGACGGTCAAGCGACGCATCACGAAGGGCGCCCGACTCTTGGAGGATGCAATGGCAGGCGGGAGGACGACATGATGGAAACCAAACCATCCAGGTATGTGCAGCGTCCGTTGGATGATGCCCGTTCGGCCCGTCTCTGGGATGGGGTGCAGCATCGCATGGCATCGAGACGCGCCCAGGCCATGGCGATGCGTCGTGGCCTGTCTTGGACGGTGGGCCTTGGTTTGGCCGGCCTTGCGGGGGTGTTCGTGACCTTCCTGGTGATGCATCAGACGACTCCAACGCACCAGGCAGGTCGGTCCGATGTGGTCTCGTCCTGGAAAGGCGCTGTGTTGAACGTGGGGCCCAAGGCCCAGTCGGTGAGGTTGGCCGATGGCTCGATGATCGTGGGAGCCCCCCAATCCAGGGTCAGGATCTGTTCTTTTCCAGGCTCTCGCGTATGTCTCCGTGTCGAGCAGGGCAGGGTCCGGTTCTCCGTGCGGCATGGGTCGGACAAGCCTTTCATAGTGAAGGCCGCAGACATCCAAGTCCGCGTGGTGGGCACCCGGTTCCTGGTGGAACACGAGGTGCATGGATCCATCGATCGGGTCGGGGTGGTGGTGGAAGAGGGGGTCGTGGAAGTGGCAGGTCCTGGAGTCCGCCGTCGTCTCACCGGAGGAGAACATTGGTCCCGAACCATCGAGCAGGGAAGGACGCCGCGGAAAGCGGGGACTTCACCGGTGCCGCCATCGCTGCATGGCTCACCTGCTGCGAGCAGGCCATCGGTCCGGAGGAAGGTTCGCCCAGGCACCGATGCTCGCTCTTCGAGGTCGGTACCGAGTGCCGAAGAATTGTGGCGTTCGGCCAGGGACGCCCGCAGAAACGGGCATTTCAAAGAGGCAGCCAGGATGCTGGTTCGGCTCATCAAGACCTATCCCCATGGCGGACAGGCTGCGTTTGCGGCTTTCGCCCTGGCCAAGATTCGAATGGATGCCCTCGGTGATGCGGCTGGAGCATCGAGCCCCTTGCGCAAGGCCCTTGCCGCGGGCTCGTCCATGCCGTTCCACGAAGACGCCCTGGCCAGACTGGCCCAGGTGTATCATCGGACGGGAAGGCAGGATGCCTGTCGCAGGGTTCACCAGAGGTACCTGAAGCGGTATCCCAGAGGAGTCTACCGCAGGCGGCTTTCTCGGATCTGTCCCATTGGCAATCACCCGCGACATCCATGACCAGGAATTTATATGGACAAGAGTGTCATCGAGGAATCTGTGCCATGAATCGGCGTTTTCGTTGGCTTTCTTTCGTTGGGCTTTGCGCCTGCTGGTGCTGGCTTGGCATCGTTGTGTTCCATGCCACTGCTCTGGCCGACGAATCCTCAGCCAGGCCCGCGAAGGTCGCAGCGGGGACAGACGGTCGCCAGGCGGTGGTTTCGATGAGTGGGCGCCCCTGGGTTCTGGTGGAGTTTGGCATTCCCAAATGGTCCAATGAACTGCGCAGGAGTGTGGTGGCGGACCTGTCTGCCGGGTTGAGGCGGAGTGGAATCGATGTCTCTGTCGGTGCGGCGGCGGGTGGGCGGGATCCTCTGGCCCGGATCCTGTTTTCGCGTCCCGGGGATCGTGCGGCTGACCCGGGGCATCGTCCTGGAACAGCCAGGGTTGGGCCGAAGCCCAGGCCTGGCGATGTTGGTGCGGGGGAAAACATGGTGGAGATTGCCGTGATAGACGATGTGACCGGAAAGCGCGTGGTCAGACCACTCGAACTCGGGTCGCTGCGGGGCGCCGCGTTGAGCCTTGGGATCGCCCTTGCCGCCGAGGACCTCCTGCGTGCCAGTTGGGCCGAACTGGTTTTGAAAACAAGGGCCCAGGGGGGGCGTTCCAATCCGCCCAAGCAGGTGGTTGGTCTCGTTCGCAAGTCGTTGCGCAGCGAGTACGTGGGTGGCAGGAAAAATGAGTACGAACTCGTGGCACGTCCCCTGTTCGACTACTACTCGGGCGGTGTCATGCAATACGGGGGCGACATCGACTACATCATGTGGCTTCATCCCAGGGCTGGAGTGCTCGTGGCCCTGGGTGGTCGTGGGATGATCCCGGCATCGAGCGATGGAGGGGAGATCACTGGATACGGTCTGGTGATGACCGTGGGTGGGATCGCAGCCATTGTCCCTCCAAAAGGGGTTTTCCGCCTGAACGCCGCTCTGCGCTTGAGCGGAATGTGGCTGCGCTTCCACGGACACCCCATTCCCTCCTATTCGGGGGAGAGTATCACCCTGGGCGGACTGCGTCTCATCGCAGAAATCCGCCCGGCCTTCCGAGTGACCAGAGGATTTTTCCTGGGCGCCCAGGTCGGGGTTGGTGGAACCTTGCTGGGCGTCAATCTCCTGGAGCAGGGTCGGACGGTGCAAAGGCTGTTTGGGGCCGTGGTCTCGGGCGGCTTGACCGCATCGGTCCGGTGGTGACTCGTCTGAAAGAGTCTCAGCGCACCCAGTCGAACCTGGCGGTGGCCCCCTGGGGGCTGGAGGTGAGGATCTGGAGTCGCAGCGTGAGGTTGGACGAAGAAACCGGGCCCACGAGCACGTAGTCGATGGGCGCGGTGGACTGGATCATGTTCACTGCCGCGGCGTTCGTGGTGTCGTTGTCGATGAGCACCAGGCCGCCTGCTCCGTCCCCCTTGTCGTAGGCGCCCAGGACATGGACCGCGGCCCAGCGAGACGGTGTCACCCCAGTGGCCTGGTCCGAGAGCACGAAGACTCCCGGATACTGCGAGTTTTGGCATGTGCTGGTCGTACAGGATCCAAAGAAGAGTTCGATGCCGCTGGTGCCCTGGAATGCGGCGCCCGAGCTCATTCCGGCGTGCCATGAATCCACGTTTCCGTTGGCCCATTCAGTGCACCAGCCCTGGGGATTTTGCTGCCCGTCGGCCTGTCCGCAGGAGCCTGCCTGTTCGAAAGTCGGGTTGGAAAAGGTGGGGTGGATGATGTCGCTGTCGTCGAGTCCCGTGAGGTCGAAGGGATAGCCGGATTGGTCACCTTGCCCGCCTGCGTCGGGCGTGGTCCAGATGGCCAGGCCCTTGAGGTTTGGGCGCATACGAAACTGGCTGGCCAGACCCTTGTGCACCCGCCGGCGCAGGGCTGCGTCAGAATGGTAGAGGGTTTCGGCCAGGAAGAAGTCCTGCTGTGGTCGTCCCAGAAGCGAGGGGATCGTGGCCTGGAAGTCCTCGAAGAGTCGGTTGTAGATGGTGGCGTAGTTCGTGGTCACGGGGCGAGGATAGGTGGAAAAATCGATGCGGTCCGGGATGGGCAGGTTGTTGTCCTGGACGAACTTGAGGGTCCGGTAAATCCAATACATGCTCCGGTGGCCGTTGAGGGCCGGGAAGTTGGCGTCCACGTAAGTTGTGTCGAGCACAGAATCTTCCTGGCCGTTGGCCAGGAAATAGTAGGTGGGGATCATTCCGGCCCGTCGGACCTGATCCCAGAACCAGGGAAGCAGGCCCGTGTCTTTGAGAAACCAGCGCTGGTTGGCCTTTTCCCATTGGGTGGCCTGGTCGCCGGTGCCCGAGGCGGTCATGACTTCTCCGTCGAGAAAGACGCGCTCGACCACGGGCAATCCGTTAGGAAGATAGATGTCCGAGACGGCCTGGAGCACTGCGGAGATGGACTGCTGCGCGCGGCTGACGAATTCGTTTGCCGAGAGGTTGCACCAGCCCAGGGTCTGGTCCGGACTTCCCCGGTGGTAGTCGGCACAGCCGAGATAGAGAAAGACGAGGTAGAGTTTCATGCCCGTCGATGCCACGTCCTGGGCATAGGTGCGGATGTCGGTGATTTCCTGGCTGCTGAGAGGGAAATGGTGGCGCCATGTTTCGGGATTCGTGCCGCCTGGCTCCTGAACCATCCAGATACGCGTGGAGATCACCGTGGCTCCTGACGCGGCCATGCCGGCGAGCTGGGATTGGACCAGGCCGCGGACTCCCTGGTCGTGGTACCTGGTGAGAAAACAGTCCTGGAGAAAGTCTGGTCCCGTGGCGTGGTAGTCGATGCCGATTTCGTGCCCGGAGACAGGATAGGTCACGGCCACGCACTTGCGCGAGGCGCTGCAGACTGCTTCGCCCTGGCAGGTGCCGCAGACACCCCCGCAGCCGTCCGATCCGCACTGGGCGCCGCTGCAGTCCGGAACACAGGGACCGGAGTCTGTGTCTGCGTCTGGAATATCAGAGTCGCCGCTGGACGCGTCACGGGCCGTCGCATCGGGACTCTGGGCATCCGGGCCGTTGTGCGCGTCCAGCAGGGCAGAGTCCCTGCCGCCGTCCATTCCACTGTCCAGTCCGCCGTCCATCGACGAGGCATCGCTTTCCGAAGTCACGGACGAGGGACTGCAGGCCTGTGATGCGGCCAACATGGCAGCCAGGAGGAACCGGCAGGCCTGGCGGTGTTTACCATGGAACCTGCCCTGGTGCGCCCTGGAATCGTGGAGGGATGAGTGCACGATGCTACTCCTTTGTCGTGCCGGGAACAATCGAAGATGCCATCTGCTTTTTATTGGCATACAGGGCCGTTGTCGAGAGTCGCGCGCGGGATCACCGGCGTGATTGCTTGTTTGGCACGAACACCCAGACGGCAATCAAGGAGATGATGAACCAGAGCGGGTCCGGGGACCTGT
>CAZIJS010000243.1:0-6796 GCA_964539505.1 uncultured Myxococcales bacterium
CCTTCCTGGGTGGTGAGGACTTCGACAGGCGCATCATCGACTGGCTCGTGTTCGGATTCGCCAAGGAACACAAAATCGATCTCCGAAAAGACAAGATGGCGCTCCAGCGCCTCAAGGACGTTGCGGAAAAGGCGAAAATCGAGCTCAGTTCCGTGACGGAAACGGAAATCAACCTTCCGTTCATCATCTCCACCGGGCGATCCGAGGCACTCCACCTCCAACGGGCCATGACTCGACAAAAGTTCGAGGAACTTACCATGGACCTGGTGGAACGCACCATCCAGATTTGCCGACAAATCCTGGACTCCCATGACATCGCCAAACAAGACATCGAAGAAGTGGTGTTGGTGGGCGGCATGACCAGGGTTCCGAAAGTCCAGGAAGTCGTGGCCGAGTTTTTCGGCCGCGAGCCCAGCAAAGGCGTCCACCCAGACGAAGTGGTGGCCCTGGGGGCTTCCATCCAGGGTTCGGCACTCCTGGACGAAACCACCGACATCTTGCTCCTGGATGTCACGCCGCATTCCCTGGGGATCATGGTGGCGGGCGGCAAATTCCACCGAATCATCGAACAAAACACCACGGTGCCCACCTCTGCGACGCAGCAATTTACCACCGTGCGCGACAACCAGACGTCCGTGCGCATCTTGGTCATGCAAGGTGAAAGCGACCAGGCCGAAGAAAATGAACTCCTCGGAGAGTTCGTCCTCACCGGGCTGCGTCGTGCCCCCAAGGGCGCAGTGGAGGTGGACGTGACGTTTTCTATCAGCGCCGACGGCATCGTCAACGTGTCGGCCAAAGATGTAGAAACCGGCAAGGAACAGTCCATCACTGTTACCGCCACATCGGGTCTCACCGAGGCAGAAATCCAGGAAATGATGGAGGAGAGTCGCGACGAACTCATCTCGAGAAAACACAACGAAGAACGGGAAGCCCGTCTCGGAGAAGCAGAAGACAACTTGAGGGAACTCGAACGGCTCATGCCCAAGGTGCGCCAGGTGATTGCCGCCAGCCAATTCGGACATCAGGCTCTCGAACGTGCCGAGGATCTCATTGGTCGTCTCAAGGCTGCAATTGCCAACGAAGACATCGGGGCCATCGAGGAACTGGAAGAATCCACGAGACGCACCATGAACATGTTCAAAGGAGTCGTGGCCAAGACCGGCCTGTGAGGATCTCCAGATGACCGACAGCGAGAGGACATCGTCGGACAGCAAAGTATCCAGGGACGCCACCCCTGTCTCCAGTCTGTTGGAGACGGCCCTCCGCCACTACAGAGCAGGACACTACAGCATTGCACTGACTGCTCTCGAACAGGCGGCCAAGGAACATCCCGAAAACGAAACCATTGAACTGGCCATGGTCTACCTGCGCACCAACATGGTGGCTCTCAAGGCCCGCGATGCCGGCATGCCGGTCAAGACCCCTGAACCGCCGCCCTTCTTTCTCTCCGATGAGCCTTCCGATGCCCGAACAGATGAAGAACGTGTCGGTCGAGGTTTGCCCACGAGTTTCACCATGGAACTCGATGCAGAACTCCCGCAACCCGAAGAAGCCAAGGGTCCTCCCAATGCCGCCGATCACCATCCAACCCCTGGGCCCATCTCCTCGGTGGAACTCGAAGCCATGCTGCCGGACAATTCAGAAACCAGCGACGAAGCTCTGCCCGGATTCGGCGAGGAGACAGACTCGTCGAATGACAGCCGGCGCGGTTCTCCCCTGGAACTCGATGCCCTGCCACCGGAAGACTCCGAAGAAATCTCTCTGGAGTCTTTTGGTGACATAAATGAATCCGTCTCAGCCGAATCCATCTCAGCCGAAAGCAGCCCTTCTGGCGAGACGAGCCCACCAATCGATGACGTCGCGGCAACCGATGAAGACGAACCAGACGATCTCTTCTCACAAGACGACCTGGACTTGCTCGCCTCAGACGACGAAGCCGTAGAAGCCCTGTCGACACAGGGCGAGGCAGACAGACTCGAAGCAGACCAGAGGGAGACGGTCCGAATCAAGCCAGCCCCAATGAAACCGGCCGGCGACGTTTTTTCAGAAGACGAACCCACCATTGCCAGAACGTCGCAACAGACATCAGTTCCTTCGGCCTTTGCATCGGCCGTGGCCCAGGCACAACAAAAGCAGTCGCCGGCCCGTGCCGTCTCACAGGATCCGCAGATCAACGTGGTGTTCGATGCAGCCCCGTCCAAGGCGCCCGTGGAACCCTCGTCGATGACCATCACGGGCATGCCCCTGCCGGACTTTCTCAGGGAAGAAAGCACGGAAGGAATCGACCGAGGGGTCCTGCAGCACGATTCTTCTCACCATGATTTCTTGGAAGAAGAAGCGAAAACCACCACAAGAAATCATGCACCGACCGACGCAGACTCTTTCGACGAGGCACCCACCATTGCAAAAGACTATACCGGCCGACATGCAAGGGCCGACGAGGTGCCCACGACAGTCAGACAGTCGTCCCCGGACTCTGCCAATGCGTTCGACGAGGCACCTACCATCAGCAGAGAATCGGCGCAACCCGAGTCCGATGCATTCGACGATGCGCCCACTATTGCAAGACAGGAGCTGTCCCACCAAGACTCGGAGTTTCCAGAACAGGCACCCACCAGAATGCGACATCCGGATCACTCCACGATCACAGGTGATGGAGATTGGACCGCTGCGCCCGCAGTGCAACCAGAACTCACTGATTCGATCCCCTCTGCTGCTCCCAACGACCAGATACCCCAGTCGGGGGAGCAGAGTCCACTGCTCCCGACAAACCAAGACAGTCTCTCTCTCGCACCGTCGGACGTCCCAGACGGGATGCTCTCCGAATCAGAGACCATCGAACGAGACACCTGGCGCAGGAGAAAAGATCAAGGCCGTCCCCGCCCCCAGGACCTCCTGGAAGAGGCCAAACACCTCTTCGACAATGGAGAACACACGAAATCCCTGGAACTGTGCATGCGCGTGGCGCCCGTGCTCGAGGAATCCGCGGACTTGGATCGCCTCATTCGTGAAAACGAAGAAATACTGACCAGCCGCTATGTCGTTCAACTCGGTGGCCTGGAGGCTGTTCCCTTGGTCACGTTCGAGGGACAAGATTTGCAGGCCCTGGGCATGGACCACAAAAAGGCCTTCCTGCTCACCAGAATCGACGGCATCTTGACCATCGACGAAATCTTGATGATTTCCGGGATGTCCCGCCTTGAGACGGCGCGATCACTCATGGAACTCAAGTTGGCAGGCTTGCTGAGCATCGATGACGGAAACGAAGAGGCCTGAAAAAAACTCATTCCAGTGGGTCAGTCACAGATTCCATGGCTTCTCGGCGCGACTGGGTTTCGACCTGACGCAAGAACCTCACGAGCACTTCCGCATAGTCGTCCAGACCGGGACAGATGACCCCCTTGGCCCCCAAGAGCCGCACTCGATTCTTGGAATTGTAGAAGACCATGGTATTCAAAAAACCAGGCAGTCCATCCATCTTGGACCGGACCAGGGGAGCCACCAGGGGCATGCGCGGCAACAGGCGCCGGACAGCTTCGGGCAGACTCGTCGCATCCTGTTTTTTGTGGGCGATCCGCGCCAGGAGGTCCACGGCGCGTTTCGCGGACAGGGGCGTGGGATCCGCCACGTGAAACGTCCGACTCACCGCTGCCGAATCGAAGGCCAGCCGGCCCATGGCTTCGATGAGATAGTCCCAGGGAACGACGTGGAAAGGCGCCTCGCCCACGGTGGGCCTGGTTCCACGCGCCATGGATGCAATGACACGGAAGCCCAGTGAGCCTTGGTCCATCTCACCATTCCGGGTATCGCCCACCACGAGTCCGGCCCGCACCACAGTCACCGGGATACGCCGCGACCAACGGACCACCAGCTTCTCGGCATCGAACTTGGTTTTCTGGTAGGCATCCAGAAACTTCTGGCCCAGGTCCAGTTCGTCCTCCATGACCACGCCGTGACGATCTCCCGACACCTCCACCGACGACAGATGGCAATAGCGACGCAAACGCTGGCAGGACCCGGCAAAATCCAGAAGCTCCCTCGTTCCCTCCACGTTCTGGGCATGAAGAGCTCGTCGACTGCCTCGACTGCGTTCGTCCAGGTGCAGGATCTCTGTCACGTCCTTGCTCAATTGACGATATTCATCACTGGTCAAGCCGATGTCCATGGATGTCACGCTGCCCGTCACCACGCGACAACGAAGGGCCTGTGTCTCGGGCAAGGATCCCACGAACGAATGCACCTCCACTTCCCGACCAGGTTGGCAGAGCAACACCACCACGGCATCAACACGATTTGCCAACAGCCAGCCGGCCATCCTTCGACCCAGAAAACCTTCTGCACCGGTCACCAGGACGACTTCCACATCACTGCTCTTTTTCGCCATGCATACCTCCAGGACCAGGGGTCTTGCGCACTCGTGACAAGCACCTGCGATACAGCACTTCGACCTGATGGCGCAAATCTTCCCTGGTTCCGTCGTTTTCCAGGATCCAGGCCCCGGCCAGCTCATGATCTGGGACTTGCGCCCGGATCCTTGCGAGCGCATCCTCTTCCAAAGAGCCTCTCTGTGTCACGAGCCGCCGCACCCGGACCGACTCCGACGCCCGCACCACCAGGACCTGGTCCACCCATTCATGGGCGCCGATTTCAATCAACAAGGGCACTTCGTAGATCACCACCGGCGAATTCTTCGACCAGGCATCGGCCAGGGCCCTGGCGGCCAGGGCCGCCACCCTGGGATGCAGGATCATCTCCAATCGTCGCCTGGCTGCCCCATCGGAAAAAACCAGGTCTGCCAAGACTCTCCGATCCACGGCATCCGCCCCAACGACCTCCGCCCCAAACACGGAGCGCAGTTCGTCCAGGACATCCCTGCTGCCGAGCAGTTCACCCACCAGGTCGTCGGCCACGATGACCTGCGCGCCCAGATCGCGAAAAAAGGAGACAGCCAGGCTCTTTCCCGAACCAATCCCCCCGGTCAACCCCACGACCATGGGCCCTTGGCTCACCGGCGTCTCCTCCGGTGCCTGTGCCGCCCCTGCCCATGGTGTTTCACCGACGCGCCTTCGAGCCCCCGGACAGAGACCGTGATCCGGTAGCCATGAGCCCTGGTGGCGGAAACAGGAAAGGTCACGTGGGCCACTGCAGACTTCAGACAGCGCAATCCCACCTTGGGGACAGCCAAGCCCGTGACAGGGACGAGCGTGACAGCCCCCTTCCTGTCGACCTGCAAAAACAGCTTGTACGAAACCCCAGGCGCAAGACCTCCGCATTTCTTCATGCGCTTGAGAATCCGGCTCAAGCGACGGTTGAGCACTTTCGAATCTACGTCCCCGGGAATGAAGGTCGCCCCCACCTTCACCTCTACCAAACCCACCTTCGGCGAAGGCCTTGCCCGCTCGCGTCCCCCAATGGACCTGGCGACCGATCTCGCTGTTGCCCGGTTCCTCCCGCGGCTTCCGGCTGTCCCTGACGGCACCGCGCCCTCGCCCGACCTGGAATCCGCCCCGGTTCGCGCTGGCGCCCTGGGCGGCAGGTATTCGCCGCCCACGACCTGGGCGGGAAACTGGAACCAGGTCCTGTGACCGCCCTTGCCAAAGGGAAACAGCCAGGATCTTGCCTTGGCCGCCACGCAGGTGCGAATGGTCCGTGGCATCCTGCGTCCAGTCGCCTTGACACGCCGCACCCTGCCGTCGAATCGAATCACGCCCGACAGGGTCATGCGCATTTTTCGGCCGGCTGGGACACAAGGCGCCAATTCGGGAAGATGCGCCTGGATGACCCCCGCGACCAATGACTTCGTCAGTCCCCCGGCCGCCACGGTCCCCTTCGGCGGTCTGCCCTGGATGAGAAAATCGAAGACCACCGAGGCTACGACCTGGTGGGACAGGGACCAACCAGTCACCGAAGAATGTTTCAGGAACTGTCGCGAACAGTCCAAAAGAAGCCGGCCGACAGTGCTCGATCTGGTGGCCCTGACGTCCAGGATGCGCCCCTTGGGCCCCATGGTCACCTCCATGGCCAGGCGCCCAACGGACCCGGGCTGCGACCCTTGCACGCGCCGTTGGCAGGCTTCCAGCCCACCGACGAGGCCGGTCAACCCGCTGCGCAACCCCGAAGCCGCATCAGGCATGCCATCCACCCTCGCATCCACCAAAATCACCCGTGGAGTCGGCTTGGGCCCACCCAGGCCAGATGCCGCAGGGCCAGCGCCCGCAACCCCGGGCCAGCCCAGCCACATGGCCGTCCAGGCGAAAAACAACGAACCAGTTTCCAATGATTCTTTCCACATGATCTCCCCTCCATCCCGATGGGATGCAACTCGGCAGCCCGTCTCGCACGGAATCACCGACAACGTCTCCATCGGCACAGACTGTAAACGCACAGCCGCTGTCCTGTCCAGGCCCGTCGTCTTCCCGCTCAGCGCCACTGCCCAGCAGGAAACAGGGCCGCTGCCGTCCCGCTCAGCGCCACTGCCCGACAGGAAACATCGAGCCGTACCCAAAAAAACCATCGAGCAACCCGCCGAGCAAACGACGATCGAGATATCCACCAAATTTATTTCATTTCACGCCCTTTGAAAAAATGACCCTCGAAAAACCCTCAAAAAATTCCCTTCGTCGAACCGTGGATTTCGAACTTGACAACCGCCTCGATCAACGCTAAACGGCAAGCCTCAAAAAGACACGGCCGAAAAAAGCGACGTCCGGCCCGTATGAGTTCTGGGCGGGTAGCTCAGTGGAAGAGCACCGGCCTTACAAGCCGGGGGTCACAGGTTCGAGCCCTGTTCCGCCCC
>CAZIJS010000244.1:0-6787 GCA_964539505.1 uncultured Myxococcales bacterium
TGGGAGTCTTGCTGAGGGTCTCGACCACCTTGAGATCCGTGGTCCAGGAATGCGCGCCGCGAAGGTATTGGAGGGATCCGGCGAGTACCAGACCCAAGGTGAAGGTCAACCCGTCATCGATGCCCGGAATGTTTTTGTTGTAGACCAACGACGTGTTCAGCCCGGCCTTGAGCTTGGGAATCCAGCCCTGCTTTTTCTTCTTCGCCTTGGCGGCCGCCTTCTTCGTCACGGTGGGACAGGGACAGGCTGGCTTTCCGGTCTTTGCGTCTGAGGCCGGCCGAGCCTTTCTGCTTTCCGCAGGCCTCGATGCTGGCCGGGATGGTCGTGTCACCTTCCCTTCCACGGCACCGTCGAATCCTTCCGTCTTCCCGGCGGAAGCGCCGGTAGAGGCCCCTTGCCTGGACTCAGTCCCAGCCTGAGTCTGGGCACTCGACCCAGACGCCGAAGATGGTCCTTCGGCGCTCGTCGCAGCAGGGGGCTGCTGGGCTGGAGCACCGCTGTTCGTGGCATCAGAGGTCTCGCTCGAAGGAGCCGGCCTCGCCTCTGGAGCTGTTGTGCCCTGGGCCTGGGCGTTGTTTGCGGTGACCACCGAAAGGCCAGCCGCCGCGACGAACAGAACGACGAATCGAGTCACGTTCTTCATGACAGCCTCCTTTCTACTCGCCCACACTGGCGGTCAGGCTCAGCATCAGGTTGTTGGCCACCTGCCACTTGTCCACGATGAGCGGATAGCGAACAACAGACAGCGAGTAGGTCAGGGCCGCCCACTTGGCCAGGTTGATGGCAATTTTTACACTGAGGTCCACCGTGGTCAGTTCCAGCCCCTTGAGGTCGGTCTCCACGCTCGTGGCATAGGGAAACACCACGTCCGCCTTGAATCCGTATGTGAGCAACTTTCCAGCCAGGTGCCCCTCGGCCAGAACGAGAACCTCCACCCCGCCTTGGACATAGTTTTCCAGTGGATTCAGTTCCAGAAGATTCGCCGTCGAATCGTCATCTGCCACAACGTAGCCGCTCCTCGTCCAGACCTCGGTGGCGCCTGTCCCGAGCCGAGTTTCCAACGTGAGCCAAGGCTTGGTCAAGGGCTTGGCCGTCAGGCCGGCAAACTGGCGAAACATCAGCGGCGAAAACGGCCTGGTGAGCCGATAGGGCTTTTGGGCCTGGGCCGTTGCGTCCGCCGTACCATCACCATCCAGGTCCAGGGCCTGGTCTGCGTCCTTGATGAGATTGCCGGAAAACAGGGGCGTCGTCAGCCCGATGCCGGCATAGACCCCCAGCCAGGCGGGGCGTTTGAACATGTAGCGATACAGAGACTCGATGTCCATCCGGTCCGCCGACTTGATGAACGGATCCAACCCTGGAATTTTGCTCTGGGTTTGCAGGATGTCGAGACTCGTCTCCCATTCGTGTCCCCCGTGGCGATAGAGCACCGAAGACTCGAGCTGGAGCCCCAACGCTACGGTGGTGCCGTCTGGCACCCCCACCACACCCTGGCTCTGGGCCATGGAAAAGTTGAAGGAAGCCTTCAGCTTGGGAATCCATCCTTGCTTGAGGGGCTTTTTTTTCTTTCCCTTTTTTTTCTCGGCAGCCGCCTTGGCCGCATCCTGTTTCATCTGGTCCTTGAATTTTGGCACATAGGCAGGGTCTGCCCGAACCATACCACTGCCCAGTACGGTCAAACAGGCCACAGTCAAGAGCCTGGAAAAGATGCGTGACACCGCATTCCTCCTTTCTTCTATCCCTTTCGTCCTTTTTCTCGAAAATACTCCTTGACCAGCAGAGTAAATCCCGTCATTTTTTTGATAATCGTTTTTTCTATCTAGCAGAAGGAGGACCCCATGCAAGACATTTTTCCAGACTGGCTCAGCCCGTACCTGCCTCTCCTCAAGAGCGTGGCCCTGGCCATCGCCATCTTCGTTGGCGGCTGGATTGCTTCCAAGATCGCAGCCAAGGCGGTCCGCGGGCTGTTGACCCGCCGCAAGATCGACCAGACCGTGGTTCGCTTCCTGGGGTCTTTGACCCTCTATGCCGGCGTCGCTGCCACCATCATCGCAGCCCTGGGCGCCGTAGGGGTGGAAACAACGAGCCTCGTGGCTGTCTTCGCCTCCGCCGGCCTGGCCGTGGGCCTGGCCTTGCAGGGCAGCCTGGCCAACTTCGCATCCGGCGTCCTCATCCTCATCCAGCGCCCCATTGCCGTGGACGACGTGGTGGAAGTGGCCGGCAAAGCAGGCAGGGTGGACGAAATCGGCCTGTTCGCCACCACACTCGTCACCCTGGACAACGAACGCATCACCATTCCGAACGCCAAGATCACTGGCGACACGGTGACCAACTTCACGGTCCTGGGAACCAGGCGCGGCAGCGTGGATGTGGGAGTGGCCTACGGAAGCGACGTGGGCAAGGTCATGGAGGCGCTCTCAGCCGCGGCCAAGAGCGTGGGCGAAGTGCTCGACGATCCAGCCCCGGCCGTGGCCTTCGTGGGCCTGGGAGCCAGTTCCCTGGACTTCACGGTCCTGACCTGGTGTAAGGCGCCAGACTACCTCGCCATGCTGAGCAACCTGCGCCGGGCCATCTATGAAAAGCTCGACGAGGCCGGCATCGAAATCCCGTTCAATCAGATCGTGGTTCACCAGGCTGCCTGAGCCCCCCCCTGATAGCCGTCCCGTCTCCTGCCAAGGAAGTCCCTGAAGAGACATCCCCGGCCCTGTCGGGTTGCCCTCGTCGCGAGGATATGACCATGTGGTCTTCCGACGCACCCTTCCTCGATAATCTGGAAAACATCACAGAACTAAAGTATTATCACCGTATCGAGAATATCTTGGTTGATACGTCGTTTCTGCAAAAATAGAAAAGCAGCGAACCTGCAGCGACTCGTTATAGGGTGACCCCATGGCCCGCTCAGACGACCCGAAACACCGGACCCTCGACCGCATCAAGGCACTCGACGTGCTCCTGGCTGATATGGAAGGAAACGAAGAGATGGACGTGGGCACCTGCCCCAAGTGCGGCGGCCGTCTAAAGGCCAAGAAACAGAAAGACCGTCAAGGCGCCAGCGCCGCAGTGATCCGCTGTGCCGGCTGTGGGTATTTCTACGTCGTGCGATGGTAAACCGACCATGGCTCTGCCCCTCGACCAGGCAGTGGACGCATTCCTGACGCATCTTAAGGTAGAGAGGGGCCTGTCGCCAAGGACCGTGAGTGCCTATGGAACAGACCTCGCCTCGTTTCTCCGTTTCTGTGAGACACGACATATCGAGACGGTCGAACAAATCACCGAACTCCAGGTCGTAGAATATCTGGTAGAGATTTCCCGGCAAGGGCTCTCGGTCAGGACACAAACCCGTCACCTGGTGACAGTGAGGTCCTTGTTTCGATTCCTCCTGGCAGAACGTTTCCTGGACTCAGATCCCACGACCCTGGTCGAAGGCCCCAGGGTCGGCAGGCATCTTCCCGACGTGCTGTCCCTCGATGAAGTGGAACGTCTCCTGGCTGCTCCAGACCCGGCAACCCCAAGGGGGGCGAGAGACTTGGCCATGATTGAGACCCTCTATGCCACCGGCCTGAGGGTTTCGGAGTTGGTGGGGATCACCATCCCGGAGGTGGACCTGGAGACCGGCCTGCTGCGCACCCTGGGGAAAGGATCGAAACACAGGATGGTGCCCCTGGGTGAAGCAGCGGTCTCGGCAATCCATGCCTACATGGAGGGGGCTCGAAGTGAGTTTCTCAAGTTCCCAACCGACGTTCTTTTCTTGACGAACCGTGGCAAGGCCATGACCAGACAGGGCTTTTGGAAACTCATCAAGCGATATGCCCGCGCCGCGGGCATCAGCAAAAACATCAGCCCACACACGCTCCGCCATTCGTTCGCCACCCACCTGCTGGAACGAGGGGCCGACCTGCGGGCGGTCCAGGAAATGCTCGGACATGCAGACATCTCCACCACCCAGATCTACACGCATGTCACCATGACCCGCCTCCAACAGATATACCAGCAACATCACCCAAGGGGAGGCTGACCGATGCTCAGGGAGTGACCACCCAGAGTTCCATCTGGGGATCCGAGAGAAACTCCACCCCATCCTCCCGTACCCAGACGATCTCTTCGATGGTGGCGATTCCGTGGCCCTCCACGGTGAGCCTTGGTTCGATGGTGTAGACCTGGCCCACCTCGATGGGCTGATCGCCCCTGTCTCCGTAGCGCTCCCAGTGGGGACAAAGCAGTCCTCCGCCGTCATGGGCCGCCCGGCCCACCTGGTGACCAAGCGCGTGGGGATACTCCTCGTAACCCGCATCGACGATGTAGGAACGGGCCACTGCGTCGATCTCCCAGCCCTTTTTTCCAGGTCGGATTGCTTCTGCGGCCTTGTGCACCGCATCTTTGATCGTCTCAAAGCCCCGCGCCACGGCATCGGGCACATCGATGGCATCTGTGCGATGAGGAAAGTACCAGGTCCGCTGCAGGTCGGAACAGTAGCCCTCCACCCGGACCCCGAAATCCACGTTCAAAATATGGCCGGGTTGAATCTGTTGATCGGTGGGACCGGCATGGGCTCCGGCAGAGCCAGGGCCGGTGAAGACCGCGGGACATTGCACAGGCTCCCAGGCCGGTTCCAGACCACGAGAGTTCAAGTCCGCAGTGATCATGGCAGCCACGTCCTTCTCGGTCATACCCACTGACATCCGATCCGTCAGACTCCGATAGATCTCGACGGTGACCTCGCAGGCCCGCCGGATGCGCGAGACCTCTTCAGGGGTCTTTCGGCCCCGCAATGCCGCCACGAGTTTTTCCGAACTCTCCAGCCGGTCGGCGTAGGGCGTCTGCTGGAGAATATCCTGGAGCAGAAGAAACATCCCATGGCTCAACCCATCTGCCAGTTCACTGTTCCGACTGAAGTTGACTGCGATGCGTTTGGGGTCCACCTCGCGAAGCACCCCCACCAATGCCTCACTGATGCCTCCCACGTATCCACGGATATCCTCGTAGAGTCCTGAACGCCGCACCCTGGTCTCGTCGAGGCTCCCCACCAGGGCGATACGTCTGCCGTCCCTGTCCAAAACAAAGGCGGACTGCCAGGTGACGTTTCCCCCCAGGACCAGGTCGAGGCTGGGATCCGACGTACTCTCGGTTTCACGCACGAACGTCAGCCAAACATCGATGCCCAGTTCTTCCAGAATCGTCGGGACCTGGGCCAATTTTTCGAGACGCATTCGGACATCTGCACCGGACATTGTCTGCTCCTATGGAACCACTGTTCCTCCTGTGAAACGTCTTTTCCTCCGCCGGACCGTTTCCTCCTCACGATCCATTCCCATGAGACTCCTCGACAAGGCCCGGCATCCAGGCCCTACTGACCACGCGACCGTCTTCGATACTGCGATCCATGCCACCGCCCAACAACCTGGCAGCTCTCCTGCCAAGCCAATACTCGAGATCCTGCGGGCCGCTTCCCGCCGGATCGACCCTGGTCTGGACCAGTTCGCAGGACAGCCAGACTTCTCCTGCTTCCTCTCCGACATGGGCGCCCAATCGGGCCTCTGTCGTCTCCTTTCCGCCCATGGAGCAAAGGCCACGCAAGACCAATGCCAGGTAGAGCGGATCTGCATGAACGATACGCAATCTTTCTGGGATGTCCAATCGCCACTTGTCCTCCGGCACGGTGGGAAAAAGCACCTTCCTCGACAGGTCATCCAGGCCCACATCCTCTGCCTCGGGCCCGAACTCCTCGGCCAGTTCTCCGAAACCATCCGCCAGACGGCGGCAGGCCAATCCCCCCTCCAGAATGACCTGCAAATCGCTGCGCAGGTCATCGTTCTGAACCGTCTGGACGAGCAGGTCTGCAAACCCCACCACGCCCTGGAGGGGATTGTTCAAATCGTGGCACAGCGCCGCCCCGGCCACTCCCAAGACCTTCCGCCATACGGCCAGACTCCCATCGAAATCCACCAACCAATCGTACGAAGCTGCCTGTCCTCGCGATGCCGTCATATATTTTCCCCTCTCCAGTGTTCCGGGATAACCCGTCAGTCACCAGTGCCCATCCCCTTCGACCTGCCATCCCGCCCAGCGGTCATCGTCTCCTTTTTCACACACAGTCCACACAATACCGGTTCCTTCCACAGGCCGAGATGCACCTTGAGCTGATTTTCCGACGACCAGGGAATCTCCGCCCCGCAGTCCCGGCAATGGATGACCTTCGCGGGATGTGACTTCAAAAAGCCCCGGCAGGAGTCGCATTGCCTGTGGGGCGGAGTCACGTCCCGTCGCCCCGCGGCCCGGATCGCCCGCAGTTGGGCTCCCCGCTTCCATGTCCAGGTTCCACGACATCCCTCGGTGGAACAGGGAACCTCCACATCGTGGAGTTCATCGAGGAGCGCCCGGCAGTCATCACAGATCCGGCTCGGGGGTGCTTCATCCTCGCCCCTCCGGATCCGGGCGAGTTGGGCGCCCCTGCGATCCGTCCATGTTCCCTGACAGCCTGGTATGGCGCAGGCCACCTCCCGATCCTGGAGCTGGGAATAGATCCGCGAGCATCGAGAGCACATTCGCTGGGGCGGCTGGGGCGGCTCGTCGGTCCCGGAATCCAACCAGGCCTGGAGCTGGGGCAGACGCGGCCAGTGCCAGGTGCCGTCACAGCCATCCACCCGGCAGGGAACCTCCCGGTCATCGAGGGTCTTGAACCTGGCATAGCAAGAGTCACACATCCTGGGAGCGGGTTCTGTGACGCCTCGAACCAGGTCGGCGAGCTGATCCTCCCGGCGATAGGTCCAGGTGTTGCCGCAGCCATCCA
>CAZIJS010000245.1:0-891 GCA_964539505.1 uncultured Myxococcales bacterium
CCATGAAGGTAACCGACTACGATTGCGATATGCATACCCCTCCCTCTCACCAGCCGTAACGGTTAGCTCTATGAACAGACAGGGGGACGCCTATCAAACCGTCGACAGACAAGGCGCACCCTGTCGCCCGTCCAACAGAGCATCCAAACCAAATAGTGACATCGACATCAATCCGACCTTGAGCCCATGCAGATGGCCCTACGGGCCCCTCGCCATTGCCTATGGCTACTCCGACTGTTGAGAAACTGCAGTTGTACCCACCACGATCAACACGGCCTGGCCTGGCAACAGCATTCAATGTCTGGAGCACACTGAGAAAAGAGTTGGCCGGCGACTGCCAGCAACACATGTCAAGCAGCAATGAGTCAGGCAGTCAGGCAGTTCACCCAAGGCCCATCTCTCCCACCCACGATAGCATTGCCTCGATCCCTGCCTTGGCCGCCTTTCGCGGTTGCCAGCCGAGCACCTTGCTGGCCTTCTGGTTGCTTGCCACGAAAACCTTTTGGTCACTTGGACGCGGTGGGTTCTTGGTGTATCGCAAATCCATACCAACCAACTCTCGAAGCAGGGAGAAGAGTTCCAGGAGCGAAAGGCTGTTTGCCGGACCACCACCAATCACGAAAGCCTGGCCCGCGGCTCGATCGATGTTGTCCACAGCGGCCCAGTAGACGTTCACAACGTCGTCTGCATGGAGGACATCGCGGACTTGTTTCCCGGTTCCGGCAATGGTGAACGGCTCACTGTTTGGATCGTTCTTTTGGATGAGTGCCTGGAGCGCAAACCAACCTATCCATCCCTGATCGAAGGTGGGAAACTGCCGGCCGCCATACATGGACGAGTGCCGAAACACGACTGTCCGCAGGCCAAACATCCGAGCATAGTCCAAGAAAT
>CAZIJS010000245.1:901-6760 GCA_964539505.1 uncultured Myxococcales bacterium
TGGTCAGCCGCTCCCTTGGAACATCCGTATGGACTATGGAAATCCAGGGGGAGTTTCTCATCGAATCCGTCTGGATACTCCTCGACCTCGTACCGGCTGTCAGTTTCACGGTAGGTGAGCCATTCCAGGTCGCCGTATACCTTGTTTGTCGAACTGTATATGACAACAGCCTCGGGAGCATGCGACCGGACTGCTTCGAGAAGGTGCATGGTGCCCATGGCGTTGACATGAAAGTCGTGCAGTGGGCGTTCAATCGAGGTGGTCATGGCAACCTGGCCGGCCAAATGGAACACCACATCTGGGACATGCTTGGCGATCACGGTCGCCACGTCGCCCTGGTTACGAATGTCGCCATGCACGAAGGTAAACTGCCCCAATCCGCGCAACCACTCCAAATTCTTGGTTGAGCCATGCCTGGAGAGGTTGTCGAAAACCACCAACTCGGCACCACGGTCCAGGGCTGAGGCGGCCAGATTGGAGCCAACGAACCCACAACCACCAGTCACCAATACCTTCACTTCAAAAACCTCCTGGCATCAACCCGGCTCGTTCACGAGCCCTGTGATTCCTTCCGGTACCAATTCAATGTTTCCTGGAGCGCATCTCGGATCGAATAATGCGGCTGCCAAGAAGGCAGCAGCCTCTTGGTCTTGCTCAAATCAGCTTTCTGAACTGGAATGTGGTCGCTACGATGTGGTCTGGCACCCAGCCGCAAGTCCGCCCCTGGCACGAGACTGGCAGCCTCTCTGATCAGGTCTGCCAGAGACATGACCTGGCCGGCCGACAGGTTCAAGATTTCGTCCACAGCGGCAGGGGCCAAAGCAGCGTGGACCATGCCGGCGACCAAATCTTTGACGTAGATGAAATCGCGAATCTGATCACCCTTGGTGGTTTCGATGGGCCTGCCGGAAAGAGCCTGTGTCAACACGTAGGGGATCAGTTTTTGGTGCGCTTCCTGGGGCCCAAAAGCAACGAAAGGCCGCAGTCCGGTCCATTCCACCCCGACCTCCCTGGCCCTGGCTCTGCCCACGATCATGCCAGCCGCCTTGGTAGCGCCATACACACCCACGGGCCGAAGAGGCGCATCTTCTCCAATAGCAGCTTCCGCCCCTCCGTATTCATGGGCTGTACCGATCTGGACGAAGCGGATGTTGCTGTCCTGGCCGCAGGCGTCCACAATGGACAGGGTCGCCGAGACGTTGGCCTGGACCGCGTCGTGCCAATTGCGTTGAGATGGCTGGACAGCGTATGCGGCCAGATGGAAGACGTGAGTCGGGTTGTGCTCTGCCACAATGGCTCGCAGGCTGGCCGAATCGTTCAAGTCGACCTGGACATACTCCACAGCCCCTGCCATGTCAGCCAGCCGCCAAGGCTCGCCTGCCACGTCCAGGACAACGACCCGAGCGCCACAGGCCAGGAGAAGCCGGACGAGATGCGAGCCAACGAAACCAGCCCCACCCGTAACCAGGACGCGAGCGTCATCCAGGACGGGTAAGCCCCACCAGCCCGGATGAGTGTGTAGAGGATCCAAGGTCATACCCGGTTTTCGCCCCCTCATCCCCAGGCATCCACATGGATCCGGGAAACCTGCCTGGCCGCAAGGCCCTTGCTGAACAGGTCTATCAAACCCGGAGGCCCGGACAGGTAGTATTCCGCATGCAGGCCGCCCAGGTCGAAAGCATTGGCGAGATCGAGGCGGCCTTTCCGGGCGGCGGGATATTCGCCCTCCTCGACAAACGGGAACCATTCAAAATCGGGCCAGCGCTTCGATGCCTCTTCGAGCACATCGGAGTAGAGAAGCAATTCGGGGCGCCTGGCACCATAGAGCACCCTCACAGGGGCATCCACGGTCTGGTTCGAGGCAAACAGGGAAACGAACGGCGCAATGCCCGTCCCGCCTGCAACCAACACAATCGGCCGATCCCCAGACGGCTCCACGATAAAGTCACCGTATGGCAGCTTGAGCCACACATCCTGCCCGGTTTCCAGGTTCATGACACGAGCTGTGAAGCGCCCCACCTGAGACACAGTGATACGGATACGACGCCTTTCTTCTGGGGGATTCACGATGGAAAAGCATCTCGATTCCGGCCAATGCCGCGATGGATCGTAGGGATCGATCGCCAAGTGGAGAAACTGACCGGCTCGAAACCGGGGCACTCTTCGTTCCGTCTCGAACACGAGACTGCGAAGTCCAGGCGCGTGCTCCTCGATCCCCGATATCCTTGCCTTGATCTTTTGTGGTTGGGCCATGGCTCACGACGACCTTTCCGCCACGAAGTCGTGAAATACCTCGGCAACATAGTTGAGCTGAGCAGGCCCCAGGCCCGGATACACCCCCACAAAAAACGACTGGTTCGTGATCCTGTCCGAGTTCTCCAGCGAACCAACCACCCGGTGCTCGATGCCCTCGAATGCTGGATGTCTCAGAAGGTTTCCAGAAAAGAGGTTTCGAGTCTCGATCTTTCGTGCATCGAGATACCGGGTCAGTTCCGTCCGTGAAAAGGGTGCTTCTTGGCGGACCGTGATGGGGAATGCAAACCAGGATGGATCTGCACCCTCTGTCGCATGAGGCAACACGAAGAACTCGCCCAGGTCAGCCAATGCCTGGCTGAGCAACTGGAAATTGGCACGCCTCGCTGCACCAAAATCATCGAGCCGCCGAATCTGCGCGCAGCCAATGGCAGCCTGGATGTCGGTCACCTTCAGGTTGTAGCCGATGTGGGAGTAGACATACTTATGATCGTAACCAAAGGGCAACGAGCCAAACTGTTGCTCGAACCGGCGGCCGCAGGTGTTGTTTTCTCCTGGGCCACAGTAACAGTCCCTCCCCCAATCCCTCAGTGAGCGGATAGCCCGAGCCAGGATATCATCGTCTGTCAAGACGGCACCACCCTCTCCAAGAGTCATGTGGTGAGCCGGATAAAAAGAGCATGTCGCAAGGTGGCCGAACGACCCAGTCCTGCGCTGTCTGTAGAGTGAACCGAGCGCGTCACAGTTATCTTCCACCACCCAGAGGCCCCTATCTTTGGCAATGTCCAGAATCGCGTCCAGATTCCACGGATTGCCCAAGGTATGTGCCAGGACGATGGCCTTGGTCTTGGGGCTGACGGCATCTGCGATGCGTTCGGGCAATGCGTTGTATGTGCCGATGTCCACATCCACGAAAACTGGAACGAGCCGATTCTGGACGATGGGCGCCACCGTGGTGGGAAATCCCGCCGCCACCGTAATGACCTCGTCTCCGGGCCTGAGTCGGCGCTCCTCCAACAGATGCGATGTCAACGCCGTCACTGCCAGCAGATTCGCCGACGACCCGGAATTGACCAAAAACCCGTATTCCACACCAACGTATTCCGCCAGTTCGGACTCGAGTTGTTCGGCGAAACGGCCTGCCGTCAACCAGAAGTCTAAAACTGCATCGGTTGCTTTGACCAATTCTTCGGGTCCATACACCCTGCCCGCATAGCGCACCACATCCACGCCCGGTTGAAAAGCCGGCAAGTCCGCCTGGCGCTTGTCATGGAACTCGGCCACGAGATCGAGGATCCGGCCGCGCAACTCCTGAAGCTCATCGGTCATTCAATACTCTCCCACGAAAAAGCTGCACAAGAACTCAACGGGCCCACCATGCGCCGGCGCTTCTGGCATCCTTGGAGAAAGCCTCTATGTCCTCCATACATCGGGTCCCGGCATCGACCCCGCCCATCAGCACGTCTCGATACCAGGCCGCTGCACGCCCAACCGCCGTGGCAGTGTTCCAGGTTGGAGCCCATTTCAAGGAGTCGGCTGCCTTGTCACAGGCCAATTTCAAAAGACCCGCCTCGTGGACTGCCGTATCCTGTCCATTCACCTGTTTCCACTCGCCCCGACCGTATGCGCTGAGAAATTCATCCACCAGTTCACCAACCGGCATCACATCTGTTGGAAGGGGCCCAAAATTCCATGCACCCGAAAAAGTCTCGGGCTCCTGCCATAGCCGTGCCGCCAATGCAAGATAGCCGGCAAGCGGCTCCAGGACGTGTTGCCATGGCCGAATCGCATGCGGATGACGAACCCACAAAGGCTCGCCTCGGCCGGCAGCCCGGACCGCGTCGGGGATGATCCGGTCTTCGGCCCAATCGCCGCCTCCGATCACATTGCCCGCCCTGGCCGAGGCGACTCCAATCCGCGTCCCGTCGCTTCGTGCCTCGGCGAAAAACGCACGCAGATATGCCTGAATCGCCAACTCGGCAGCCGCCTTGCTCGCGCTGTAAGGATCGTGGCCGCCCAGCGGATCCACCTCGCGATAGCCGTAGACCCACTCTCTGTTCTCGTAGACCTTGTCTGTGGTGATCAGGAGGGCGACACGCACCGAGTCGGTCTGCCGAATTGCTTCGAGCAGGTTCACCGTGCCACCCACATTGATATCGAATGTCTCCTTGGGCTGCCGGTACGATCGTCGGACCAGAGGTTGCGCCGCCAGGTGAAACACAACTTCGGGCCGGACCCGCTGCACGACGTCACTGAGCTTCTCACTATCTCGCACATCGCCAAGGATGTGGTGGCATCGGTGGGTCAAGCCAGCCAATTCGAAAAGAGCAGGTTCGGTTTCCGGTGCCAGAGCATACCCAATCACTTCCGCGCCCAGGCTCTCCAGCCACATGGTCAGCCAGGATCCCTTGAATCCGCTGTGCCCGGTGACTAAAACTCTGCGCCCACGAAACACACGCATGAACATGATCTCATCCATGCTTCCTACTCCCAGATTCGCCAAGGTGCACCACTCGCCCAAAGCTGCTCGAGCAACAGCAGATCACGATACGTATCCATGCACTGCCAAAAACCGTCGTGTCTGAACACCATGAGCTGCCCATCGCGGGCCAGGCCTTCCAGAGGGTCGCGCTCGAAGATACAGGACGGATCTTCGGACAAGTAGTCAAAAATCCCAGGCTCCAAAACGAAGAAACCACCGTTGATATATCCCTGCTCCCCCACCGGTTTCTCCTCGAATGCAACCACTGCGTCCTGCTCGATATTCAGACGGCCAAATCGGCCCATGGGCAGCACACCTGTCACCGTTGCAATCTTTCCATGGCTGCGGTGGAAGGCCAGCAATGCCTGGATATCGATATCGGCCACACCGTCGCCATAGGTGAACATGAACGGCTCGTCCCCCAAATATCGTCGCACTCGCGCCAGCCGGGCTCCAGTCATCACCTCCTGACCAGTGTCGGCCAGTGTGACGGTCCAGTCATTTTCCGGGTGCGTCTTGTGATAGGTCAGACTCTCCGTCCGGCCAAGACGAACGGTAAAATCGCTGTTCATGGCCTCGTAATGGAGAAAATAATCTTTTATGTGGTTCCCCAAATGGCCGAGACACAGCACGAATTCCCTGATGCCATGGTGCGCATACGTCTTCATGATATGCCACAGAATCGGCCGCCCCCCCACCTCCACCATCGGCTTGGGCTTGAGCCCGCCTGTGGCTTCCTGCAGTCTCGTCCCTTTCCCACCGCACAGTATCACTGCTTTCATTCGATGACTTCCCTTGTCACTTCACTACCTGGATCTCGACAGAGCAAACGCTGCCACGCCCCCCAGATCAGTTCGTTACCCTCTCATAGGCAGGCATGAACAGGCACGAGCCTTCCACAATTCTTTTTTACCCGGCACCCTCATATCGCAGCACGGCGCCGACATAACAGGCAGGCTCCGCCCCCGTCGGTTCGCAGAAAAGACCAGCCCCTGCGCCGACCTGTGCTGTATGAAGATTGTGTCGAGCCGGCGGCCACGACGAGTTTGTTGCTTTGCCGATCATGCCGGTTCGAAACAGATTCATACTCCACTGCTTGGCGGACGTCAACAACCACGAAAACC
>CAZIJS010000246.1:0-6759 GCA_964539505.1 uncultured Myxococcales bacterium
CTGTCTGGATCCAGCGCAAAGAGGCCTTGATGGTCTCTTGGTTTCTTGGGGTCCGTGGACCCTGTCGCAAAATAGAGAGCGGTCTTGTATCGAAGGGGCGGAGAGGTCAGGCCGAATCCGCAGAGCTTCCAGGTTTGTGCGCCATCGTCGCCGGAGAGGGCATGAACGCAGCCGTCGTGGGCCCCACGGTAGAGGAGCTGGTCTCCTGCCACGCCGATCCACTTGGTCCCCCAAGGCTTGTCCGAACTGCGCAGGAAGCCCTTGTGCCAGAGTTCCACGACTTTGGTCTGGTCGCCAGTGCGCGTAATGCCCATCACCGTGAGCACCTGGCCGTTTTTCGGAAAGCGGCGCGACACCGACAGGGCGAGAAGGTCTCCACCCGGGAGCCGTACCAGATGACGGGCCGACATCCAGTCGGATGTTTTCTTGCCGGTCTTGGGATCGACGATGACAGACCCACGCGGGCCGGCCAGGAGGAGTCTGTTTTCTTGCACCTGGGCCACCATGGGCGCGGCGGGATCCTTCCAAGCCCTTGTCCAGGTGGTCTTGCCGGTCTTAAGGTCCCATGCCTGCAGGGCTCCATCAGGCTTGAGCGCGACGATCATGCCGGCTGCCGCGCCCAGGATTCTCGTTGCCACGGGAAGCTGGACGGTCCACAAGGGCCTTGCATCCGAGAGACGATAGACAGCCAGCCGGTTGTTTCGCGTGGCATAGGCATACGGTGCCACGATACGCAACTTGGGAGGCTGTGCCGGCTTTCCCGGGAGGCGGTTGGGCCAGCGATCGCTGAGCCTTCCATTGGTTGCCCGCAGGACCATGATGCCTTTGTGGTCCATGGTCAACACCTTGGTGCCCACCAGTGCCACGGATTCCCGGGTGAAGATGGCGCCTGACAGGCGTTTTCGCCATTTTCTCGTCCCGCTGTTTGCATCGATACCCCAAAGTTCCCCGATGCCGCCGGCCTGGCTCCAGTCCACGGCTGTGACCACCAAGGTCCCCTTGACCATGCCCAGGATGCGATTGACCTGGAGGGTCGTGCCGGGCCAGACCACCTTGGCTTTGAACACCGTGGTGCCTGCCTGGTTGAGTCCCAGGACCTTGCCGTCTCCCGCCAGGAAGAAGCGGCCCTTGGTCCAGAAATGCCGCCTTCCCGAGACGTCCGACAGGGTTTCCCAAGTCCATTGACGTTTCCAGGTCGTCGCATCGAGGGCTTCGATGCCCGTGCCCGACTTATTCTTGTAGGGACAGTAGATGAGCTTGTCGCCGAACGTGCAGCCTGCCAATTTCCTGGGGGCCATGTCTTGCCCCAACCGGCCTTTCGCCAAGTCCGCCGAGACCCAATGCTGGCGGCCCAAGGCATCTTCGATAAGGAACCACCCCACTGTTTCCTTGATTGCCAGGGCATCGTGGGTGCGGATGCGTCCGGCCACGGCTGCGATCCAGCGAGGTTTGAGGCTCTTGGGGTCAATCCTGAGCAGGTTTGTGGTATCCACCCGTTCCAAAGTTCTGTGGGACACCACGAGCCGGTCCTGGAAGATATCGAGCCGAGCGGGCGGTTGGAGATCAGCCAGGGCGAGGTTCTTGGTCCAGGCGAGTTTTCCCGTGTTTACGTCCACTTCGGTCAGTTTCGTGCCGCAGAGCACATATAATTGGCCCTCTTCGCTGACACGGGCCGGCCAGGTGGCGTCAGCGGGGAGTTCGAAAGCCTTGTCCGTTGTGCCGGATTCGGGCTTGAGAAAAAAGACCTTGTTTTTCCAGACCGTCACGAATCCAAAACCGAGTGCAGACACCCCCATGCTGTCGGGCCGGGGTTTTTCCCAGAAATCTTTTCCCGTGTAGAGATCGATGCCCATGAGGGAGCCATCAGCCTGCCAGACGGCCAGGATCCGACCTTTCCTCGCAATCTCGACGGACCAGGGCTCGGTGGGATTTTCGAGCTTGAGGCGCATGTCTCGGTGCCACAGCACTTCTCCATTGTCTGGTGCCAGGCCGGAGAGCCCCACGGGCCTGGCCTTGGGGTCTGATGGGACTCGATCGTACTCCAAGGCGAGAAGGCGTCGCTTGGTGGCCAGAATCACCATCATCGGCCGGTCTGTTCGTCGGCTCCACAAGAGCCAGGGAAATTGTTCCGAGCGTGTGGCCGTGGGCTTGGCTTCCTTGGGAGTCGGTGGCTTGGGACAAGCCGACAGGAGAACCGTGAAGGCCATTGCAGCCACGGCTGTAGCGGGCCAGAAGACCCGGCGCAGGGTTCTTTCAGGACATCCGAGATTTCTTGGTCGATGCTGCATCCTTGACATTCCTCCCTGGATGACGAGGGGCTCGGTGGGAGTCCCCCGGGTGGAGTGATCGATCCGGCTTGGCGGACCTGCCTCCTACTCTGTGTGAATGAACCACTGGGAAGGCGAAAAATCAAGGTGGAGACAAGGCGTTTTCGTCTCGGCGTGAGGGATGTTTCGCGTGTCGGCAAAGGGGGGCGGTGGGCCATGGACCCTTTGCAGCCTGCATCGGAAGGGATGTTTGACCTTCATCGCCACCCTCCTGGATTTGCCTTCATTTGGATTTTCCTACATCGCTACCATCTTAGTTTGAGCTGATTTTTCAGGAAACATCTCTTTCCCTCCACCGAAAATCACATCGATTCGAGCAAACCCACTGAGTAGTCCTGGAGGTTGATCATGACCCGCTTTCTGCTGGTCTCTGCGGCGATCTGTGTTCTTTCGATGCATTCCACTGCTTGTGGTATGCCAGACGAGGATGGGCATTGCCCCTTTCCCCAGACGGCTGAGCTGGTAGACTACGACCATCCTGCCAGATACGTAGAGCAGGGGCCCGCCACCCAGATCGTGGAAGGATTGGGGGAGGCGGTTTCGCAGGCCCGCGGTTGGTATGTCGCCAAGACGTCTCGCATGTCGGCACCTGAATTCATCGATCGGGTCATTCACCAGCACATGAAAATGCAGCGGGATCCGTCGATGGTGCTTGTCCGCTCGGCGAGCCAGGTCTGGAAGAGCGGGTTTGCCTCGGGGTGTCATGACATGGCTCTCCTTGCTGCTGCGTTCCTGCGATTCAATGGACTGCCCACAGTGTTCGTCGAGACAGTGCATGACAGTTATCTTCGCGGCGAGAGTTTCCATGGTCACGTCTTCCTGGAAGTGAGGTTGGCGAACGGAGACTGGATGCTCTACGATCCCACCAACTCTCGGTTCTGGTACGACTGGACTCCCGGATCACTGGATCTTCCCGGGGGCTACCACGTCATGGGGCGATATCGCGACCCCTGGGAAGCGGATTTGGGCTCGAATAGAGACCTGATGGATTGCATGGCGATGAGCAAAGAGACCATGTAGGCGCCCGCCAACCGCCTCTGTCAAACGTGCCGACATCGTTTCGAGAGGTCGACTTCCCCGCGCAGACTTTCTATAGTGCGTCCTGTTTGGGTCCTGAGGCATCTTCTCCGTACTCTCGTTGGTGGGAGGATGGAATCTCGGCAGGAACGTGTCTGCCCTCGGCCCAACGGGAGCATCGTGATGAAAAATCCCTTGGAGAACCAAACATCAGAGGATTGGGCTGGACGAGATGGGATCGTTTGTGTCACCAGCGGGCCCAGGCAGGGGTTGGAGGCCCTTCGCCGGTGGCTTCGAGCCAGAATGGACTCTGGACCGGATTCCAGGAGGACTGGTTCACGTGACGGAGTGGGGCGGATTGCCCAGGTCATCGTCGTGGTGCCGTCGCGCGCCCTTGCCCACAACATTTCCGCACATCTTGCTTCGGAGCCTCTCTGTTCGTTGGGCCTTTCGGTCATGACCCTTCACGGGCTGGCCAACCAGGTGGTCCATGAGGCGGGGGAGGGGGAGGGACGGAGTGCGGCGCTGGATCTCCTGGTGTCACGAGCAATAGAGAGCATTCCCCTGCTTCGCGAGAAACTGGGGGGCTATCGCGATGTGGATTCGTTGGTGGCCCAGACGGTACGGGATTTTCTCCACGCGGGACTGGACCTTGGAAACGAGGGAATGGGAGGGGCTCTGCAGGATGCTCTGGCGGAGTTTGGGGCCCAGGGTTTGGATGTGGGCCTGGCGCGCGCCCTCGTAGAGGCCGCCTTCTGGGTGCTCGATGAGGCGGATCGTCGGGGCATCCTGTTGAGCCAACAGCTCCTGGCCAGGGCCGCAACTCTGCTGAGACAGGCAGGAGGACAGCCCCAGTTCCACAAAGAGCAGGGTGGTGGTTCCCCGGGACCAATCTCGCTGTTGCCACCATGCGATGCGTTCGTTTTGTATGGGTTTGCAGACGTGACTGGACTCGGGTTGGATTTTCTGATCGCCCTGGCCACACGGGCTCCCACGACCTTGTTCTTGGACCTTCCCATAGACCCTGCCGATCCCATGACCGGACGAGATGCCGTGGGACGGCGTTGGTCTCACGAATTGGGAACCAGGCCTGCCTGGCGTTTTGCTCAGCGCTTTCTGGATGCAATGCAGGGCAGGATCACCAACGTTTCGGATGGACCATCCTTATTTTGGGTGGGTTCCAGGACTGAAACACCCCAGGAGAGGGTGGATGCCGTCTGGAAGACCACCGATCCCCATGCGGAAATGGCTGCTTTGGCCGCGCAGGTGCGCAAGCTTCTGGATGGCGGTGTGGCTCCAGAGGACATTGCGGTGGTGTTTCGGGACGATTCGCGCATGGCACTGGATCTACGGACCCGGTTCGAGGCCTTGGCTGTGCCCTATTCTTCGCCTCCAGGATCCGGGTTCGGTCCCAGGGAACCCTCCTTGCGTTCCCTGGCCGGCCTGGCCAAAATGCTAAAAGACGGTTCCAGGACGCCCCTCGATGTCTGGTCGCAATTGATAGGGGATGCATGGATTGCGGCGCAGGAGCAGACCCATGCCGCTGGTGGTGCCAGGATGGAAGGGGGCAGGAATCTGAGGAGACTCCTGGCTGGAGCGAGGCTGCTTGGAGTGGCACGCCTGTCTGAGCTGGGAGGGTTGGATCGTGCGTTTTGGGACAACGTTCCACCCAGCCTGCGTCTTCCCGTGGCCTCGCTGCCACAGGGTGACAAGGAATGGATGGAGTGGGAGTCCGGCCTGGATGGTGGAGACGGGGATTTGCGGACCCTGAGCCGCGAAGAATTGCAGGTGTTCTTGGATCGGGCCGCCAGGGCGGCGGCCTGGCTGGAACGCCTCGATCCCGGGGACAAGGATGGCGGGGACCAACGGGACACAGCTTCCTGGGACGAACGCCTGGATGCCTTGAGGGCGTTTCTCGTCGATGAGATGGGCTGGGAGAAGACCACCGACCCGGAGGGTATGGGACCGGACAAGCCTTGTTGCGCACCGCTCATGAAAACGGTGACATCCTTGCTCCGCGGGATCCTGCCGTCTCCTCTGTCCGTGACCTGGAAGGAATTCGCCGCATTGGCTGCCAGGCGTCTCGAATCGGCAGGCAGGCAGACTTTCGGCGGGGCGGGAGGAGGTGTCCAGGTCATGGCGGTGCCCCAGGCAAGGGGCTGTCGGTTCCGATATCTTTTCTTGCCGGAAATGAATCAGGGTCGGTTTCCCAGACCGGTTTCCGAAGACCCGCTCTTGTCGGATGCGCTGCGCCGGCGACTGCGCGACATTCTCGATTCGTTGCCCGTCAAGTCCGCCGGCCACGACGAGGAACTCTACTTGTTCTGTCAGTTCCTTGGTTCCGCCGACCACCTCATCTTGAGCTGGCATGGGGCCGAGACGGATGGCAAGGTGGCTGTGCGGTCTTCCCTCCTGGAACGCCTCGGCTCCGAAGCCACGGATACGGTGGTATCCTCCTTTCTCACTGTGCCCGAATCCGACCGGGAGCCTTTCGCCGGGCCGGGACAGGCCAATGAATTTCAGCAGGAGGATGGGGATCCCGGCAGACACATCGCACTGGGTCTTGCCGACCCGGCGGTTCCCAGGCCGGATCGGGATCTCGCCTTGGCCTGGGTCCTGGCTCGTCGGTCGCAGGTGTCTGTGTTCCGCGGGCAGGATCTGGCAGGCCCGCTGGGACTGTTGTTGGAGGCACAACGGACGCGGCGTGCCTGGCCTCCCGGCCTGGAACCAGAGGAGGTGGCCCGAGCCAGGGCCCGCGTCTTCATGGAACAAGAGGGGCGGAGCAGTCTTTCGGACTTAGGTCCCTACCTGGGCATGGTGGGGCCGGTGGATGAAGCGACCCTGCATCATGGTGTCGGGGGCCGAACATGGTGGGCCACCGACCTGGAGCGCTTTGCCCGATGTCCCTGGCAGTGGTTTCTCGCCAGTGTCCTTGGCCTGGAACCCGCTCCGGATCCCATGGATGTCGAGTTGGACTGGAATGCCCTGATGTTGGGCAATGCCTTCCATCGTCTTGCCGAGGGACTGGTGGTGCAAGCGTTGGCTCAGGAGGAGACCTCCAGCCGGTCGAGTGCGCGCCATGTCCGCAAGAGGTTGAGTCTCGACGATCTCGAGAATCGAAGGCCGGTGGCACTGGCGCGACCAACGACTGGAGAATTGCAGACAATGGCGCTCCATGCGGCCGAAGCGGTGCTGCAAGAATACGGGCCTTCCATGAAGGCCCTGGCCCGGCCCCTGGCCCAGGAGGTGATGCGCCGCATGAAAAGTTTTATGGAGCTGGACTGGGCCCAGGGTCCGCCCCGCGTCCTGGGTGCCGAGGTGCTGGGTTCGTGGTGTATCGATGGTCATCGGAGGGTTCGGTTCAAGGCCGACCGCGTGGACAGGGACGCAGAGCACATGGTCTTGACGGACTACA
>CAZIJS010000247.1:0-6741 GCA_964539505.1 uncultured Myxococcales bacterium
GTCCTCGGGGCATGCCACGCCGCTCCCCCCGGGACTGCATGTGCCCTCCCCGCAGCCGCCGCAGGGACCACAGTCCTCACGGCAGGAAGCACAGGTTTCCGATTCGCTACAGAGCCCATCTCCACAGAGAGCCGGACAGACCCCACAGTCCTCGACGCAGGTGCTGCATCGCTCGCTCCAGTCACAGCGCCCATCCCCGCAGGCACCGGGACAGATGCCACAGTCGCTGGGGCAGTTCGAACAGGTCTCACCGGACTCACACACAAAATCGCCGCACTGCGCCGCGCAGGCCCCGCAGTCCCGCGCACAGCTCCGACAGGTTTCCTCGTCGTCGCAGACGCCGTCGCCACAGGTGGGGGGACAAGGCCCACAATCCTGGGCGCAGACGTCGCATCCCTCGTTCCAGGAACAAACGTGGTCCCCACAGACCGGATCACAGACCCCACAGTCCCAGGGACAGCTCTGGCAGGTTTCGGATCCTGCACATTGGCCGTCGCCGCAGCCCGGACAAAGCCCACAATCCCAGGGACACCCTGAGCATGTCTCTCCCGGCTCGCAGCGCTGGTTTCCACAACGGCTCGGGCAGACTCCGCAGTCTGCAGGACAACCTGCACAGGACTCACCGGGACCACAGACCCCGTCCCCGCAGGTATCTGGGCAGGCGCCGCAATCCTGCGGACAGCTCTGGCAGCCCTCACCCGCGCTGCATCGCCCATCCCCACATTCCTCGGGACAGGCTCCGCAATCCCAGGGACAACTCGCACAGGTTTCAGAAGAGCTGCAGACCTGGTCTCCACAGGTACCCTGGCAGGTCCCACAGTCCGTGGGACAAACCTGGCAGGTTTCCGTGGCACTGCAGATCCCGTCGCCACAGACAGGCGGGCAGGCACCGCAATCCTCCGGGCAAACCTGGCAATCCTCGGTGTCTGCACATTGGCCGTCTCCACAGCCTGGGCAGGCTCCACAATCCCTGGCGCAGGTCACGCAGGTCTCCGGCCCGTTGCAGACCCCATCTCCGCAAGTCCTCTGGCAAGGCCCGCAGTCCTGGGCGCAGGTCGAACAATCTTCGGTCAGACCGCAGATGCCGTCTCCGCATTCATCCGGGCAAAGACCGCAGTCTTGGCTGCAGGTGACACAACTCTCCGAGGCGTCACAGACCCCGTCGCCACAGACGCCGGGACAGGCACCGCAATCCTCCGGACAACTCCGACAATCCTCGTCGTCCGTGCATTGGCCGTCTCCACAGCCCAGACAGGCCCCACAGTCCTGGGGACAGTCACGGCAGGTTTCAGCGAGACCGCAGACCCCGTCTCCGCATCGATCCGGACAGACGCCGCAATCCTGCGGGCAACTCCCGCAGGTCTCCGACAGGCCGCAGATCCCGTCTCCACACCAGTCGGGACAGACACCGCAATCCTGCGGACAAGACTCACAGGACTCATCGGAACTGCATTGGCCGTCACCACAGCCCGGACAGGCTCCGCAATCCTGGGGACAGGCCTCGCAGTTTTCCGTCTGGCTGCATCGCCCGTCTCCGCACCATCCAGGACAATCGCCACAGTCCACCGAGCAGGACGCACAGCTCTCCGTTGGTCCGCAGACTCCGTCTCCGCACTGGTCGGGGCAGGTCCCGCAATCCGAAAGACAGGAAGCACAGCTCTCATCGGAACTGCATTGCCCGTCACCACATCCAGGACAGCCGCCGCAGTCCCCGGGGCAGTTCTCACAGGTCTCGCCTGCAGCGCAGACCCCGTCGCCGCAGACATCCGGGCAGGCTCCGCAGTCCTCCGCACAGGTGGAGCAATCTTCCCTGGGGCCGCAGACTCCGTCTCCGCACTGGTCGGCGCAGGTCCCGCAGTCTTCCGGACAGGACCGGCAGTTTTCATCCGAACCGCATTGCCCGTCTCCACAGCCCGGGCAGGCACCGCAATCGCGGCGGCAGGAACTGCAATCTTCCGTGGGACCGCAGACCCCGTCACCGCATCGGTCGAGACAGGCTCCGCAGTCCCCGGGACAGCTCTCGCAGGTCTCGCCTGCAGCGCAGATGCCATCGCCGCATTCCTGTGGACAGGCTCCGCAGTCCCCGGGACAGCTCTCACAGGTCTCGCCTGCCGCACAGACCCCATCGCCGCATTCCTGCGGACAAGCCCCACAGTCCCCGGGGCAGCTTACGCATGTCTCGGTAACGCTGCAAATGCCGTCCCCACAGGTCGCCTCCTGCCCGGCGAACCAGGTTCGGCCGCATCCCGAACCCAGGGAAACCGACAGAAGGAGCATCCACGGGAAAACCCAGGACGACACCAACGAAAAACGTCCGAGAACCCTTCGATACCCAGCAACCCAAGCAGGTCCGTCCCACATGACAGCCTCCCAAGCAGATCAAAACCGACCACCCCAACCAAACGCGGTCTGTCACAGACAAGGATACCACAAGGAGCCTTTCGTGTTGTGGGCAAAGGCGACTCTTGCAGCAAGATACTCTTCCAGGTACTCTCCGGCCATGAATCCACCAGTCATCACTCTTCGAAACGTCACGAAACGCTACGGTGCCCTGACAGCGCTCGACAAGGTCACCGTAGAGATCCCCTCTGGTCGCGTGGGCCTGCTGGGGCCCAACGGCGCAGGCAAGACCACCATGCTCAAGGTGCTCCTGGGGCTCTTGACTCCCCAGGGCGGTACCATCGACGTCCTTGGGCAATCGGTGCGGCCAGGTGCCAGAAAGCTCCGGTCCCTGGTGGGCTACATGCCTGAAAACGAGGTCTACCTCCCAGGCATGTCCGCGGTGGACATGGCCGCCTATGCCGGCCAACTCTGCGGCCTGCCAAAGAACGAAGCCCTCAGACGGGGGCACGAGGCCCTCAATTTCGTGGGGCTGGGAGACAAGCGCTACCAGACAGTCGATTCCTACTCGACGGGACAAAAGCAACGGGCCAAGCTGGCATGCGCCCTGGTCCACGATCCCAAGCTGCTGCTCCTCGACGAGCCCACAAACGGCCTGGATCCCGAGGGGCGAGACGCCATGTTGGATCTGATCGCTTCGCTGCCCGAGCGGCGCAACCTCAGCTTTCTGCTCTCGACCCATCTGCTCAAAGACGTGGAACGAATCTGTGACCACGTGGTCTTCGTGGACCAGGGCAAGATCGTGCGATCCGAGGCCCTGGAACAGGTGCGCAAAGTGGAGGCTGCGGTCTGGCAGGTCCGGACCAAGGCAGGGCAACGAGAGTCCCTCTTGGAGGCCCTGTCCGAGGCAGGGATCGAGGCAGCAGCCCTGGGCACGAGGTACGTCCTGGCAAAACTCCAGGAGGGAACGGGGCCCAAGGTGATCCTCCAGACGGCGTTGCAATCGAACCTCCAGGTTCGGCATCTGACCCCGTACAGGCGTTCTCTGGAGGATGCCTTCCTCAGCGAAATGAACGGCAGGCTGACCGCCACATCGTCCCTGACGCAGAACGTCTCCCAACAGGCCCAGGAGAAGCAACCATGACCGGACCAGCCCTTTTGCAGCAGGACCAGGGTCTCAAAGCGGAAATACGCGATCTGCGCTACCATCCCTACGAAGGGCCCCGCCTGGTGGGCAGCCGAGCCTGGATCATCGCCTCCGCCGGACTGCGCCAGGTGACCAAGTCCCGCTGGACCAAGTGGCTGGCAGCCTCCAGCCTGGCCATCACCGCTGGGTTCGGCCTGGCCATGTACCTGGCCATCAAGGTCAAGCAGGTCACCCACGGAATGGTGAGTGCCCAGACCATGCCAAACCATGTCATGAAGCAACTCCTCACCGCCAACCGCTACGTGGCCGATGGCATCCTGGTCAACGCCACGGTGATCGGTTTCTTCGCCGCGCTCATCGCCGCAGGTCCCGCCATTGCAGACGACCTGAAGGGCGGGGGGCTCCATTTCCACTTCAGCCGTCCCGTGACCACCTCAGATTATGTGTTGGGCAAGTTGCTGCCCACCATCATCGCGGTGTGGGTCATGGCGCTCATTCCCGCCCTGGTCCTGGGTCTGCTTCGGACCATGCTCTCTCCATCGGGCGAATCTCTCTGGAAGCCCCTGGAGGTCCTGGGCCGCGGACTGCTCCTCAGTGGACTGGCCGCAATCTTCATGGCGGTGCCTGCAGTGGCCATGAGTGCGGTCACGAAGCGTAAAGGTGTGGCCCGCCTGCTCTGGGCCGCCCTGTTCCTCCTGGGTGGGGCGGCAAGCGGTGTGGCCGTGGGTGTCACAAAGAACCTCCAATGGGCGGTGATCTCCATCTCAGAAGCAGTCAAAGCTGTCGGGTACGGGATCTTCTCCCTGCCCTGGCCCCCGCGCGGTCACCATGGTCTGAGCCAGGGCAGCGGTTCCACCTGGATCTGGGGCCTGGTCTCCGCCTCGATCTATATGCTGCTGGGCCTGGCCCTCGTCACCTGGCGCGTATCCCGCACGAGGAGGTCTGCGACATGACGGAACAGGCAACGCGGCAGGAAGCGGCCATCGCCGCAACGGGCCTGTCGAAATGGTACGGCAACGTGGCAGGTCTGCTCGACGTGGACCTGACGGTATCGACTGGTGTGGTGGGCCTGCTGGGTCCGAACGGTGCGGGCAAAACCACGTTTTTGCGCATGGTCACCGGGCAGCTCAAACCAAGCACAGGCAGCCTTACTCTGTTCGGAAAAGATCCTTGGAGTCACCCAGAAGTCCTCTCCCGGATAGGCTATGCCCCGGAACACGACGGCACATGGGATGAACTCACCGGCAGGGCCTTCGTGCGTTTTGCCGCCGAGTTGGCTGGAATGGACAGGCCGAGCGCTGCCAAGGCGGCAGATGCGGCCATCGAACGCGTCACCATGGAAAAGGCGGCCGACAGGCCCATCAAGACCTATTCGAAGGGCATGAGACAGCGTATCAAGTTGGCCCAGGCCATCGTGGCCGATCCCGACCTGGTGATCCTCGACGAGCCCCTCACCGGATGCGACCCCCTGGTCCGGGCCGACATAATCGCATTGATCCGGGACCTGGGCGCCCATGGAAAGACCCTGCTGGTCTCCAGCCACATCCTCCACGAAGTGGAGGCCATGACCGACGAGGTGGTCCTGCTCTACAAGGGTCACGTGCTCGCCACCGGCGACGTGGCTTCCCTGCGGGAACTCATCGAGGACCACCCCCACAAGATCGAAGTGCGCTGCAACGATCCCAGGGTCCTGGCAGGTGCCCTGGTCTCGGAAGACTCGGTGCGTGCCCTGGAGATCCTTCCCGGCAAACTCCTCGTGGAGACCGAGCGGCCGGACGCCTGTTACCCGGCCATCGCAGAAGCGATCCTCGCCGCGGACCTGGACCTGGAAGGACTGTTGAGCCCCGACGAGGATCTCGAAGCCGTGTTCCGCTACCTGACGAGCCGGGACGTGGCGGGCATCTGACAACGAACCCGGGACCCAGGGCGGTCACGAAACTGGGACCATAGGGACAGGAAAGAAAGGAAGGTCCGGCAGCATGACCAGCCAAGCATCCACAATGCACAGACCAGAGGCCAGCGCCCTGTCGGCATCCTGGATCGTTGCCCGCATCGCGTTTGCGCGGCTGCTCAAGGGCAGGCTTACTTACGGCGCCCTGGTGCTCATGGCCCTCCCGCTCATCGGCATCGCCATCGTCCAGTCCCTGGGCGCGGCAGCCCGGGAGTCGACGTCTCTGTTTCGTTCCTGGCTCGACGTATTTCTTCCCTTGGGCACCCTCCTGCTCGCATACGGAGGTGTGGCCGAAGAAGTGGAATCGGGCAGCGGCGTGTATATCTGGTCATCGGGCAGACCGCGCTGGATCCTGCCCATGGGCAAACTCCTGGCATCCTGGATCCTGGCCATGGTTCCAGGCCTGGCCCTGGTCCTGGCAGGCGATGCCCTGGCGGGCATGCCCCTGGGTCCGGGCCGCCTCGCAGCGGCGGTGTTTCTCTCCACCGCCGCCTATGCAGCCCTTGGGCTGACCGCCGGGGCCCTGGTCCCCCGACACGCCATGGCCACCGCCTTGACCACGGGCGCTGTGCTCAACCTCTTCATCGTGCACATCCCAGGCTGGGCGGGGGTCTTGAGCCCGGCCTTCCATGTCCATAACCTGGCCGGCATCGCCAAGGCCCCTGGCAAAACTGTTTCGAAGTTCTTTTCCGTCCCAGACGTCTCTGTCACCAGCTCGGCCCTGGTGCTCCTGGGCATCACGGTGACCCTGGCCCTGCTGGCCGCCCTGCGATCCACCCACTGGGAATATCGCCCGAGATCCTGATGTTCTTGCCGCAGGCTGGAGGCTGGTAGAAAACGACGATCCCGGCCAGGAGGAAGTGGCCACGAGGCAAGTGGCTACTCCTTGTCGTTCTCCTGGCCGTTTTGTGACCTGCCCTTCTCCAACCCAGAATCCTGAGCCACCTCGCCGCTCCGGGACAAGATCTTCTTTGTCACCTTTCCCAGCAGTGCCTTGGTCTTGATCCGGCCCATGACATACATGGCCTCCACCCCGTCGGTCCAGCGCACTTTCTTGCCGGAGTCCAAGTCCCTGGCTCGGTACTCGATGGGCACCTCGCGGACCCGGATACCAGCCACCCCGAGCTTGCCCACCACCTCGGGACAAAACTCGAACCCGGTGCATTCCAGGTCGAGTTCCCGGAGCACCGGCGTCTTGAAGACCTTGAAACAGGTGGCCTCGTCGGTGATCCCATGATCGAAGAGCAGGTTGGCCGTGGCCGTCAGGAGCTTGTTGGCCACGAAGTTGGGCAGTCTCATCCCC
>CAZIJS010000248.1:0-6722 GCA_964539505.1 uncultured Myxococcales bacterium
CCCCCTCCTCCTTTCCTCCCCTCCCATTCTCCTCTGCTCATGGATCAATCCTGTTGTAGGTGATGCATGACTGGATCGTCTCGTTTTGTTTTGGTATAATTATTCCGTTTCGGGTCTGAATTGTCCATGTGTCACTTTATGGGCGCTGGCATGTGGTGCCAGAGAGGGTGGCGATCATGCATGTAAATTCTTATGGAACAAACGATGCTCGGGGTATCCGCCGAGTCTGGTCCACCATTTGGTGGTGGGGTGTTTTCTCAGCGGTGGCAAGTTTCGGTGGATGCATGGTCGATTTCGGCGAGGATTCAGAGGAAAAGTGCGGAAACGCTGTCTTGGATCCAGGAGAAGAGTGTGACAAAGACGCGATGAATGGGGTGAGCCTCTGCCGTGACCTGGGGTATCAGGGCAAGGCTGTCAGCTGCCGTTCGGACTGTCACTACGATTTGTCCGAATGCATCATTCCCTGCGGGAACGGCGTCATCGACGAAGGAGAGCTTTGTGACGACGGGAACAACGACACGTCGGATTCCTGTCCCTCGGGTCCGAACGGATCCTGTCGACCGGCATCCTGCGGGGACGGATTTGTGTGGCTTGGCCATGAGCAATGTGACGATGGTAACAGGTTGGATGGGGATTCCTGTGATTCAGACTGTTCTCTGCCAGGATGTGGGAATGGCGTTGTCGAAGGGGACGAAGAATGTGACGAGGGCGGGGTGGATACCAAAAACTGTGATTCCGACTGCACCAGTCCGCACTGTGGCGATGGTCATGTGAATCAGGTCGCCGGTGAGCGTTGTGACGATGGGAACCAGTCCAACACCGACGCATGCCCCGATGGCGAAAATGGATCGTGCCAGCCTGCAGTCTGTGGAGATGGTTTCGTCTGGTCCGGGCACGAGCAGTGTGACGATGGGAACTCAGCGAATGACGACGATTGTACGACAGAGTGTGTGCTGCCATCCTGCGGAGATGGTGTGGTGAATCTTGGGGAAGAATGCGATGGCGAAGGTATGGATACAGACCAATGCGATGCTGATTGCAGCTTACCTTTGTGCGGGGATGGACATATCAATCATGCGGTGGGAGAGCAATGTGACGACGGAAACGACGACACGTCAGATTCTTGTCCGTCTGGCGAAGGAGGTACCTGCCAAGCAGCATTCTGTGGCGACGGTTTCCTGTGGCAGGATCACGAACAATGTGATGATGGAAACACTGTGTCCGGCGACGGCTGTAGTGCAGATTGTCATCTGGAGTCTTGTGGCAATGGGATCGTGGATTCGGGAGAATACTGTGATTCGAACGGGGTGGACACCGCAGACTGCGATGCGGATTGCAGTATACCAGTCTGTGGAGACGGGCATGTGAACGCAGCAGCCCATGAGAACTGCGACGATGGGAACCAGTCGAACAGCGATGCATGTCCGGATGGGCCGGGTGGAACCTGTGAGCCTGCCCGCTGTGGGGACGGATTCTTGTGGTCGGGACACGAAGGGTGCGACGACGGGAACACGGATAATGGAGATGGTTGCAATTCCACATGCAGTGTCGAAGGCTGCGGTAACGGAGTCATTGATGCGGGGGAAACCTGCGACGACGGGGACGGCGACAACTCTGACGTTTGCCCCGACGGTCAGGGTGGCACCTGCGAACCAGCCTTTTGTGGTGATGGCTTTGTCTGGAACAGGGACGGCGGCGCGGAACAATGCGACAGTGGTGGTGTCGACAGCACACAATGCGATTACGACTGCACCCAAGTTGAGTGTGGCGATGGTCATATCAATCAGGCGGCAGGCGAGTCATGTGATGACGGGAATCACGACAACTCTGACGCTTGCCCCGACGGTCAGGGTGGCACCTGTGAACCAGCCTTTTGTGGTGATGGCTTTGTCTGGAACAGGGACGGCGGCGCGGAACAATGCGACAGTGGTGGTGTCGACAGCACACAATGCGATTACGACTGCACCCAAGTTGAGTGTGGCGATGGTCATATCAATCAGGCGGCAGGCGAGTCATGTGACGACGGGGACCCGTTTGATGGTGATGGTTGCGATAGGGATTGCCTCCCGGAGAAGGGGTGGATTTGCACAGGTGAACCATCAGACTGTTTCGAAATCTGTGGGGATGGGCTCGTAGTGGGCGAAGAGGAATGCGATCCTCCTGGGCACACCGAGGACTCCCAAGAGGGTTGCCCCGGTGGCTTGGAGAGGACCCGTGAATGTGCTAGTGACTGTTCTTGGGGACCGTGGGGTGGATGTCACCCGTATTGAGAGAGGTGATGACTGTTCTCAACGAATAGCCAGGCACAGTGTCGGACAAGGTCTGGTCTTCTATTTGTGAACCAGGATCGGCGATTGGCTTGTGTTCAGGGGACTGGTTGGATACTCTGGCTGGGCGTAGTTCGGTTCGTGGGACGGGTTTGCCGGAGATGACGCCGGGAGGTGCATCGTGAAAGATTTTCAGGCGGGTGATGGCTCTCGATTGGACGGCGGGCAGGCGCGATCCGCGGAGCCCCTGACCTGGGAGGATGCCGACTTCGTTGAGTTCGGGGTCCGCGAGTTTTTCCGTGGGATCCTGGACAGGGAAGTGCCCCATGCCTTCGCGGTGGGACGGGAGATGAGCCTGGAGGTGGCCGAGGACGTACCGCAAGTGGTGCGCGGGCTGGTGGCTGTTTTGGACCTGGTGCTTACCCGCTTGGTGGTGGAGGCTCTGGACGATTCCCGGGCCGGCCGGGCGGACCTGCGTGTTTCCTTCCATGCAGGCGCGCATTCTGCGATTTCCGTGGTGTTGACCTTTGCGGTGAGAGGCCTGCCGTCAGGTGGACAAGTCGATGCAATGGGGGAGGGGAGCGGGGAAAGAGGTGCTCGAAGAGCTGGGACCGGTCAGGGCGAGGGTCCGACGGCGGATGGAGGGGAAAAGGGCGGTGGCACGGGCGATGGCTCGTCGGGGCCGGCGCTCATGCGCCGGATGGCGTGGAGGCTGGTGGAGTCGGCTGGGGGCGGGATCCAGTGGGTCGAGACTGCCTTGGGGCAGACCACTGTGACCATCCGCTTTCCAGGGGAAGTGGTGGTTGAACGCAGCATGCTCCAGGGGCTGTTGGACGGCCCACTGGAAGCTCGTGGGGTCCGGGCCCTGGTGGCCCATGCGGATACGGACCGGCGCGTGGCGATCCGCATGGTGCTCGAGGAAGCGGGGCTGCTGGTGACCGAAGCGGATAACGGGTACCAGGTTCTCGGCATCCTGCAGCAGGCCCATGCGCAGGACGCGGATTTCGACGTGGTGCTGGCGGCGGAGGATTTGCCCGGCATGGGAGGTGGGGCATTGGCATCGGCTGTCTGGTCGGATCCGGACACCGGGCTGCCCGCGGTGGTGGTGTTGCGTCCGCCTGGGGCGAAGGGGCGTGCGGAGAGACGCAACGGGGCCCGGGTGCGATTCATTCCAGAGACGGTCAAGCCCGCCAGACTGCTCCTTGCGGTCCAGTATGCCATCTCCCGGGGAAAGCGATCTGGAACAGCAAAGCTGCATCGCCGCAGCGTGATCACCGCTGCCCTGCCGTTGATGGAGGGGAAGGTGGATGTGACGCAGGAGGTTGGGGCCGGTGTTGGAATAGGTGGTGGAATAGGTGTTGGAATACGGAAAGTGCCGAATCGAGGAATGGGGCGGGAGGAGATGTCTGAGCCTGTTGCGACTCCTGTTGCCAATGAGGGGGCTTTAGGGCCTGCTGGAGAAATGCCGGCCCGCGAATCGAGTGGTTCAACCGTGAAGATGCCGCCCCTGCTGGATTTGAGCATGATCCAGGAGATGACCGAGGGGGACGAGGAGTTGGTTCGGGAGTTGGCGTCCTTGTTTCTGGAAGAACTCGACGAGCAGCGAGCCGTCCTGGACGAAGGACTCGCCAATGATGCCGCGGCTCAGGTTCGACGTGGCGCACACACCATCAAGGGGGCGGCGGCAAACTTCGGTGCCGAGCCACTCAGAGCTCTTGCCGCTGCCCTGGAATCCTTGGCAAAAAAAGGGGATTTGGCAGGGGTTCGAGGCAGGCTGACGGAGTTGGACGATGTGATGGGAAAAACGGCTGACTGGTTGCGACAGACCTTGGATCGAGACGGCGGGAGCGAGTGAGGCAATGGGCTCGGGGGACAAGGCAAGCAAGGGAGTCGAGGGCTGGCACAAGATGCACGAAGGATGAAAAAATGGACTGCGAAACTCGCAGTGCTTTTCAGTTGACAGTCGTCCAAAAAAGTCTAAATTCTGTGCTCCGAAAACAGTTGAGACTATAGAAGGCTAAAAAAAAAGAATAGAAAATCGGCAACTGGCCGCGAGGATGGCGGAACTGGTAGACGCGCTAGGTTGAGGGCCTAGTGAGGGAAACCTCATGGGGGTTCGAGTCCCCCTCCTCGCACGAATCCTTTCAGACAGTCTGTCTGCCCGGCCTTGGGCACAAGGCCTCTTTCCCATGAAAACGTCGCTCCCATCAGCGGGTTCGAAAGGCTCCCAGGACTGGAGCATGACGCGCTTTGCCGTCTTGTTCTACGGGGTCGTGGCCCTGGCTTCTCTGGCATGGGCAGGGATCGTAGAGGACCGTTGGGTCTGGCTGTTGCCTGGGAGGTCTACCCCGGACACGCCGATCTTGGGTTTTCTGCCTGACTGGGCGCGAAGCCTTGTCTGGTTGGGGGCTGGTGTCTCGTTTGGGGGATTGGTGGCTGCTCTCGGGCGTATCGCTTCGGGGAAAGTGGCATGGCTCGATGCCATGGAGGAGGGGTTCTGTGACCTGGTGGGACCCATTGGGTGGGGCCAGGCCTTTGCCATGGCCTCCGCCTCGGCCCTGGGTGAGGAGTTGCTGTTTCGTGGGGTTGCACTCCCAGCCATCGGGTTGTGCTGGAGCAGCTTGATTTTCGGCCTCGTGCACCTGCCCATGGACCGCAGGTTCGCCGTCTGGCCCCTGTTTGCGGGCCTGGTGGGGCTCGTCTTGGGATGGCTGACCCTGGGCTCGGGAAACCTCGGGCCTGCCATTTTGGGTCACTTTACGGTCAATTTCTTCAACCTCGTCACCATCGGACGCAAAGCTGCCGAGCGTTTGCCGGCGGGTGTGGCTCAGGTATGGGCTCGCGACGAACATGGGGAGGGGGATGGAAGGGCGTGGCCGGATGGAGGGACGGAGGTGGCGGACGAGGCGGAGCGGCCGGATGGAGGGACGGAGCCGGCGGACGAGGCGGAGCGGCCGGATGGAGGGACGGATTCGGCGGATGTGGCGGGGTGGCAGGATGGATCGGGGGAGTCATCAGACAGCGAGGGGGCTTCGAGAGAAGGTGGCAGAACGCCGAGGGAATGAATTTTGCGCATCCGGTGGGGGTCGGGCTATAGGAACAGGAATGTTCTACGTTGGACGGTCTTGTCGATGGTCTGTCTGGAGGTGCTGCGATGAACGGAACGGTTGGGCGAGGGCTCCGGGTTGCGGGTTTGTCGTGGTGGTCCCTGGTGCTGGTGGGCTTGCTGGGATGGACCGATGTGGTCAGAGCGGACCTGTTCACATCCGATGATCGGGTACAGATGCTCTATTCGGACCGTTTCGAGTTCGACCGGAGGGGCATTCCGCTGATACGAGTTCGGGTGGCGGAAGGCATGGACCGGATACTGGTTCGGTCATCCAAGGGACTGGTGGCCATGCCCCTGGGGAGGGGGGGGCCGGAGATCGTGGGGGGGCGTTCCTGGGAGGTGCGCGTGGAGCGGACCAGGCCGGCAAGGGTGCGTTACTGGACCGTGTTGGAATCCAGGCCCGGGTCGCAGCCGGCCTGGGCCGAGGCTCGGGTCAAGGTGTATCGATCGAAGGGGCTGGGCGCCAGGGTCTTCGAGGTGGGGACCATCTTCGCGGTATCGGGTACCGTGGTGGACAACAGGACCACGTTGGTGGCGTCTTCGCCGGTGGAAAACTATGAAAAGGCGAGGCAAACCGCATCGACTCTTCAGAAACGTTTCGGTCGCAAGACCAGACTCCATGCAGAATTGGTCTCCCGGTCCCGCGGTCTGGTGATTGCCAGGGACCCGGATTCTGGGATGGAAGTGCGCGCCAAGGGGATGCTCTGGTTCCGTCCCAAGGACAGGCGACTCGTCACGGTGCATCGCCTCGAGCCTGGCAAGGGCATCTCCTGGAAGGGACGGTCCGATCGGGCATATTGGGGGCTCATGTATGCAGCGGTGGATCGCAATGGGCACATGGCCCTGGTCAACGAGGTTCCGGCGGACCGGCTCTTGGCCGGTCTCGTGCCGGCGGAGATGTATGCCTCGGCGCCCATGGATGCGCTGCGAGCCCAGGCCGTGGCCGCCAGGGGGCAGGTCCTGGTCAAGCTCGGGGTTCGGCACCTGGCCGATCCGTACCTTATGTGCGCCAGTCAACATTGCCAGGTCTACGCCGGTGCGGGAAGGGAGCATCCCAGGACGACAGCAGCGGTCCGGGCTACCAGGGGCCTGATTCTCGTGGATCCGAAGGGCAGATTGGCAGACACGGTTTTCCATGCGGTTTGCGGCGGATACACCGAGAGCAGCGTCAACGTCTGGGGTACGGCGCACCGGGCGCATCTCGATGGAGTGTCGGACCTGGTTGGAGGGCGCAGTGGCCTGGCACGGCGTATGATTTCCCGGAATCTTCGGGGCTGGATCCTCCATCCGCCCAAGACATACTGCGCGATGGCCCTCGGCCGGGCCCGGCGAAAACTTTTCCGTTG
>CAZIJS010000249.1:0-6630 GCA_964539505.1 uncultured Myxococcales bacterium
AAAAAACCAGGGACCAGAGTTCATTGTCTCCATCTATCTCACGATCCAGAGCCGCGGTTTGTACCAGGAGTTGGGGATTTTTGCATCGAAGGATCACGGTCAGGGGATTTTGTCCGCCCGGGTCCGCCCACACAGCCTCGTGGCTTTCTTTGTGGACCAGGTACATGATTCCGCTCGGACGCCGGTTGAACAGCATCAGGTCGAGTTCGTGCAGGCCGTCATCGAGTACCGTGGTGGCCTTGTCCCCCGCGGTGAGGACCGCCCAGACGCCCTTGGGAACCATGACGACGCTTCCCGGGAGAAATGGCTTGTCTGCATCGATGCGTTCCAGCAACGCCCCGTGATGGACGAGTGACTGGATGCCCATGGCAAGAGTCTTGTTGTCTACTGTGTTGTCCACGATGACCCCTCCTAGGACGCAAACCGACCGATGTCTTCGACCCACCGACCGTCTCTTTCGTGGCCTTTTGCAAGGTTTTCTAGCATGGAGGAGCCAAATATCAAGGAGACAGAAGAACGGTGCGACAGAGAAGGATCGGTTCCTGGCCCGACCACCTGGTGCAGTCAGACATGGAGACTGCTGCAGTCAGACGTAGAGCCTGGTGCGATCAGACATAGAGATGCTCTGGATCGATTTCTTCGCGCAAGAGGCGAAGCTCTTCGTCGGTGGGCGGCGCGTTGGTTTCGATGTGGTCAGAAACCACGAGTTCGAATCCCGTTTCCTCCTGGACCTGCTCCAGGGGGACACCGGGCTGGAGGGCCAGGACCTTCATGCGCTTGGTTTCATCCTCGTATCCCATGACGGCCAGGTCGGTGACCACCCTGTAGGGGCCCGATCCCGCTGGAAGGCCTGCCCGCTCCCTGGCCCCGGGGCCGTCGAGGTAGCCGGCCGTGGTCAGGAAGTCGACCTTGGGAACGAAACGCTTTTTCGAATGACGCATGATGGCGATGGTCCGCCAGCACAAAGACCCGATATCGTTGGCGCCCCCGCTGCCTGGGAAACGCACCTTGGGGCGGTCGTGTTCTCCGATCACGGTGGCGTTCAGGTTCCCGTAGGGATCGATTTGTGCGCCGCCCAGGAACCCATATTCCACGTAGCCCCGGGCCGCGGCCTCCATGAGGTCACAAATGGATGATGCCACTTGTGCCCTGTGGAAGGTGCGCGATCCGCCCACGGCCAGGGGAAGGCGTTCCAGGTCGGGACCAACGCCGCCGAATTCGAAAGCCGCCACCAGGTTCGGGGCGTGAGTCCTCTTGGCCAGCGCAGCGGCCAGCATGGGAATTCCCGTTCCGATGAAGCAGATGGTGTTGTCTGCCATCTGTCTGGCGGCAGTGCAGATGAGCAGCTCCGATTTGTTGTATTCCGTCATGTCTCACCTCCGGGTGGCCTGGGCCGCGAGCTGCTCGAACCGAGCGGGGCCTCCGAGTTTTTCCATGAACTCTTCGTGATTCCTGGTTCCATAGACCCATTCTTCGATGTAGCGGTCCACGCCTTCGGCATTGGCAGCCATCTCGAAATAGAGCTTCATGTGCTCTTCGTCACGCCAATACACAAAGGGCATTTCCCCGGGCAAACTCCCGCCTGGGGCATGCACCACGGCGTCGACGATATAGTAGGGGATCACCGTGCGTTCGGGATACTTCTGGATTTCCTCGTGGGGCACGATTTCTTCCGTGGAGAGGATCAGTCTCTTGGATGCCCGCGCCATCTCGGCGGCAAATCCGGAGATCCCGTCGATCTGTGCGTTGCCGTATTCGTCGCATCGATGGACGTGGATGAGCCCCACGTCCAGGTTCAAGGCGGGCAGGGCACAGAGCTTCTGGCCGGTGAAGGGGTCTTCGATGACCTTGGCTGCGCTGTATTCGAAGGTATCGGTGCCCAGCATGCTGCGAACCGGCAGGAAGGGCAGCCCCATGGCAGCGGCCTTGAATCTCCAGGCCAAGGCGGCGTTGGACCATTCCACGGTCTCGACCCGGCCCGACTCGCAGGCACGGCGCAGCACGGGAGACAGTCCGAATACCTCATATCCGTGGTACGTGATGTCGAGTTTGTCCACCAGACCCGCCGCGATGAGCAGGTCGTTTTCCAACACGCCCTGGCCGGCGAGCCGAAGGTGCCCGATTTTTTGCCGCACCACTTCCCGGACCAACGACATGGGGCAGCGAACCGAACCGTAGAGTTCCACTCCCAGATAGCACCCTTCCGTGACGAATTTGGAGATGGCCTCCTGTTCGGTCATGACCTTGGAAACCAGCCCTCTGGGCTTGTTGTCCCGGATCCATTGGCGGACATCGTCCACCCGGTCCATCTGAAAGAGTTTTCCTTTTCCCGAGGCGAGTTCAGTCATCGAGACACCTCCTGTAATGTGCGATGTCTGGGTCTTAACAAAGGCAGATGCAGCCTGTCAAACCGGCATCACCCCCCTTGGAAAGATGGGTGCACACCGTTGCAAGGTGCGAGTTGTATCCAGTTTTTCGCGGGCCTACCAGGCCCCAGGTCCGCGTGGCTGACCGTGAGTCGAGAAAAGCTTGCCGAAGATGCCATCGTCCGACCCATCTTGGTGGTTGCTTTCCCACGCCACCATGCACCGGCCGTCTGGCGCCATGGCCACCGAGGGCCAGGCCTGGTCGTCGGGAGTATAGGAATTGACCCGAAATTCAGAACCCACAGGATTGCCGTCTGCATCGTAGCGCTGAGCGTAGATGCCCTCGACAGACCCATCCTGGTTGTCACTCTGCCAAGTGACGATAAAGCCACGGTCTTGAGCCAGGGCCACCGATGGCGCGGACTGATCGGCGGTCGTATGGGAGTTGACCTGGAACTCGGAACCTACAGGACTGCCGTCTGCATCGTAGCGCTGGGCGTAGATGCCGTATCTGGATCCGTCCTGGGCGTCACTGTGCCATGTGACGATGAAGCGGCCGTCTCGATCGATGCCCACCGAGGGCTCCTCTTGTCCGTAAAGGGTCTCGCTGTTCACTTGGAAATCCGTGGCGATGCAGACCGCATCGCAGCCGTCGTAGCCCCTTTCCAGCGATCCGTCGTCGCATTGTTCCCCGTTGTCGGCGACCCCGTCACCGCATCGGGGCCTGGTGCAGTCAGTGCGGCAGGCATCCGGTTCGTCGTTTGAGTTGAGGCTTCCATGGTCACATTCTTCTCCAGACTGGAGGATTCCGTCTCCGCAGGCCGGCAGTTTGCAATGGAGAGTGCAGGCTGCATCGTAGGCATCGGAGTTGGCCGAACCCTGGTCGCATTCTTCACCAGTTTCCACGATGCCATTGCCGCAGAGACGTTCATTTCCGGAGGATGAGTCGTCGCCACAGGCTGCCCATGGGCCGACAGCCAGAAACGAAATAGTGATGATCCATCCAAACTTCATGGTGTGCCTCCCTGATTGAACAAATTGTGGTCGAGGCAAGAGCCGGAGCCATCCCCCATGTGCCCTCATCTCTCCGCCAGGATTGTTCCACGCCTTGGCTCATGCCACAGTGGACATCTTCTCCTGATTCGGCTGTCTATGTGTGCATTGAATCTTTTGTAGTGTCTGCGTGCCCAATGTCAAAAACAAAGCGCGGGATGACGTTGCACAACTGACGAGGTCCACTCCCACACCACCTCTGTTCCGCGATCTCCCGTTTTTCTCCCGGCTTTCGGACACAGGCCACTGCGCCATGGTCCGGATGGATCGACTCTGAGGGGCTCCTTCATCATTCGGCCGATTGTGCCCCATTTGGTTGTCGCGAGAAATGATCCCAGCCGCCGGTTCCGGCGGCGACTCGTCCATCCACCAGGACTTGGGGCAGACCCGATTCCACCCGGCCCAGCGTCGTGATGGAGAGCCCCAACCGTTCCTTCACCTCGATGGAGAGAGCCGGCAGGGCATGGGGCTCTACGGTAAAGAGAAGGCAATATTCTTCTCCACCAAACAGCGCCCATGACCGCGCGTCCTTGCCCATGGCCGAGCCCATGGCCCGGGCAGATTTTGCCAGCGGGAGGAGATTCGAATCCAGCGCGATGCGGACCCCGCTTTCCTGTGCAACGTGGCCCAGGGCTGCTACCAGACCGTCGGACAGGTCGATCAAGGCTCCCACAGCGGGATGACTTCCCAGCATCGAGCCCAGCGAAACCTGGGGCCTTGGTTCCAGGTGAGCGGCCAGGGCCTCTTCCAGCAAGCCTGGTTCCAGGACCCTGCGGATCTCTTCCTGTTCTTTATCCGTGGAAAGGAGATAGTCCAGTCCGGCTGCACTGGCACCGAGGGGGCCGGCGGTGCAGACGAGTTGCCCGGGCCTGGCTCCGCTTCGGTACCGAATGTTGTCGGCAGGGCTTTGACCCACCACCGCCACGTTGATGATCAGCCCTCCTGGATTGGATACGGTGTCTCCCCCTGCGAGTACCAGGTCGTATTCACGGCAACAGGCGAGCAGTCCGTCCCGAAATGCCTCCAGGTCTTGGCGGGGATAGTCCCTGGGCAGTCCGAGGGAAAGGAATGCCGCCACCGGCCGGCCGGCCATGGCCGCCACGTCGCTGACATTGACCGCCATGGACTTCCACCCGAGCCTCCATGGAGTGATGGCATCTCGCAGGAAATGAACGCCTTCGACGAGCATGTCCGTGGTGACCAAGAGACGCTGAGGTCCCCCTTGGTCGAGCACCGCACAGTCGTCACCGATACCCAGACCCGACGGCAGTCCGCCGGCCTTGTTCCGGAAGAGATCGACGATGCCGAATTCCCCGAGTCCGTGAAGGTCGCTCACGACAGGTGACCTCCCCGTGCTTTCAAACCATCCGACACCGCCGTTTGCATGGCCTTTGCCGCTGCAACCGGATCCCGGGCGGCGAGGATGGCCGAGACCACGGCCACCCCGTCGGCACCGGCACGCACCACGTCTGCTGCATTCTCAGGACCGATGCCGCCGATGCCCACCAAGGGCACATCCAGGGCTTTCGACAAGGCCGAAACCCCTTCCAGGCCCAGGGGCGGATCCTGGATGTCTTTCGTCCCGGTGGGAAACACGTGGCTGGCCGCCACGTAGTCCGCGCCTGCTTCCACGGCACGTTGCGCTTCCTGGATGGTTCGAACCGAAACGCCGATCACAGCATCTGCTCCCAGGATGCGCCGCGCATCCGCGACTTCCATGTCCTCTTGCCCGAGATGCACGCCATGGGCTCCGGAAACCATCGCCACGTCCACCCGGTCGTTGACGATCAGAATCGCACCCTGTTTTTTTGCCAGGTCCGCCAGCTTCCTGGCCATGGCCACGAGGATGCGAGTCGGCGCCGACTTGTCGCGGAACTGAACCACCTGGACACCAGCCTTCAGAACAGACTCCACGACCTGGACCAGGTCTCGTTGTCCCACCAGGACCGGGTCTGTGACCAGATAGACCGCCAGTCGCCTTGCATCGATTCGTGCCATGGTTGCCTCAGGCTGCCTGTGTTACGGAGAGTTCTTTCGCCGCTTCCGGCGCCAGTTTCCAGATTTCGTCTAGCAGACGCCAGGAGAAACTGCCAGGTCCTTCGGCCCCGACGGCAGCTCGTTTGGCAGCCATGCCGTACCATGCCAAGGCCGCAGTGGCCGCGAGGGCCGGTTCCTCTGGTGCCACGGCGGCGAAACAGGCCACCACCGTGGTGGCGGCACAGCCCGTTCCGGTGACCGCGGTGAGGAGTTCGTGGCCCGCCTCCACGAGGAAAACCGCGTTCCCATCCGACACCAGGTCTGTCTTGCCCGTGACCGCAAGGGTCCTGCCCAGGTCCGAAGCCAGGTTCCTCACGAAGTCGGGATCCGGGCCCTGGGAGGCTGCAGAGTCCACGCCCCGGACCAGGCCTTCTGTCCCGGCCAAGGAGGCGGCTTCTCCGGCGTTGGCCCGCACAACGGTGGGGTTCGTGGTCTCCAGTAAGGTCTTGGCCACTGTGGTGCGATACCTGGTGGCACCCGAGCCCACGGGGTCGAGGACGATGGGAATTCCCCGTTGGTCCGCGCGGCGGCCCAGTTCCAGGAACAAGTCCACCTGCGACCCATCGGCCGTGCCCATGTTGAGCACCAGGGCCGAGGCCATGTCCACCAGTTCCAATCCGTCGCCCACCGACTCGGTCATGACGGGAGATGCCCCCATGGCCAGTGTCACGTTGGCGGTCCAGTTCGTGACCACGGAGTTGGTGACGTGACAAATGAGGGGCCCTGAGGCCTTCACGAGCCCGAGCAGTTCGCCCATTTTGTCGTTCAATGTGCTCTTCACGGTGTTGCCTCCTCGTCGATGCATGACTCTCCGGCTCCCGGACTTGTCCGCAGGACAAAAGACTGCTGCCCGTTTTGCGCGTGCTCGTCTGGCTCCACGGCCAAGCCAGGCGGCCTGTCTTCATCCAGAGGTCTGGTTCCGAGACGCCCCGGTGATATCTCATCTCCAGAACAAAGTCGAGGGGCGCGATGGATATTATGGAATGAGTCAGGGAGTCCAGGCGAAGTAGGCCTGGACCGGGGTCAGACTGCAATCGTAGTAGGTTGCACAAATCCTGTGACTGAGGCCGTCTCCGAGCAAGCTGCCGTGGAGGACAGCATGCCTGTCCCGAGCCCCAGATCCGAACAGTGGCTGGCGGACATGGCCGAGCCGTCGCAAGATTCTGCACCCACC
>CAZIJS010000250.1:0-6570 GCA_964539505.1 uncultured Myxococcales bacterium
TAGCGAGTCCGCCGCCCGCTGCGCCGGCAGTAGCGAGCCCTCCGCCCGCTGCGCCGCCGGTAGCGAGCCCTCCGCCCGCCGCGCCGCAGGTAGCGAGCGCGCCGCCCGCCGCGCCGCAGGTAGCCAGTCCGCCGCCCGCCGCGCCGCCCTCGGCAAATGCACCAGTCGTGGGAGGGACGGGGGCGATGGGGACCACGGACATGGGGCTGGAAGGGACGGCGCCGGCCTCACCGGCGCAGGCCGCCGCTGCTGGACCGAAGATTTGTTCCAATTGTGGTGCCGATATTCCAGCCGGCTTCAAGTTCTGTGGCATCTGCGGTGCGCCAGTGGAACAGGCATCGGCAGAAGCGACTTCCGAGGCGCCAGCGCCTGCCCAGCAGGAGGCTCCTGTCGTCGCCAGGCTGATATTCATTCGTCCAGACGGCTCAGAGGGGGGGGAGTTTCCACTGCGGTCCGGGGTGACGAAGATCGGGCGGGACCATGGCGATATCTTTGCAGCCGATGGATATCTCTCTCCGAACCACGCAGAGGTCGTGGTGGAAGGGGGCGAGTTCCTCCTCAGGGACACGGGGAGTCTGAACGGGGTGTTCTTCCGGATCACCGCGCCCGAGGTTTTGCAGTCGGGAGACGTGTTTCGCATTGGTCAAGAACTTCTCCGGTTCGATGCCATAGCCCCGCCCGAGCCTCTCGAAGACGGCACGGAGATTATGGGAAGTCCCAATCCCGGATACTGGGGACGCCTCACGCGGATTGTCGGCTATGGAGTCGACGGAGAGGCGCATCTGCTCAAGGGCGACCGGGTGGTGGCCGGCCGTGAGCATGGCGACATCCTCTTCCCTGAAGACGGGTACGTGTCTGGAACGCACTTGGAGGTCGTCCGGGAGAACGGCCAGGTTTTGTTGCGTGACCTGGGTAGTTCCAACGGTACATTTTTGAAGCTTCGAACTGAGCGACTGGTGTCCCCTGGGACCTTCGTTCTCATGGGACAGCAACTGTTTCGGCTGGAGATGGCCTGATTCTCCCTCCACTTTCCCTGTCCACTCTCACGTCTGTACGTCTCGTTCCATCCAGATAAAGTCGCCAAAAATGCAGAAGCCCTCCGGTGGGCCGGGGGCTTCATGGCTGGTCGATGTGGAGATGGATCGAGGCGTTTGGGCTCTGCTACAGCAGGCCTTTGCGTTTGAGTGCTCGTCGGAGTTTGCCCAAAGCCTGTTCCTGGAGTTGGCGAATTCGTTCCCGTGAGAGGTTGTACTTCATTCCGATCTGTTTCAAGGTGGCCTCGTCCTGGCCATCCAGGCCGAAGCGCCGAATGAGAATCTCCGTCTCCATGGGGCGGAGGGTTCGAATCATTCGTTGGGTCTCTTCGATCAAGGCCTCGGTGATGATCTTGTCGAGGCCGAACTTTTCCTCGGATTCATCTGCCAGCAGGTCGATGAACTTGCGCGAGTCGTCGTCACCGAGCGGCTTGTCGAGTGAGACACCGTTGTCGAGAAGATAACTCGACATTTTCTTGAGCTTGGAAAGAGGCACGCCGGCTTCTTCGGCCACTTCCTCCGGAGAGGGCTTTCGTCCCAACTTGGCCATGAGGATCCGACGGCTTCTGCTCAACTTTTGGTTCGTGTCCAGCATGTGCACCGGGAGTCGGACGGCCCGGCCTTTGTCTGCAACTGCTCGGCTGATGGCATGGCGGATCCACCAGCTTGCGTACGTGGAAAACCGGAATCCGCGCCTGTGGTCGAAACGTTCCACGGCTTTCATGAGTCCGAGATTGCCTTCCTGGATCAGATCCCCCAGTGGAAGTTTGCCATGGTTGTATCGCTTTGCAATGGACACCACCAGTCTCAGGTTTGCTTCGACGAATCGGTTCTTGGCTCGCTTGAGGCGCCTGTCGAGTTCTCCGATGCGCCTGTGATAGCCCATGAATTTCTGGTTGCCGTGGTGTGCCCCAGAGATTCGGCCGAGGTGTTGTGGCACTTTCCCCGCAGCCAGGGCTGAGATGTCTGCCAGGACCTGACGCATTGCCTTTTCTTCCAGGTCCCCCCTGGCCAGGCGTCTCGCAGTGCCCTGCACGGCTTCTGTGTACGACTCGCGGTTTGCCTGGTTGGGTCTGCGTCGATACCTGGTGGCTTTCCTTTTCAGCGAGGAAAAATCGTACCCTTCGAGATGCTCCACTTGGGAGAGATAATTGAGGATCGATGACAAGGCCACTGGGTAGCTAAGAAGATGAGCCCAGAGGTCCGTGCGGGCGTCTTCGATGGCTGCGGCCATGGCGACCTCGTCTTCAGCAGACAGCACGCCTCTGTTGGACATGTCTCGAAAATAGACGTCCAAGGTACCATTGCGCCGAAGGTCTGCAGCAGTTCGGACCGGGGGAGCAACGGAGGGCGGGGCCTGGGGTTCCGATGCGTCCTCCAGTGCCGTGATGTCCTCTGCCAGGTCTTCCCAATCGGGTTCATCGACGAAAACCTCGGGAGTGATGGCCTCGATGGGTTCCTCTTGGACTTTGTGGGCTTTGTGTGTCATGGTTCAACCTTTTGGCGTTCCGGATCTCGTCCGGAGGGTTGTTTCGCTATTTCTGTCAAGTTCCCCATTTATTGTAACGAGCTTCCGAAGCAACCTATTTCCAGCAACTGCCCACTGATCGAGAGATTCGCTCGTATCTTTAGTATTTGTCGTCTCAGTCCAGTTGGCAAGTAAAATCATAAAAATCACAGCACTGTTAAAAAACCTTTATTGCGTGGCTTTCTTATTTTAAAAACTCTGCAATTTTACATATATGCCCCGCCGTCCGAAAGCTGATAATGGCGCGCTATCCGATGGGTCACGTATTTTTTTGCCCGTGAAACAGCAAGGGAGAGATCTCCAGTCTCCGCCAATGCGCAGGCCAGGGCGGTGGAGAGGACACACCCCGTACCTCTCGGGGAGGCAGCCAAGCGTTCCGAAACGTAGTGATGTTCTGACACGCCGTCGTAGAGAACGTCACTGGGGCGGTCATCGAGATGTCCGCCAGTCACCAGGACTGCTGGCACTCCCCGTTGCACCAGAGCCTTGGCCGCCTGGATCATGGATTCGAGATTCCTCACTGCCATGCCGCTCAGGCTCTCTGCTTCGGCAAGATTGGGAGTCACCACGGTGCTGGCTTTCATGAGCGGCCAAAGGTCTTCCAGGGATTTTTCCAGGTACAACGGGTCTCCCCCACTCGTGTCCAGCACCGGATCGAAAACCACCGGGGCATCGATCTTCGTTAGAAGTTCAGCCAGCTTGAGAGCCACGGCTGCGCTGCCCACCATGCCCACTTTCACAGCCGACAGAGGGCAGGATGCTACCAAGGGAGCAAGCTGTGCCTCGACTTCGTCTGGTTCGAGGACACGTCCCCAGGACAGATGCCCTGAGGCCTGCGAGGTCATGGCTGTGAGCACTACGAAAGGGTGGTGTCCGTGATCCCTTACCACCACACTGTCTGCAACGAGACCAGCTCCCGTTGTATTGTCAAGACCAGCTATTATAAGAATCGTTTTCATTGTTCTATGTACTTAGAGCCGCAACATGCGGCAAAAGGTGCAGCCGGCATTGGTAATGAGTTGGATGCGGTTCGTCAAGATTTCGTTGCAGAGAAATTGCAGGTGTGACGGAAGAATCTACCCAGGGAAGGCCTTGGGGAGAGGGTTCTTTCGGCGGGACCGACGTCCCTGGGTTGGGGGGGATCTATCGAGTTGTCTGGGGGGGGCAGCATCTGCATCAGATGCCCCTGGGAGGGGGGACATCTCATGGCTTCGAGCGAGCGAGGGGTTCCTGTAATGAAAAGCGTTTCACGAGATTTTCGGGGAGTTCCGTGAGTCGTCCTTCCGGATCGATACAGACCACGTCCACGGTCGCCTTGACCAGGGGGCCCTTGATCTCGCGTTTGCGAACCACTTGTTCGAAAGTGATGCGATAGTTGGATGAGAGGGACCAGTCCGTTTCTACCCAAATCAAATCGCCGAGCAGGGCAGGGCGAAAATATGTGAGCTTGATTTCGTGGACCACGAAACGCCGATCTCCCATTCCCTGGCTCTGGACCGAAAATCCGAAGTCTTCCATGGTCTCGGCACGGGCTCGTTCCATGAACTTGAGGTAGTTTGCATGGTATACGATGCCCTGGGCGTCCATGTCGTCCAGGAAAATGCGTACTTCGTATGGTTTTCCCTTCATGACGGAAAACTCCTCGGGATGGAGGCTTGCAGCAAGTTTTCGTCGGGGAATTGCTATCACATCATGTCTTGTGGGTCGATATCTATGGTCATGCGTACATCGCCCTTTTGGGGGCCGCCTCGACTGGTCAGTTCCCACATGAGTTCGTGCAGTGGCTTTCTGGATACACTTTTGACCAAAAGATGCCACCTTGTGCGCCCTCGCAGGCGTGACAAGGGGGCCTCCGAGGGCCCGAGCACCTGGAGGTCCTTGGATGCCTGACGCAACCAGGTGGAAACCTCGTTTGCAGCCTCCACGACGAGCGACTCGTTTGTACCGTCGAACCGGACGGCGGCAAGGTGGCCGTAGGGTGGGTATCCGTAACGACTCCTGAGAGCCGCTTCTTCTCGATAGAAAGACAGATAGTCGTGGTCCCTGGCGGCGGTCACGGCATGGTGATACGGGTTGTACGTCTGGACCACGACCCGGCCAGGGTCGTCTCCTCTGCCGGCCCTGCCTGCGACCTGGCTCAGTAACTGGAACGTGCGTTCCGCGGCTCGAAAGTCGGGAAAGTTGAGTCCCTGGTCTGCGAGGATCACACCCACGAAGGTCACTCCAGGGAAATCGTGTCCCTTGGCCACCATCTGTGTCCCCACCAGAATATCAATTTCGTGGTTGCGGAATTTTTCCAAGATCAGGTTCATGCGGCCGAACCGGGCCGTGTCGCGATCCAGTCTGGCTACGCGGATTCCCGGGAATTGTTGTTCCAAGACCGCAGCCAGACGTTCTGTTCCCATGCCAATGGGGAGGGGGTCTGGAGCGCCGCATTCCGGGCATTTGGATGGAGTGGCCACTGTGTGTCCGCAATAGTGGCAGACAGCCGTATTGCTGTGCTTGTGCCAGGTGAGAGAAACGCTGCATTGAGGGCAGGACAGCGCATGACCGCATTCCCGGCATACCAGGTGGGGGGAAAATCCTCGGCGGTTGAGGAAGCAAATGGCTTGTTTCCCTGAATGCAGGGTCTGACGCAGTCCTTCGATCAGAGGAGCCGTGAGGGCTCCTGCCAGGGCGTTGTATTTTTTCAGGTCCACGACTTCCACCTGCGGGAGGGGCCTCGGCGTGGCTCGCTGCGGCAGTTCCAGCAACTCGTAGCGCCCTTTGGTGGCGTTGTGGTAGCTCTCCAGGCTGGGAGTGGCAGACCCCAAGATCACCAGCGCGTTACTCTGACGCGCCCGCACCACGGCCAGGTCTCGTCCATGGTAGGGCATGTTGTCGTGTTGCTTGAAGGATGGGTCGTGTTCCTCGTCCACCACCACCACGGAGATGTCTCCCAGAGGGGCGAAGAGAGCAGACCGTGCGCCCACGACGATGCGGACTGCTCCCTCGCGGATTCGACTCCATTGCTGCCGTCGAGCCGCCTTGGTCAGGCCACTGTGCAGCACGGCCACCTGGTCCGGAAACCTGCTGTGGAACCTGCGGGAAAGCTGTGGCGTCAAGGCGATTTCCGGAACCAGGACCAAGGCTTTGCCGCCCTTTTCCAGGGCTTTGCCAATGAGCCTGAGGTAGATTTCCGTTTTTCCGCTGCTGGTGACCCCATGGAGGAGAAAGGGCCGGTAGCTCCCTTGGGCGAGCGCTCGATTGAGTCTGTCGAGGACCCCTTTTTGTGCGTCGTTGAGCGTGATGTCCGGTACAGGTTCGCTCCCGAAGGCGGTGAAGGGGTCGGTCTGTAGAGCCATACGGACCAAGGTGACCAGTCCTCTTTCTTCCATACGCTTGAGACGGGCCGTCGCGCCCCGGTCTTCGTGACGGATTTGTTCCAAGGTGAGCGGCTGATCGGTCTCTTCCAGTGCCTGGAGGATGGCTGCCATCTTTGGCGCTCTCTGGAGGAGCCTGTCTCGTTCCTCTTGGCTGAGACGGCGGGCCGATCGGACCAGGAGCGTGGTTCTTGCCTTGGGCGTCGGACCAGGTTCATCGAGTCGTTCCAGGAGTCCTCGTTTCCTCAGCTTGTCGAGAACCGTGGAGCGCGCGCCGCTGCTTCGCAGGACCGTGGTCTTGGTCAGAGGGCCTTTTGCAGATGCCAGGCGTTCCAGGACTGCTCGTTCCTTGGAGTCGAGTTCCAGTCCTCCAACTTGGAGGATTCGGGAGCCAGCGCCGACGAGCCGCCGACCCAACTCGGTGATACGGAACCGGATCTTGGTGCCGACCCGGTCCACTCCGGCACCGATCTTGATGGCCTCACCCGGCGGATGGCAATAGTAGGAGGCCGCCCAGACCAGGAGATTCAGGGTCCGGGGATCGAGGGGTTCGACGTCTTCGAGGATTCGGATGATGGCCCTGGTTGCGTCAGGAGAGGATTTTGGTGCAGGGCCCACCACGTACCCCACGACGATCCTGCGGCCC
>CAZIJS010000251.1:0-6538 GCA_964539505.1 uncultured Myxococcales bacterium
TGGGAATGCAGGCGGCCCGGACGAACGACGGCAAGGAAGACCACTGATGGCAGTCGCCAGAACCCACGTTCCCCGATACAACCCGGACCGCTGCATGCCTTGCGGCACCTGCACGAGGCATTGCCCGGCCACGGTTTTTCCGCACCAACTCCAGGAAGCCGATTCACTGCGGGCAATCGTGCCCAGGATGGTGGACTTCCCGAAGGCCCCCGAAGGATCGCAGGAACCATGGCGGGCCGACGTCCCTCCCTGCCAAGCAGCCTGTCCCCTGGGACAGGACGTCTCGGGATACGTCTCGGCCATCGCCCGGGGAGACGAAAACCTGGCACTGGAAATCATCCGGCGTGACAACCCCTTGCCCTCCACCTGTGGCAGGCTTTGTCCGGCCGGCTGCATGGATGCATGCGTGCGGGCCAGCATCGATGAAAGCGTCAACATCCGGTCTCTGAAACGATTCGCAGTGGACCAGGCAGACAATCCCGACGATCCGGCCTGGCCGAAACCAGAACCTCGTGCCCTGTCGGTTGCAGTGATTGGGTCCGGGCCCGCAGGGCTTGCCGGTGCATGGAAGCTCGCCTTGTCGGGCTGGCAGGTCGCCATCTATGAAGCCGACGAAAAACCCGGCGGCCTCCTGCGATACGGAGTGGGACGCTTCGACCTGGACGAAGAAGTCCTCGACAATGAGATCGGGCACATTCTCCAGCTCGGCGTCCGGCTGCACACATCTTCCCCCGTCAAGGGCAAACGCGGCATCGAACGGCTGCTCGACAAGGGGTTTTCCGCAGTGCTCGTCTGCACCGGGGCCCAGCTCGGCCTGGGTCTTCCCATCCCCGAATGGAAAACAGTGAAGGGCACCTGTGACGTGGTCAACTTCACCCGGAAGGCGAAAACGGGCATGGTCACGAAAATGGACGGCCCGACCCTGGTCACGGGCTCAACCGTGGCGGCGGTCACCGCGGCACGCACCGCCGTCCGCCTGGGCTCCGAGCCCGTGACCCTCGTGATGTCACGAAACCGCTCGGAAGCGCCGGCCGGCGCCAGGAATCTCTCCCGGGCCGAAGCCGAGGGCGTGAGGATCCTGGATGAAACCATGGTGACCGGCCTGGAAGGAACAGGCTCTCTCGATGCCGTGCACCTGGCCCCCGTACGGCTCACGCATCCAGACAAGGTTCGACGCAGGCGCGTCTCGGGCCCCATGAAATCCAAACAATGGACCGAGCCGGCCAAGTACCTGGTGGCGGCCGGCCCCAGGCTCGTCAAGACCCAATGGATGAACGGCACTCCCGTCCAGGTGGGCCCAATGGGGAACATTCTCTGTCGGCCCGGCAGCCACCGGATTGGTCCGCAATGGCTCTTCGGGGCCGGTGAAGCGGTCACCGGGCCCAAGACCGTGGTGGAGGCGTTGGCATCAGGCATCGCCGCGGCCCGTGAGATCGACGCATATCTTTCCAGGCTCGCCCAACAAGGGCGTGACAGTGAGAGGCAACCATGACCGCACAGAATGGAACCACCATCGGCGTGGACGAAGCAACCGCCGGCAGGGCGGCAAGACAAGCCATCAGTCGGCTCGGTGGCACGAGAGAGCAGCTCATTGCCATCCTGCAGGACATCCAGAAAAACCTGGGATATCTTCCCAAGCCGGCACTCATCGAAACGGCCCGGGCACTGGACCTGCCCTTCATGCAGGTCTATGAAGTGGCGACGTTTTTCAAGGCATTCAGCCTGGAGCCCAGAGGAAAACGGGTCATCAGCGTCTGCACGGGAACCGCCTGCCACGTGAGGCAGTCGCCGCTCATCCTCCAGGCCCTGGAGCGCAGACTGGGCATCAAGACCGGTGAGACGACCCCAGACGGAGAATTCACTCTCCTCGAGGTCGGCTGTCTGGGCGCCTGTGCACTGGGCCCGGTGGTGGACGTCAACGGCGAGACATTCGGCCAGATGACCGTGAGCAAAGCTGAAAAACTGCCCGACCGGCTCCTCAAGAAGGCAGGACGGGCATGAGGTGCTGACGGCATCCATTGGAGAGCAGACCGGCAGGGCATCGCAGACTCATCGGTTCCCATGCCAAGGAGAGAAGGACGTGGAACAGACCGGCCAGTCATCGAATCGGGTCTTCCAGACGAGAGAGGACCTGGAGCAGTTCCATCGAACAGCCTCCTCGAAGACGGACAAGCCCGTCATTGCGCTTTGTGAAGGCACCGGCTGCCGTGCGGGGGGCTGTCTCGCGGTGGCCTCCGAGCTGGAACGGCAGCTCGCCCAGCAAGGACTTGGAGACCAGGTCGATGTGCTCTACACCGGGTGTCACGGTTTTTGCGAACAGGGCCCCATCGTCGTCTTCCGCCTTCCCGAGGCCCAGCGGGCCGAAGACTCGCAGGGCCGGTTGCACGGCAATGTCTTCTACCCGCATGTCAAGCCGAAGCATGTCTCGGAACTGCTCCAGGCCACGATCCAGGAACACAAGATCGTCGAAAAGCGACTCTACCGCGATCCCAAGTCCGGAGAAGCGCTCATCGAAGAAGGTGACATTCCCTTTTACAAACACCAAGAGCGGCTCATCTTCGGGCAAAACGGTCACATCGACCCCACGAGAATCGAAGACTACCTCGCCCAGGGAGGATATCGAGCCCTGGCCAAGGCTCTCTTCGAAATGGATCCAGACAGGGTCATCACCCAGGTCATCGAGTCCGGGTTGAGAGGCCGTGGTGGCGGTGGATTTCCCACGGGACGCAAATGGAAAGAAGCCCGACAGGCTCCAGGCGACATCAAGTACGTGATGTGCAACGCCGACGAAGGAGACCCTGGTGCCTTTATGGACCGCAGTATCCTGGAAGGAAACCCCCACCTCGTACTGGAAGGCATGGTCATCGGATCCTATGCCATTGGTGCGCACCAGGGCTACATCTACGTTCGAGACGAATATCCCCTGGCCGTAGAAAACGCCACCAGGGCCATCGAGCAAGCAAGGGCCCATGGACTCCTGGGAGAAAACATCCTCGGGTCGGGCCATTCCTTCGACATCACCGTGGTCCGCGGAGGCGGGGCATTCGTTTGTGGAGAATCCACGGCGCTCATGGCATCCATCGAAGGACGCATCGGAGAACCCCGCGCAAAGTATGTCCACACGGTCAAAGAGGGTTTGTGGAACAGGCCGTCGAACCTCAACAACGTCGAGACCTGGGCGAACGTGCCCCTCATCATCGAAAAGGGACCGCAGGCCCTCGCATCCATCGGCACCAAGGGCTCGAAAGGGACCAAGATTTTCTCCCTGGTGGGCAAGGTGCAGTCCACCGGCCTGGTGGAAGTCCCCATGGGCATGACCCTGCGCCAAATCGTGGAAGACATCGGCGGCGGAGTGGCCACCGGCGACGTGAAGGCCGTGCAGACAGGTGGTCCCTCGGGGGGCTGCATCCCGGCGGAGAAACTCGATCTCCCCGTCGACTTCGATGCTCTGACCTCCGTGGGTTCCATGATGGGTTCGGGCGGTCTCATCGTCATGGACCAGAGCACCTGCATGGTGGACGTGGCCCGATATTTCGTAGACTTCCTCAAGGGAGAGTCCTGCGGAAAGTGCACGCCATGCCGCTCGGGCCTGGCTGCCATGCATGAAATCCTGGAACGTATCTGTGACGGCGAAGGAAAGATGGAAGACCTGGATTTCCTCGAAGAGTTGGGCGAATGGATGTCCCGTGGCAGCCTCTGCGCCCTGGGCACATCCGCTCCGAATCCGGTGCTTTCCACGCTACGTTTCTTTCGACACGAATACGAAGCGCACATCAAAGAAAAACGGTGTCCCGCCGGAGTCTGCAGTGCTCTCATCACATACAGGGTGGTGGCGGAGAACTGCACGGGCTGTGCTCTCTGCGTCAAGGCCTGTCCAACAGGGGCCCTCCAGGGCAAAGTCAAAGAAGTCCCGACTCTGGACACGGATCTCTGCATCAAGTGCGGCGCATGCATGGATGCATGCCGCTTCGATGCCATTGCGCGGGGTTGAACACCGGAGGAGAGCATGTCGACAGTGACCATCACAGTGAACGGCAAGCAAGTAGAGGCCAAGGATGGCGAATATCTCCTGGCTGCGACCAGGAGGGCCGGTGTCTTCGTGCCCACGCTCTGCCATCTCGATGGACTCGAACCCTACGGGTCCTGCCGTCTTTGCACCGTCAAGGTGAGCAAGGGAGACTGGAGCAAATTCGTAACCGCCTGCAACTATCCCGTCTGGGACGGGATGGAGGTGGACACCGAAGGGCCGGATGTGGCACAGATCCGAAAGCTCGTCATCGAGGCTCTCTGGAGTCGCGCGCCGCAGGCTCCCATCCTGGAACGCCTGGCCAAAACTTACAAGGTCACCCAGCGACGTTTTCCCAACGCAGATCCCGAAGAACGATGCATCCTCTGCGGGCTCTGTGTCCGCGTCTGCGACGAGGTGGTCGGGGCCAGGGCGCTGGGTTTCGTGGGACGCGGCCAGGATCGCAGCGTGGGCACGCCCTTCATGGAGCATCCCGAATCATGCATCGGCTGTGGCGCCTGCGCACACGTTTGTCCCACAGACGCCATCGACATGGAGGAGCGAACCACCAAGGTCCTTCGGGAACGCTGGGGGGAAAATCGTCCCTGTCGCTATGCATTGATGGGACTTTTACCCGGGTCGGTCTGTCACAACAACTACGAGTGCTGGCGATGCGAAACCGACCAGACCATCACAGACCTCTTCCATCCGGTGCACCCGGTGTTCGTGGCGAAGGGCGTGGACAGCCCCGGTGTTCGGGCCGCCATCCGGCGGCTGGCAACCATGCTGCCCCCGGAAGACGAAGAATGTGAAAAAGAGGTCTAGACAGTCAGAGCCGTTTCGACAGACAAGCAGCGTCACCGAGTGACAGAGAGAAGGCACAGCGATCCATGACCGGACAAAACACCCAAGCAGATGTCTGCCATCTGCCCCCTGGAAACCGAATTGAACCAGCGGAGCTGCCGCCCGACACCCGGCGAAGCCAATGCCGGGAAGTCGAACGACCCCTGGATACGGCCCAGGCCCATCGAGAGGCAGGCCGTTGTCTGTCCTCCATCACCTGCACCTACTGCGAAGTCTGCCAGCTCATCTGCCCGGATTTTTGCATCACCAGAAACCCGGATACAGGACTCATCGAATTCGACCTCACCTATTGCAAAGGCTGCGGTCTCTGCGCGGCCTACTGCCCCAAGGGCGCCATCGACATGGTGCGCGAGGAACACTAAAAACGCGCGGGCAGCAGCCTGTCGAAACCACACGTCCCCCCCTCTCGTCAGGCCGGAAAAATCCCTGCTGCATGATGTCGTCCTTCGCGCTAAGATAACGATATGAAAGTTCCACTCGCGGCGTTTCTCTTCCTGTCCCTGGTGACGTCGGCCTGCGTCACCGATCCATCCGTGTGCCCGGAATTTCAACAGGGCCGCCGCCCCATCATCAACGGGCAGCTCGACACGAGCGCTGCCCACGATGCCGTGATCATGCTCTATCACAACAGCGGTGTCATGTGCTCGGGCACCCTGGTTTCACAAAGAGTGATCCTCACAGCGGCCCACTGCGTGCACAACATGGACCGGACCGGGTTTACGGTCTTTTTCGGAACGAACGTCAACGACCAGAACAACGGCGAATGGGTGGGCGTCTCCGACGTCTGGGAGCACCCAGGCTACAGCCTAAACCAGACCGATGTTTCCCAGCCAACCACACTCAATGACATTGCCATGGTCCGGCTCAATCGAGACGCTCCCTCGGGGGTCCAACCCATTCCATACTTACCTCAGGGCTACGCCTTGTCCCAGGCAGACGTGGGGACCCAAATCACCTTCGTGGGCTTCGGCAAAGACGAAGCCGGCCAGGTGGGGCGCAAACTCTTCATCGTGGGCAGCCTGGGCCTGGCTTGTGACGGCCCATCGAACTGCTATTACGACGGAGTCCCCATCGGTCCCCATTACATTGCCTTCGACGAACGCAGCGGCGGCCCCTGCAGCGGGGACAGTGGGGGGCCTGCCCTGGTGGTCCGAAACGGACAGGAATACGTGGCAGGCGTGGCTTCTTACGTCGATCAAAACTGCCAGTACTTCGGCGCCAGCACCAAAGTGGATGCCTACCAGACCGAGATCGAAGACTTCATCGGCAACACCCACCCGGAAGACTGCACCAACGGTACAGACGACGACGGAGACGGCCTCACAGACTGCGCCGATCCGGAATGTGGTTCGAGCCCCTATTGCTCGGGGCCCACGGCCTGTCAACAGCCGGCCGTCCTCTCCTGCGGCCAGACCGTCACAGCATCGACCCAGGGCGCCTCGCAGCGATTCATGACCTATCCTTGCATCTCGGGCAGCGAAATGGGACCGGAGCTGGCCTTCCAGCTCTCGATTCCCATCGGAACCCACGTCCAGGTCACGGTGACCCCCGGTTCCAGCCAGGATTTCGACCTGGTCGTCTTGCCCGCAGTGGCTGCCACCTGCGACCACAACCGATGCGTTGCGCAGTCGGCACAAACAGGCACCGATCCCGAGTCTCTCACCTTCG
>CAZIJS010000252.1:0-6520 GCA_964539505.1 uncultured Myxococcales bacterium
TCGATGGGGACGACTGCGACCTGGGCCGGCCGGTCATCAGAGGCTCGCGGTCACAAGATGCGCCATGGGAAGATTCGGCACCGGGGGGCGCGCAAGACACATGCCCAGAGAGGCACATGCCGGGGAAAGCGATACGGCTGCGTGGGGCATCGACCCACCTACTACGATCAGTTCGTTCGGGTGATCTCGCGGCCAAGGAAAGGATACGATCGGGGATGCTTGCACCGGTTGCGGAAAGCAGGCATCGAGTATCGACTGCTGGGCGGCGTCAAGGGCGTGCGAACACCGGTGGAGGTCCTTTCCAAACGGTTGGGAGGCGTGCGCTATATCAAGCATTGGTCCAACCATCGTCGGTTCATTCTGGACTGTCACACCGTCGAGGTCCTTGCCTGGGTGGGACGGGCGATTCGCATGGCCGGAGTGGCGTCCATTTATTTTGCTTCGAGCTGGCGTTATACGTATCTCGAAGGGACCCACAGGCTCTCCCAGCACGCCCATGGCAAGGCTCTCGATATTCCTGCCATCGATGGGTCCTTCGGATATGCCACTGTCGTCCGTCATTACCAGAAGGGCCGGTGGGGCTGTGGAGAGAGAAACGATTCCCCAAAGGCGGCGGTCTGGAGACGTTTCTACTGTGCACTCAAGCTCACAGGAGCCTTCGGACGGATTTTTACACCGGATTACAACAAGGCTCACAGGGATCACTTCCACATCGAGGCTCCCAGGGCATCGGTGCGCCTGGGACAGACGCCCAGACCGAGATTCGGCGTTCGCCATGTCACGAGTCGCTCCAAGAGGCGCTCTCGATGACCAGCCGGCTGCCGAAAATACTGTCTTGCTCCACGAGGCATCGAAGAAGTGATTGGTGCGGTCGTATTGAGTGGGAGTTTTGTGAGTAGGAATTCTTTTTCCTTGGCTTTGATCGGTGGGTTTCATACTATTTTGTGTATGAATTTTTTGTGATTTGGAGTCGAGGGCCCGCAGGAAACGCTAAGATGGTTTCGTTCTGCCGGTCCTGGGCAAGGGCGCAGAGTTTGCGGAGAGGGGCGGTGAGTCGCATGCAAGACCTCTTGCTCATCGAAGACGATCCCAACGACGTGGAGCTGACGCGGCGGGCTTTTCGACGACTGGGCCTGGATGCGCGGTTGGACGTCTTGTCCGACGGGGCCGAGGCGGTGAAGCAACTCGATGCATGTGCAGCAACGGGTGGGTTGCCCAAGGCTGTTTTCCTGGATTTGAAGCTGCCGGGCATGTCAGGAATCGACGTTTTGCGCACCATTCGTCGCAATGGCAGGCTCTCGTCGCTTCCTGTGGTCATTCTCACGTCTTCGGGACTTCTGGCGGATATCACGGCCTGTTACGAGCATGGCGCGAACAGTTACGTGGTCAAGCCGGTGGATCCAGGAGAGTTTCGGAGGGTCGTGGAGACTCTCGGTTTGTATTGGGGAGAGATGAACCAGGTGAAACTGGACTGACTGGGAGGGCGGGTCGTGCGAGATTCTGGGGACAAGGGGGAATTTCGGGCCAGGCACATTCGGGTCTTGTTGCTCGAAGACAACCCGGACGATGCGGAACTGGTCCGTTGGGAACTGGGACGGGCGGGATTGTCCGTAGCCCTGGATCGGGTAGCGAGCAGGGATGCGTTCGTCGCACACCTCGGCAAGGGAGGTTTCGACATCATATTGGCGGATTTCAGGTTGCCTGGGTTCGACGGGCTGGATGCCCTGCGTGTCGCGCAGGATGTCGTTCCCGAGATTCCTTTCGTCATTGTCACCGGTTCCCTCGACGAAGAGACCGCAGTCGAATGCATGAAGGCGGGAGCCTGGGACTATGTCATCAAGGATCATCTCGTGCGGCTGGCGCCCTCTGTGCAATCAGCATTGGATCGCGGTCGAACCGAGGCTGCCAGGCGCGCAGCCGAGGCCAGGTTGCACCGCAGCGAACGCCGGTTTAGAAGCCTCATCGAAAATGCGCCCGACCTGATCGCTGTTCTGGATGCCCAAGGCACGGTGTTGTATGCCAGCCCCTCGGTGGCCCGACTGTTGAGTTCGACACCTGAGGAGTTTGTCGGGTCCAACGCCTTCGAGGCGATCCATCCAGACGACCAGGCAGCATTGAGTCGCGGGCTGAGTCGACTCATGGCCGAACCAGGACGTATCGAGACAGGTGTCTTTCATTTCATGGGGCCGGATGGAGACTACAGACTGCTGGAGTGTACGGTTCGAAATCTGCTCGACAATCCCGACGTGGCCGGTCTCGTGGTCAATGCCCGTGACGTGACGGAACACAAGGCGCTCGAGGAAAGTTTCTTCAAGGCTCAAAAGATGGAAGCCCTCGGGCGGCTCGCAGGCGGCCTGGCCCACGATTTCAACAATATTTTGACGGCTATTCTGGGCAATGTGGAATTGTTGCTCATGCGGGCATCGCCGGGAACCGAGGAGCAAAGGCTGGCCCAGGCCATCCAAGAGGCGGCCGAGAGCGGAGCCAGGGTCAGTCGACAGCTCACGGCCTTTGCCAAGGGCCAGGTGGTCAAGCCGGTGAATCTGGACCTGCGCTACTCGGTTCAGGTCGTGGCGAGAACGCTTCTGCCCATTTTGGGTGAGGACATTCGTCTCGACATGGAGTTCGATGAAGTGCCCACTGTGGTGCGCATCGATCCAGGGCAATTCGAGCAGGTGCTCATCAATCTGGCCATCAACGCGAGAGATGCCATGCCAGGTGGCGGTTCTTTGCGTCTGTCAGTGGCGCGAAGACCGGGGGACGATGGATCGGACCAGGTGGAACTGGCAGTTTCCGATACGGGCAAGGGAATGGAGTCGGAAGTCATTGAGCAGATTTTCGACCCGTTTTATACCACCAAGCAGCGGGGAACCGGTATCGGTCTCTATACGGTCCGCAGCATCGTCGAGAGTCACGGCGGAACCGTGGAGGTGGAAAGCCGCATTGGAGAGGGCACCACGTTTCGCATCCGTTGGCCGGCACGCAAGGATGTGGCCGTGGAGTCGTCCAGGCAGATCCAGTCGCCCAGATCGAAGGGGTTGCCCAAGGGGTCGGAGACGATTTTGGTGGTGGAGGACGAACCGGCTGTTCTCAAGTTCGCCATCAGGGCACTGACCAGTTTGGGTTACAATGTTCTTTGGGCGACGAACGCAAACGATGCCAGAAAGAAGATCGAGATTGGGGCCGGTGAAATCGATGTGCTCCTCACCGACGTGGTGCTTCCAGGAGAACGATCGCCGGATTTGGCCAAGTCACTCGTGCAGGCCAATCCCGGAGCCAGGGTGGTTTTCATGTCTGGGTACACGGCTCAAGATCTCTGGCACGTGACAGAGGGCGAGCCCACTTCCGAGTTTATCCAGAAGCCGTTTACCATGGCACAGCTCGCGCTCAAACTTCGCCGGGTGATCGACGGGCCGCACAGGGCGGTGGGATAGGAAAGGGTTGAGTTTGCCAGACCTTGTGTCGCATCTTCTCGGTCAGAGTTTTTCGGTTTCTTCCCGGAGAAGATGCCGCAGTTCGTCGAGTGCCAGCTCGTCTTCGTTGGGCGCCTGTTGGAAAGATACCGCTTCCAGGTCTACGCGAGAGGGTTCTTTGGATGCTTCCTGGAAGAATCTGCCGATTTCTTCCCTGAGCTGCTCTTGTTCCTGGCTTCCGCTGGCACCGAGTGAGGGCGGTGCCGGGAGACGACGGATGGTGTCTGAATATCGAGCAAGGGCCTTTCTCAAGTCGCGTCGGTAGACGGTTCTGCCCACACAGCGTTTGAGCCCCAGGTAAAATTCGCTCATGGACTGTATCCGGTGTTCGGGCATCTTGGCCAGGGCTTTCATGGCCAGTTCATCTGCTTCTCTCGGGATCTCGATGTCCGTTCGGCGTTTACTGGGAGGCACCGGCGCGGTGCGGACGTGGTGGAGCATCACTTCCTGTGCTGTTTCTCCATGGAAAGGGATGTCTCCTGTGAGCATCTCGTAGAAGATGACACCCAGGGAATAGATGTCGGTTCGGTGGTCCGTGGGCTTGCCCAAGGCCTGTTCCGGAGAGATGTAGTCAGGACTGCCAAAGACGATTCCCGCTTCCCTGGACTGTTCGTCCAGGGAACTCGTCAGTTTTTGGACCTGTGCGACTCCGAAGTCCAGGATCTTGACGTGATCGTAGTAGGACTCCTTTTCCAACCGGAAGTCGTCGTCTTCTTCTGCCGGAATCGTCACGAGCTGTCTGCGGCCGGTCCGGGAAATCAGCATGATGTTTTCCGGCTTGAGGTCTCGGTGAACGATCCCCTGATCATGACAAGCAGCCAGAGCACGGCAGACCTGGACCAGGATGTTGACCGTGCGATACAGGGGCAAGACTCCTTCTTCGTCCAGCAGATCTGCGAGATTCTTTCCCTCGATGTACTCCATGACGCAGTAGGAGTCGCCTTCGGGCGTGGCGCCGAAATCGAAGACGTCCACGATGTTGGGATGGCGGATCATGCTCGCGGCGCGGGCCTCGACCAGGAAGCGGCGGACGAGTTGCTCATGGGCACGGAATTCAGGACGCAGAATTTTCATGGCGACCTGACGGCCGATCAAGATGTGTTCGGCTCGGTAGACGGTCCCCATGCCCCCGGAACTGATGGGGCCCATGATGTGATATTTGTCCACATTGGTTCCCACGCGAGGATCTGTACTGGAATTCAAAACGGCCCCATCATGTGGGCAGGTGAGTTTCGAGTCGTCGAAGGCTCTATGACATACAGGACAGGTGAGCAAGACGTTCCTTGTCGTTTGTGTTGGCGGACGCCGCTCCGTCAGGGGCAGCCCCCTTGCAATATCCTGTTTATGATAGCCTGTCTTTGGTCAGCTACAACCAGAAGTTGCCCCGCAGTTTTCGCACTTGTGGCACGATCCGTTGCGCACCATGATAAATCCGCAGACAGGGCAGGCCGGCGCATCACTTTCCCGGACGTAGGTTTCGAGTTCTGATTCGATGGTGGCGTCTTGATCTTCGTTGAGCTGGATCATGAGAGCCTGGGCGGTTGTTTCCACATCCGCCATGACCTTGGCATCGAAGTTGGGGTTTTTGAGTTTGGCCGCAGAGCCATTGAGGATGGGGGCCAGTTTTTCGGCCAAGGGGTGCTCGGGAGATTTGAGGTGATGGCGCTCGAGCCAGGTGAAAATATAGTCCATCAGCGAGGACGCCATGGGGATTTCCTTGTTGTTGGTGAATCCCGATGGTTCGAATCTGCTATGGATGAATTTGTCACAGAAGAGCTTGAGGGGCACTCCGTACTGGAGCGCCACGCTGATGGCGGTGGCGAAGGAATCCATGAGTCCGGAGATGGTACTGCCTTCCTTGGCCATCTTGATGAAGATTTCTCCTGGGGCACCGTTGTCGTAGTAGCCCACGGTCAAGTATCCCTCGTGGCCGGCCACCTCGAATTTGTGCGTCACCGACATCCGGTCTTGGGGCAACTTGTGCCGGACCGGTTTGTAGACCGTTTCAGTTTTTTGTGAAGGCTTGCTCGCGGTCTTGGTGGTCTTGGCATCCAGAGTCACCGGCTGGGTGAGTTTGCTGCCGTCGCGATAGATTGCAACGGCTTTGAGGCCCAACTTCCATGCCTGGGTGTAGACGTCCTCGATGTCCTCGACAGTCACATCTTCGGGGAGGTTGACTGTCTTGGAAATGGCTCCCGACAAAAAGGGCTGGACCGCGGCCATCATCTTGACATGGCCCATGTAATGAATGCTTCGGACCCCGTTTCGGGGGCGCAGGGCACAGTCGAAGACCGGCAGGTGCTCTTCCTTGATATGGGGTGCCCCTTCGATGGTGTCGTGTTCCTCCATGTAACTTTGGATGTTGGCCACTTCTGCTTCATTGTATCCGAGCCGCCGCAGGGCCGGCCGGATGCTGCCATTGACCAGTTTCATCGAGCCGCCCCCCACCAACTGTTTGTACTTGACCAAGGCGATGTCGGGTTCGATGCCGGTGGTGTCGCAGTCCATGAGAAATCCGATGGTGCCGGTGGGCGCCAGGAGGGTCACCTGGGCGTTGCGGAAGCCATGCACGCGGCCCTCTTCGTAGGCTGCACTCCAGGCTTCCCTCGCGGCCTGCATGAGTTCGTATGGAACCAGGGCTGCGTCCACCTTGTCCAAGGCTGTGCGGTGGTTCGAGATGACCTTGAGAAAGGGCTCTGCATTCTTGTCGAATTCATCGAAGGGACCTGTTGCCGTGGCAGCGATACGCGCACTCTGGAGGTAGGCACGCCCGGTCATCAGGGCCGTGACGGCTGCGGCATAGGCCCGACCCGGTTCGCTGTCATAGGGCAGGCCCCGGCTCATGAGGAGGGCTCCCAGATTCGCGTAGCCCAGGCCCAGCGGTCTGAATCGTTTGCTGTTTTCCGTGATTTCCGGCGTGGGATACCGGGCGTTGTCCACGATGATTTCCTGGGCCAACGTCATGAGATCCACGGCCCTGTTGAAGGATTGGATGTCGAGTTCTCCGTCTTCTGCCTGAAAACGCCGCAGGTTGAGGGATGCCAGGT
>CAZIJS010000253.1:0-5161 GCA_964539505.1 uncultured Myxococcales bacterium
AGCCCGACAGGTCCAGCGTGCAGTCCTGCTTGCACGCCAGGTCCCCCCCCTGGAAACCAAGGTCTGCGCAGGTCTGGTTCGCATAGTCCGTTCCGTCGCATTCCTCACCGGTGTCCACTGTTCCATTGCCGCAGTCGGTGCTCCCCGTGCATCCGCTGGTGTCGAAGGTGCAGTCCGCATTGCAGCGCAACGTTCCTTCCGGCAGGCTGATGCCCGTGCAACTGGCTCCATTGAGGTTTGTTCCGTCACAATCCTCGCCCTGGTCTACCACGCCGTTTCCGCACTGATTGCCACCCGTGCATTCACTGGTATCGAACGTGCAGTCCGCATTGCAGCGCAACGTACCGCCCTGGAATCCCAGGTCGGTGCAGGCATGCCCTGCCAGGTCATTCCCGTCACAGGCTTCCTGACCGTTCATCACCCCGTCCCCGCACTTGGCCCCACTGCTGTCATCGTCACTGCAAGCCGCCAGCGTGCCGGCGCCGAGCAAGAAACTCAAGGCCACGCCAAGAAATAGTCTCCTCATCACTCTGTCCTCCTTTGTCCAATATCCGGCAGCCCCTGCAAAAACTTCACAGGCCGGCCCTCTCTTTAAGGACTCAACTGCCTCCCAAAAAACGATTTCAACCCTGTTTGGGTGAATTATTTATTAGAGTCAACTCAGTGATATCGTCAAGGACAATCGAACGCGCCTCGACCAGGCAAGAAAACAGCAACCGCAGAGGCGACATACCAGAACGTACCAGCACAGACCCGTCCCCCCCAGGTATGACTCCGTCTTGCCTCCCTGATACCTTATCCTGATTGCCCTATCGAAACTCGACCCTACCCATGTCCAAAATTTCTATTTCCCCGTCCGGCCCGCCCTTCTCCTGGTCCGAAGTGGGCTCCATGTCGCCTTCCATGTCATATCGAACCTTGGTCTTCATGTGCCGACCGTCTGGATGGGTCACCTTCAAATAAATGTCTGGTGCCCCCTCGGTGAGCGCCATCGCTCCTTGAAAAGCCCTTTGGGGAAACTCGATGCGAAACCGACCATCCTTGTCGGTCGTAGTCTTGCCAAGATAGTCGTCTTTGATCACATCCTTGTCATAGGCTAAAACCACCATGCCTGCCAGCGGCTTACCGGTCTCAGCATCCACCACCTGACCAATGACAGCATCCCAATACCCCACGTCTCGAAGCATGTGTCTTACCTCTCCTCTCTCTCATCCTTTCCAAGCCAACCATTTCAACGAGGCCAGGGTCTGACCATGTCGATCCATGCCACGGACACCCGAAAACAGGCCAGCCTGAACTCCACGATTCTTCGTATCCCAGACGAAATACAGCCTGGTAGGTTACGATCAATGACCTCGAAGCGCAATGGAATCCTCGACGGGCCGACGAATCGACGAGTCGATGAGTCAATGAGTCCCTCGACTCATCGAGCGATGAGCAACAAACATCACTGATGGCCGTTGCCTCATGCGCGACGCTGTTGAAGATGCAGTCTGTCTACAGTATCCTTTTGGAAAAACACAAGGCAATGGCCACGAGCTTTTTCGACGCAGGCAGAAACGAAAACCAGGGAACAACGAGACAAACGGGACAACCATGAATGCTTATCAAGAAAGACAACTAACAGACAAACGGCGCCAGGCGATACACCGCCCTGCCATCATTTTTTCCATGGGCATCGCCCTGCTCCTGGGAGCATGCAGCGGCAGGCCGATATCTAGTCAACCCGAGTCAGGGACATGCGGAGACGGCATCGTCGATCGGAATGAGGAATGTGACGGGGAAAACCTTGGAGGCAAAGACTGCCGGTCTATTGGGTATACAGGGGGCTCTCTGATCTGCAGCGCATCCTGCATGCTGGATGTCTCGGGATGTTTGGCGCTCGCCACTTGTGGTAATGGATTCCTGGATTCCAATGAGGAATGTGATTGCGGAATCTCCCAAGACACCATGCCGGCTACCTGTCATACCAGCAACTTGGACGAACCAAATGCCGACTGCCGATCCGATTGCACCCTTCCGCGCTGTGGCGACGGCATCGTCGATTCCGCTGCCGGTGAAGCATGTGACGACGGGAACCTGACGAACAGTGACGCCTGTCCCGATGGAGTCGGTGGCACCTGTCAACCTGCCACATGCGGGGACGGAATCGTCTGGATCGGCCACGAACAATGCGACTGCGGAGCTTCCCAAGACACCATGCCAGCCACCTGTCATACCAACAACTCAAACGAACCAGATGCCGAATGCAGACCTGATTGCACCCTTCCGCACTGTGGCGACGGCATCGTCGATTCCGCTGCCGGTGAAGCATGTGACGACGGGAACACAGTCCCGGGGGATGGCTGCAATGCTGAATGCCGGATAGAAGCCTGCGGCAACGCCGTCGTCGATGTCGGGGAGGGCTGCGACGACGGCAACCACAACAACCACGATGCCTGCCTGGACGATGTAGCGAACGGCGGAACCTGCCAACCGGCACGCTGTGGCGATGGTATCGTCTGGGCCGACCGCGAGCAATGCGACTGTGCGGACACCGAGGAGAATCAGCCGGCTACTTGCATGAGTCCGAACGCCAACACCCCCGATGCAGATTGCCGACTGGACTGCACTGTGCAACGGTGTGGAGATGCAATCGTGGATACACTCCACGGTGAAGAATGCGACGATGGAAACGCCATCAACGGGGATGGGTGCAGTGCAGCCTGCCGGATTGAAAACAACTAGAACATGGTATCATTTGAGACAAAGCATTCATTACCATGCGTCTGGGAAGAAGCTGCGAACTCCAACTCATACATCCCGGCCCGGAGAAACGAACGGAGACAAAAAGGCCATGTCAGCCAGAAACGCCCATCACCACGATCCGAAACACCTCCCATGGAAAATACCGACGGTTGCTTTCTCCCTGACCCTTGTCTTCACGCTCAACTCGACGACATGTACCGTGGACTTCAGTTCCGACGATCAGCCGCCCCGAACCTGCGGCAATGGCGTCATCGATCAAGGCGAAGACTGTGATGGAGACAACCTCGGTGCCATGACATGTCAGGTTCTGGGCTATTCAGGCGGCAATATTTTCTGCACCGGATCCTGCACCATAGACAATTCCGGCTGCACCGGAGGACCTGGCTGCGGCGATGGGGTCCAGACAGACGACGAGGAATGTGACTGTGGGTCCACCGAGGACAACCGGCCGGCCACATGCAAGAGCCCGAACACCGACGATCCCGATGCAGATTGTCGACTGGACTGCACTTTGCGACGATGCGGAGACGGCATCTTGGATACGCTCCATGAGGAAGAATGCGATGATGGTGATGCCAATTCCGACAGCGAACCCGACGCATGTCGCACCGACTGCACCCTGCCTTTCTGCGGCGACGGGATCACCGATCCATCCCTTGGAGAAGAATGTGACGACGGAAACACATCGAGTGGAGATGGCTGCACAGCCGACTGCCAGAACGAAGCATGCGGCAACGGGGTCATCGACCCGGGTGAAGGCTGCGACGACGGAAACCAGGACATCACCGATGCCTGTCCTGACGGACCGGTCGGCATATGCCAGCCAGCCCGCTGCGGTGATGGGTTCGTCTGGTCGGGTCACGAAGGTTGCGACGACGGAAACTTATCGACTGGAGACGGATGCAGCTCCACCTGCGCCCTGGAAGGCTGCGGAAACGGTGTTCTCGAACCGGGCGAGGCCTGCGATGACGGCAACCAGGACAACACGGATGCCTGTCCTGACGGACCGGGCGGCATATGTCTGCCGGCGAGATGCGGCGACGGGTTCGTACAGACGGGTGTCGAGGCCTGCGATGATGGAAACAACCTGGACTGCGACGGCTGCAAGCGCGACTGCAGCCGTCCAGACAAGGTCTGCGGCGATGGCATTCTTGAATGTGGGGAAGCATGCGACGACGGAAACACTGCAAATGGAGACGGCTGCAGTTCGAACTGCACACCAGAATGACCCAAGGCAGACTGCCGTGGCTGTCTCCCCCAACCGCCGAACGGGCTTGTTTTTCCACTCCACTTTTCCCCGGTTCTTGCTACCATCCTCGCATGCTCCAATGATAAGGGATCGACGATCGAAAACCATCACAGGGTAGGAACAGCCCCGCCCGAGAGAGAGGAATCGCCATGGGTTGCCCCATCACACCCCACGTGGAACGCCTGGTCGACCTGGCCATCGAAGAAGACCTGGGACGCGGGGATGCCACGGCCAGGGCCGAGGTCATCGGGCCTGTCACCGCCAGGGCCGACATCCTGGCAAAGGAGGCCTGCGTGGTCTGCGGCCTGGACCTGGCCGAATACGTCATGACCAGGGTTGACCCCGGCATCCAGTTCGATGCCCTGGTTCCCGACGGCAACGACGTCGAATCTGGGACGCGAATTGCCTCCGTGACCGGCCCGGCCCGGGGCATCTTGGCTGCTGAACGCACTGCCCTCAACTTTCTCATGCGCCTGTCGGGGATCGCGACCCTGACCCGGCGCTACGTGCGTCTCGTGGCGGCCACCGATACGAAGGCCAAGGTGGTGGACACGCGCAAGACCACCCCTGCCTGGCGTCTTCTTGAAAAATATGCGGTGGCTATGGGCGGTGGACTCAATCACCGAATGGACTTAGCCTCCGGGGTCTTGATCAAGGAAAACCACATCGCCATCACAGGATCGGTGAAACAGGCCGTCACCCGTGCAAGAAAGTTTGCGACACACACGGTGCGCATCGAGGTGGAGGTGCAGAGCATCGAGGAACTCAAAGAAGCCATCGAGGCAGGGGCGGATATCGTGCTCCTCGACAACATGACCCCGGATCAGATCTCCCATGCCGTGGCCGAGGCGGCCGGCAAGGTCATCATCGAAGCGTCTGGAGGCATCGACACGACCACGGTGGCCAAGGTGGCCATTGCGGGAGTCGACTATATTTCCATCGGCAAACTCACCCATTCTGCGCCTTCCGTGGATTTGTCCCTGCTCATCGAAGAAGCCGAAATCCCCGAGGACATGGAGGACTGACTGCTCTCGAGTCCGGTCTGGAACGTTGCGGTTTCAAGCCGACCTCCATCAACAGACAATCCTCGCTTCCAGGAGATTCCATGACAACCCCTGGCAGAATCCTGCAACGCAACTCGGACATGGTCCGGCTCGTATCGGA
>CAZIJS010000253.1:5261-6436 GCA_964539505.1 uncultured Myxococcales bacterium
GGGCTCGTGGTCACCACGGAACGCCAGACAGCGGGACGCGGCCGCCGCGGGAGAACCTGGCATTCGCCTGCCGGCCGCAACATCGCAATGAGCATCCTGCTCAGGCCCGACCTGGCACCCCAGGATGCCGGTCTGCTCACCCTCATGACCGCGGTGGCGGCGGCAGAAGCGGTCTCTGCCGTGACAGGTCTTCGGCCCACGTTGAAATGGCCAAACGACATCCTTCTCCACGGCAAGAAACTCTGCGGCATTCTCACGGAGATGGCTGCAGACCCTGAAAGGATTGACTGGGTGGTGGTGGGCATCGGCTGCAACGTCAATACGGAATCCTTTCCCGAAGACATCGCCGAGACCGCCACGTCCCTCCAGATGGTCCTGGGACGAGCCATGGATCGTGCGGCTCTTGCAGCAGCTCTCCTGACATCCATGGAGACCTGGCATGACCGTCTCGTGGCCCAAGGGGCGCCTTCGATCTTGAATGCCTGGAAGCGCAGCCCGAACATCCTCGGACGGACGGTCACCGTCCACCCCCCTCCCCCAGCCGGCCCAGTGACTGGAGTCGCAGAGGACCTCGCCGCAGATGGAAGCCTCTTGCTCCGGTTGCCGGACGGCGGAGAGCGCATCGTCCTGGCGGGAGACCTGGTCGTGGAGAACTGATGCCAACAGGACCCCAGGCCCGTTGCAGCGCGCCTACGTTTCCTCCCCTCGTTCCCAGGGCGTCAATCCCGACAAGATGGACTGGCGGACAGCCTGCATGAGTCCGTCCCGGTCTCCTTCGTAGTCTTTCGGATCGACGGGTTCGTGAATCGTAATGCGGACCCGCCCCGGCAGCATGTTGAAACTGTGACCTGGAAGCACGCGGTAGGACCCCGAGATGGAAACGGGCAAAATGGGAAGCCCCGTCTCTTCGGCCATGACGAACCCGCCCTTCTTGAATCGCTGGATCCTGCCATCCCGACTCCTGGTCCCCTCGGGAAAAATCATGACCGAGATACCCCCGGACAAGACGTCTGTGGCTGCCCTGAGGCTGGCCACCGCCTTTTCGTGACTCGACCTGTCGATGAACACGTGTCCCCCGGCATCGCAGTACCAACCCAGTCCGGGAACCCTGCGCAGTTCCTCCTTCATCACCCAACGAAACTGCCGTCCCCAATGACCATAGAACGCCAAGATAT
>CAZIJS010000254.1:0-6414 GCA_964539505.1 uncultured Myxococcales bacterium
GACGTCTCCTTTTTCAGCCTCCTGCTCCTGTCTTACGAGCTGGCCATTTTCCAGTGGAGCAAGAGCCGGGAATTCCTCGTGCGCACGGCCAATGCGCGGCGCGACATCCGCCTGGAAGGAATAGACCGCATCGTGGGATCCTTTGCCGACTCTTTGCCCCTGCGCCTGTCGGTGGACGAGTCTGCAGACCTCGCGATGGCTGCCCAGTCCGTCCAGGAGGAAATCATAGCATCGGTGCGCCACGCAGACATCTCCTCCACCGAGTTGGCCGGCCTGGCGGGCAAGAGACTGCGCGGGGGGCCCAGGGGCGTCACTCCTGCAGGCATCAGCTTTCCCGACTTCGACGCGCCTGTCCAGGTGGGGCCCTTGACAGTCCAAGGGATCCGCGCCGGCGCCGGTGCCGGGCTCACTCAGCTCGGACTCATCGCCTGGCGGTTTTCGGGACGACTCGTCCTCTCCTACAGCTTTCTCGAAGACCTGTTTGTCCCAAAAACCATCCGACGCATGGCCGGTCAACACCTCGCCCTGATCCAGGCCCTGGCTTCAGCCGACCCGGACCGTTCCCTCGCCTCCATTCTCCATGTGGCCCTGGCCGAGGGCAGCCGGCCGGACCGGCAGACCGGACACCTCACGGGAGCCTCTCCCCAACCCTCGACGAACACGAGTCTCTTCCCCCTGGAAATGGCAGAGCCCCTCTGCGACCAGCCGATCCTGGCCGAGCGCCTCGCCCGGTCGTTCGAAGACCATGCGGATGCCACGGCTCTTTCCACAGAGGACTCCAACATCACCTACCGGCAACTGGGCGAGTCCGCCATGGCCCTGGCCGGAACCCTCACGGCCCTGGGCGCCGGCCCGGGCAGACTCGTGGGCATCCTGGCCAGGCCCGGCGAGGCCGGGCTGACAGCCGCGCTCGGGGTGATCTGGTCTGGGGCCGCCTATGTGCCCTTGGACCCGGACCACCCCATCGAGCGCACCAGGATCATCGCCAAAGATGCGGGCATCGACCTGCTGGTCACCACCGCGGACCTGGCAGACCGCCTTCCGCAAGACATGGCACGCCGCCTCCATGCCTTGGTGCTCGCAGACCGCCCTGAAGCAAGCGGAAGACCGGCCGCCGGCTGTCGCGTCGTTGGGTTCGCAGCATCGCCGAACCAGACCCTGAAACGCCCAGGAAAACAGGATCCCGTCTATGTCATGTACACGTCGGGTACCACCGGCAGGCCCAAGGGAGTGGTGGTCGACAACCAGGCCCTGGCCCCGTTCCACGACTGGGTGGCGTCGGCCTTCCAGGTCCAGCCCACCGACCGTTTCGTCCAGACCTCATCGCTGGCCTTCGGCGGCTCCATCAGGCAAATGTATTCTCCGCTCCTGGCAGGCGCGTCGGTGCATCCGGTTGCCGGCCTGGTCAAAAAGGATCCCCGCAGCCTGGTGGAGTTTCTGGAACGACACCGCATTACTATCTGGAACTCCGTCCCCAGCCTGTTTTTGCGCCTGGCCGAGGTGGTCGAAGACCTGGCACGGCGGGGCAGGCCCCCCGGACTCGAATCCCTGCGCTGGATTCTCCTTGGCGGCGAAAACCTGCCGGCCTCCCAGGTGCGGCGATGGAGAAAGCTCTTTGGGACCAGGCACCGGATCGCCAACCTCTACGGCTCCACCGAAACAGTGGTCAACGCCACATGGTTCGAGGTATCGACCCTGGATCCCGACTGGACGTCCATGCCCATCGGCAAGGCCAGAGCAGGCAGCCTGGTGACGCTGCGCGACGAGCGAGGCCGCCTGGTGGCACCAGGACAGGTGGGAGAAATCCTGGTGGGCGGGCCCAGCCTGGCCCAAGGCTATTTAGGGGCAGCCGACCTGACCGCCGAAGCATTCGTCGTCCTGGACGACAGGAGGTTTTATCGTACCGGCGATCTGGCCAGGCAGCTCCCCTCGGGCGATCTGGTCTTCCTTGGCCGCCGAGACAGCCAGGTCCAGATCTACGGCAATCGCGTGGAACTGGCCGAGATCGAGGGTCTGTTGACCAATCACCCCTCGGTGCGAGCCGCGGTGGTCCTGGCGCGACGAGACGAACGCACATGGCGACTGACGGCCTGGGTGGAACCCGCCAATCCCGCCGAGCCGCCCGATCCGACAGAGCTCAGACGCCTTGCGGCTTCCTCGCTCCCCTCCTACATGGTGCCCCACGAAGTCCTGGTCCGGTCCCGACTTCCCAGAAATCAAGCCGGCAAGCTGGATCGCCGGGCCCTTGCCCAATCACTGCATGACCACGGCACCCAGGACAGCGCATCGAATGAGTTGACGGGCCTGGTCCTGGAAGCCTTCCGGCAGGTGCTCCGAAAGGAGGACATCGATGAAAACGAGGATTTCTTCGATGCCGGCGGAGACTCCATCCTGGCCCTGGAACTGTTCCGGATCCTGGCTCGAGACCTTCCCGACCTGCCAAGACCCCTGGTGATCTATTCCCACAAAAGCGCCCGGTCCCTGGCCGAGGCCATCGCTCGGCACCAGGAAGGCGCCAAGACTGCGAGCCGAAGCGAACCGACGACCACCAATCCAGACTCCTGGCCCCTGACGCCCATGCAGACGGGCTTTCTGCTCATGGAACGCCTCTCGGGCGGCGCCACATCCAACTGGAGCGCCGACATTCCCCTGCGAGGCCCGTTGGATATCGATGCCTTCACCAAGGCCCTGGAGATCGCGACCAGGCGCCACGGCGTGCTTCGGTCCGCACTGCAACGCTCCGAGCAGGGCTGGCGCCAAGTGGTCTTCGACCAGGTCCCAATGCCCCTGGAAATCCAAGACATCTCCCAGGAGTCATCCAAGGCACAGGAAGCAATCCTGTCTCGCTCGTTTTCAGACCTGACTGCCAGAGGCCTCGACCCCACCCAGGCCCCGGCCTGGCTCATGCGGCTGTGGAAACTGGGGCCGGAACAATGGCACCTCCAACTCGCATTCCACCATGCCTTTGCCGACGGATGGAGCATCGCTCTGCTGGGCCGCGAACTTCTGGAAGCACACGATGCCCTGGTCGCCGGCCGCAGGGCACTCATCGATGGACGGGCTCCCTCGTACGGATTGGCGGCTCGATTCCTGGCCGGGATCGAGCCGGCACAAAGAGACATCGACTACTGGAAACACCTGTTCACAAAGCCTTGGCCCGATCCCTCGCTCCTTCAGACTGCATCTCAACGAGACGGGATCCGCAGGGAACCGACTGCACCGGTCTCCACGATCCTGGACGAAGGGCGGAGTTCGATCCTAAAGCAAGCAGCAGCCAGGTTCTCTCTCCCCATCAGCAGTATCTTTCTGGGGTTGCTGGCCAAGGTCCTGGCCCAGCGAACGGGGGTCGCCGACCAGGTCATCGGTCTTGCACATTCGGGCAGGGACCTGCCCGTCGACGGCATCGAAGACATCTTCGGATGCCTGGCCCAGGGACTTGCCCTACGCCTGGACCTGCGACCCCAGGGAGACATGCATGGTGCCGATAAACAACGACGCAAGACAGCCCTGGAACGAATCCTTCGCAGGGCGCACGAGGCGCTCACAGGGGCCCTGGAACATGCCATCCCTCCGGACCGCCTGGCCTCGGAACTGGGATTTGGCCCCAACCCTCCCGGGTCGCGTTTCTTCCTGAGCATCATGGATTTTGCACGCTTCGTGACACCAGGGACCCTTCGCCCGGACTGGGAGCAGAGCCGCTTTTCTTTTGCCGCCCAGGCCACCGACACCGAGCTACTCTGCTCGATCCTGACCATGGACAGCACGCGCATCACGTTCCACGGGACCTTGCCCAGGTCCAGGAGACGGGATCTGCTCGATGACCTGCTCGATGAAATCGATGCGCTCGGTGCGCTGCTCGATGAGACCGACGATCCACAGTCTTCACAAGCCCCCGGTGGACCTTCCGTCGGCTTGCCCCAGACAGGGGCTCGGCAAACCACCCATCGAACCGAAGCAGTCCTGACCATGGAGGCATGGAAAGCCGACGCGGCCCTGGTGGCCTACCTTCCCGGACCAGACCGTCTCCACCAACTCCTGGCGGGCCTCGTAGACGGAGACGCCTTCCAACATGAGAAACGACCTGACGACGCCAGGTCCAGGGCCCAGTTCCTGGCCCAGATGGCGGCATCGGCCCAGCCGGCCGAACTCCTGGAATCCGGCCTGGGCAACAGCGCCCTCTATTTCCTGCCCCTGCTGGCGGACGCGTTGCCCGACGCAGATCCTGGAGAGCTCGCCCAATCCCTGGTGCCAATCGCCGAGCAGGCGATCCGTCGAGGCGTTTCGGCTTTGTCTCTGGCCGGCATGCTGCCGGCAGTGACGGGCTATGGCCGCCTGGTGGCACAGGCCTTCGACCAGGCCGGTCTGACGAAACGGCTGCGCCTGACCACCGGGCATGCGGCCACCGCAGCAGCCATCTGCATGAACGTCGAATCGCTCCTCCATCGGCTCGACACCGACCTGTCCCGCCTGCGCCTGGCGGTGGTGGGCTTCGGATCGGTGGGCCGGGCCGCCACGGACCTCATCCTGGCGGAACTCGGCTCGCCCAGAGAACTCATCATCTGTGACAGGACCCATCGACTCGAAATCCTGGATCCAGACATTTCCGCAATGGAATCCTCCTCGGGCTGCCCGCTGCGTACCCTGGCCGCCCTGGATCGAAGCCTGCCCAAAGAAATCCTGGGCGCCGACCTTATCATCGGGGCATCCAGCAGCGCAGACCTCCTGGATCCCTGGACCATGGAACCTGGAACGATCCTGCTCGACGATTCCTTCCCCCCGATCTGCAGCCCGGTTGCCGCCCTGTCCCGCATGAAGGAGCAAGGCGACATCCTGGTGGCCGGAGCGGGCCGCCTGGACGTCACCACCCTGCGTCGCATCTCCCCATTGGCAGAGCGTCTCTCCCATGGCGCGACGTCTCCCGAAGACCTGGCCTGGCGTCTGGGCCCGGGCATGGCTGGGTGCCGTCTCGAATCCCTGCTCCTGTCGCGCCTTCCAGACTTGCCCGCGGTGATCGGCCCGGTGCAGGCCGAAGAGGCCAAGGCATACCTGGATGCAGCCAGGCGGTCTCGCATCCAGGCCGCAGCCCTGCATCTGGGAACCACTTTCCTGGATGACCGATTCGTGACAGACTTCACATCGGCCTGGATACACCGATTGAGCCGATGACAAACCACGTGAGCGAGATGCCATGAATCACCAACCGCGCAGAGGCAGTCCAGGGAACGGACAGCGTTCATCGCCCGCCAACTCGATGCGAGACGACATCCCCACCATCGTGCTCCTGCCGGGAGACGGCATCGGCCCCCATGTCGTGGAAGCGGCAGTCAAGGTCCTGGAAGCCGCCGGCTTCGAGGCTGACTATGTGCAGGCCGAAATCGGCTGGACACCCTGGACAAGGGAGGGCAATGCGCTGCCCGAAGAAACGGTCCAACTCCTGCATCGCCACGGCCTGGCCCTGGGCGGAGCCATCACGTCGCGACCCCAACGAGAAGCCCTGGCCGCCTTGCCCGCAGACCTGGCCCGAACCGTGACCAGCTACGAAAGCCCTATCTTGAGCCTGAGACGCAGGCTCAACCTGGAAGTCTCCATCCGACCGGTGGGCGTCTTCCAACGTCACGAAAGCCCAGAACAGGCCACAACACAACAGGCAATCACCACACCTGTCGTAACCAAGCAGCCGGAAACCAATACAGGGACTTTTCCCTTCGGCTTGCGGCCCCTGGACATGGTGGTGGTCATGCAAAACACCGAGGGACACTATGCTGGTCTCGAATGGAGGGCGATCCAAGGTCCTCTGGCCAGGGCGGTTTTCTCCCATCGAGCCATCGAGACCAACGCCATGCTGGCTGCTTCTCTGTCCCGATCCGAGCGCGTCGCCCTGTCGGCCAGAATCGTCACGGAGGGGGCCTGCCGCAGGGTGAGCCGCGCGGCATTCCGCGAAGCGACAAAGCGCGGCTATCCGCGGGTCATCCTCTGCGACAAGTGGGGCGTCATGCAGGAGACAGCCTCGCTGTTTCTGGAGGCAGCCCAACAGGAGGCCGCTCATTGGCCCCAGGTGGAGTTTTCCTGGATGAACGCAGACGCCTTCCTGGCACGCGTCGCCCAGGGAAAAATCGACCGGGCCGTGATCCTGGCCGGCGCCCTCATCGGCGACCTGATCTCCGACGCCCTGGCCGGACTGGCCGGCGGGGTGGCACTGGCCGCCTGTGCCAACGTGGGCCCAGATGCAGCCCTGTTCGAGCCGCTCCACGGCTCGGCGCCGAAATATGCCGACTGCCGCCCCCCCATTGCAAACCCCACGGGCGCCATCCTGGCCGGAGCCATGCTCGCCGAGCAGGCGGGAAGACCCGACCTGTCCCAGACTGTCACCAGGGCATTGGCCCAGGTGTTGCGCGCGGGCCGGCACCGCACGTT
>CAZIJS010000255.1:0-6288 GCA_964539505.1 uncultured Myxococcales bacterium
CCCCGGCACGAATGCTCTCTGCGAGCACGTGGCGCGTGCCCTCGGCGTTGACCAGGAAGAGCTTCGTTTCGTCCACATCCCAGCCTCCCACCTGGCCGGCAGCGTGGATCACCACATCGACACCATCGAAAAGCCCGTCGAGACTGGGCGGTTTCGTCACGTCGCCCGCTGCAAACGCCACCGAGGCGGGCAACCACGCTGCATCGAAGGACCGCTTGTTTCGTCCCACGACGAGCAGGTCCCAACCCATCTCGTGGGCAAGCCGGCAGACCGCGCTGCCCACGAATCCGCTCCCTCCCGTCACCGCGACTTTCACGCCCCCACCTCTGTGTCCCTTCTGCGCAACACGAACAGCACCTGGTTCGCAAAGAGATTGGGCCAGCGTTCCTGAAGCCCGAAGGCTCCCACCCCACCGAGACTCCGTTGAGAAACCACCTCCAACCCGAGCGCCCCAGCCCAGAACTCGAAATCCTTCACCGACCAGAGACTGAGATGTTCACGGATGTGGAAAACCGTGGTCACGGGAAACTTTCCGAACAGGCCAAGTCGGATTCTATGAAGGAAAAACGCCACATTCGGGATGGTCACGATGATGCGCCTGGAAGCGATGTTTCGGCAGATCGACATCACCCTTTCCGGATCCGGCAGGTGTTCCAGGACCTCGCTGAGGACCACCACATCCGCAGAATCCAGGTCGTCGGGCCCCATAGCCATCAGGTCTGCCCTCTCCACGTCGAATCCCCTGGCCCGGGCTGCATCGAGGGCTTCCTGGGACAGATCGACGCCCCGAATCCGGCAACGGGGTCTGCGCCTCCGTATGACATCGAGCAGATCGCCGGACCCACAGCCCAGTTCCAGCACGGATTCACCGTCCTGGATCTCGTCCGCTACGGCCTCCATCCGGCGAGCGATCCGGGCCTTCCTTCGTTCCAGCCCGAAGTCCACCTTGGCGCGCTCGTGCCAGTAGTCCGTCATGCTCTCGGAGAGAGTCACCCTGCGAAGAGGCATGTCTCCGGCAGTCAAGTCCAGGAGCCGACGGATTTCTCCGAAAACGCGAAACGGTCTGCGCATTCCGCCTGTCATCGCTTTTTCCCTCGCAAGATTCTCTCCAACCGCCCGGCCGCATCTCTTGCAGCGCGCCTGCCCACGAACTCGGCGTAGTTGGCGGCAACCCTGGCCAGACTGGGTGGATGATACAAGATGTTCGAGTAGGCCTGGTTGGCCAGGGGACAGGCGCAGCCTCCCTGGGCGATGTAGCGTCGGACCTGTCGTGCCTGTGGTGAGTGCCAGACCGTCTGGAAATCGAAGTCCACGTCCCGCAGGTGTCCCAACGGTTTGTCGTAGCCCAGGACGCAGCAGGGCCAGACCTGGCCGTCATAATTTATGTGCACGTTGGAGATACCCCCGAAGCAGGGGATGACCTGCCTGCGCTCCTTGAGAATACGCACCACCAGATCGTAGTAGACGAGCCGAAAAGCCTCCGTCAACTTGGCCAGACCCCGTTTGAGCGGCGTATCCCGGCGGATCCGGGCTGCGAATTGCCTGATGAGCCGTTCATAGGTTTCTGCATCGGGAGTGATCGGATCCTCCTTGTTGAAGAACTCGGCCCGCTGTTCGGCGATCTCACTGCGGTAACTCTGGACCCCGACGGACCGCACGAAGTCGGCGATCTCGTCGAGGTGATCCAGGTTGAAGCGAGAGATCACCGTCCCCAGTTCGAGGTGGAACGTGTCATGGCGCGACTCGATCTCTTTGAGCCCCTCGATGGTGGCCAGGAGCCGTTTCCAGTTTCCGGGAAATCCGCGCACCTCGTCGTGATGTTGCCCCACCCCGTCGATGGAGGGTTTGATGGTCAAGGGGACATGGGGACAGAGACGACCCATCACGTCGAGGATGCGTTCGGTACCGGCCAGGATGCGACTGGTCGCAATCCCGTTGGTGGGGATATGGACGATTCCAGGCGCCAGATACCGGCAGGCCAACTCCACGATCTCGGGAAGGTCCCGTCGCAGGAACGGCTCTCCGCCGCTCACGTTGAAAAAATAGACATGCCCGAGCGTCTGGAAGGTTCGCTCTATCTCAGCAAGACTCAAATCGGCCTCGGCCCGCTCTGGATGCTCACCGAACATCTCGCCGATCCGGCAGGTCTTGCAGCGCGACTGGCAGGCCGCAGTCACGGAGAACGTCAGGGTCACGGGACCGGGAGGGTCCATGAGCCCAAGCCTCGCAGCATGGTAGGCCGGTCCCTTTGCCAACTGCGCCAACATGTCTTCCAGCTTCACCGATCACCTCGACAGGCAAAAATCACTTCTTCGATGCGCTCCACGAGCCCTTCCCAGGAAAAACGGCCGCGCGTCTCCTCCACGCCTCGGCGCAGTCCCTGCCATACCTCCGGCTGGAGTGCCGATACCACGGCCCGGGCCAAGGCATCGGGTTCTTCCGGGTCCACCAGCAGACCGTTGCGGCCCTGCTCCACCGCGGCAGGCAGACCGCCCACCCTGGTTGCCACCACGGGCAGGCCGGCCCCAAAAGCCAGTTGCACCACGCCCGATCCCGTTGCCGACCGATAGGGTGCCACGACCAGGTCCACCTCGGCAAGCAGGTCCGGCAGCTCGGACGCAGGAACGTAGCGAAAATCCAGGTCCACGAACGAGCCCAGGCCCAAGTCCTGGACCATGCGCTCATAGATCTCGCGATCCCGCCAGGCCTCGCCGGCCACGTGGAGCGACGCCCCGGTGGCTTCGTGGATTTCCTGCATCGCCTGCAAGAGGACATCGAGGCCCTTGTAGGGACGCACGAAGCCGAAAAAGAGCAACCGCGGTGGTTGGTGCAGTTTCCCGGCCCCAGGAGCAGACGATTCGCCCCTGGCAGCCAGGGCCTCATAGGTGGGGTGTGCCACCACCTCCACGGGACGACCCGGGAAAAGCTCCTCGAGCACGCGCCTTTCTTCCTCCGACTGACACAAGTAGCCACAGCCCTGCCCCAGGACCGTTCGGGTGACGACATTTTTCCACAGGCTCGCTTCGTGCTCGAGCACGTTGTGGCAATAAAACACCACCGGGGCGGCGCCGACTGCCCGCAGATAGGACAGGATTGCAAGATACTGCGGCGCCCAGAACGTCACCCACCAGGGCAGCACCAGGGCATCGATCTCCCGGCGCACCAACAGACGGGCCGTCTGGAACCAGGTCCAGGGATTGAGTGAATCCAAGATGGGCAGGACTTCCGTGGGTCGCAGCCCCTGGGCCGTCTCGTCCCTGTCCGATGCCCCTGGATACAACCAGGAGGGGTATTGCCTGGAAAACCCAACGAACGTCACCTCATGCCGCTGGCGCAGGGCACGTTCCAGCAGGGTCGTGTGTGCAGCGATCCCACCCCGGAAAGGATACGTGGGGCCGATTAGGCCTAGTCTCATGGACATCTCCCGTCGAGGGTACAGCAGACATAGATAGACACACGCATCCCGGGCTGGTGTCAAGAGACTATCGATGCACCACCTCGCCGACAACGGACCCGGCCCCAAAGAACGTACAGAGCCATCTTGCACCAACTCCCAAGCCCAGTTCCTACAACTCCTTTCGGAAACGTCAAACAGGGCAGGGTACAGCAGCACCTGTCAACGAAAAACCCGTCTATCGGAAACCACGACATGGAAGGACGCCAAGAATGAGGAGGGACCTCGGTGTGCAGCCCCCACCAACCGTCACGGTATGCAAATAAGGCCAATCCCTGGCCGTCTCGGCGACTGCCCCTTGCCCGTGAGACCAGACGGGCTCGCGCTTCACATACCTGCTGGTTTGCTGGTTGCCCTCCCCGTTGCAACGCCTATACTCCAAGACAAAGCGCATTCCCAAGTCGAATGCGTATCATCCGAGCCGACACAACAGAAACCACACATCGCCATAGAGGAGGTTCCATGTCTCCGTTCCCACACAGCACAGTCAGGTCGTTCCCCGCCCCCCTTCGATACATCGCGCTCCTGGCCTCCGCCGCCACGCTGTCCTGCGGCCCCAGCCGTCAGACCACCAAGACCCCTGCTCCGGGTGAACCCCACAGTTCTTCCATCGAGTCCCAGCAGGGACAGTCGGCACATGCCGTGACACCCGAGGCCAAACTGCAACAGAGTCCCATGGCCCAGACTCAGCACACATCACCGAAGGCGAGACCAACGGCCAGGCAGAACCTCGCTCGGCCGACGCACGAAGGCACCTCGGCTCAGCGCCCCATCCAGGCAGCGCCACCAAGGCCGCTGCCCAACCTCTCGCCGGCCCAGGTGGCCCAGGCCCTGGCCAGGCTCAGAAACGGCAGCTCCCAGGTCCATGCCACCGTTCCTTCCTACCGGATTGCCCGAGGCCTGCGCAATGTCACAAACCGCGCAGACTTTGCCAAGGAACTCTCCAGGCCGCAAAAGAGGCTCCTGGCATCCCAGGGCTTCCTGGCTGTCCGCTCGTCGAAGTTTTCACAGCTCTACGAAATCTACGAAGCCAACGATTATGGAAGGCCGCACCGCTACCCTTCGTTCATCACCACCGACACGGCGCTCCATGCCTACCACCTGCTCTTCGACTCGGCCCTGGCCGAAGTCGAGACCCATGGCCTGTTTCGGCAGGCGGTGGAGATGAGCCGGGCCCTGGTCCGCTGGTCCCTGGCCCAGGCCTCCAAAGCTCACCATCCCATGGTGCGCCGGGCCCTGACCCGAAACGCAGCTTTCTTCGCGGTGGCAGACCAACTCCTGACGGGACGCAAAGCGCCTGCCGGCCTTCAGACACTGGTGCAACATGACATCGCGAGAATCATGCTCCATTCGGGCACCGAAGTCTCGGCAGTGGTGGGGACCAAGGTGGACTTTACGATGTTTATCCCCAGGGGACATTACACCAAGTCGACCAAGCTCAAGCGCTACTTTCGCGCCTTGATGTGGTACGGCCTGGCCTCCATGCCCTTGAGCCTCACCGGCAAAAATGCCACCCTGGCCACGATCCAGGCCCTGCTCATGACCCGGGGCCTCAAACAGGCCCGGGCAGGCAAGCACAGCGCCCTCGATCTTTGGTCCGCGATATACGATGTGACCAGGAAATTCGTAGGCCCGGCAGACGACCTCACCCCCCTGGACTACCGCCGGGTCATGGACCCAATCTGGCCCGCCGACGCGGCCCCCGATTCATTCGCCGACCAGGGCAAACTCGCTGCTTTTGTCAAAGCGGCCTCCAGCCTGCCCCAGCCCAGGATCCGGCAGTTCTTCAGGGATCGCCCCCAGTCCGAACAGGGCCGCAAGTTTCGACTCATGGGCCAACGCTTCGTCTACGACTCGCGCATCATGCAAAAGCTCGTCCTGCCCCAAGTCCCGGGCCGCCCCTTCCCCTCGGCCCTGGACGTTCCCGCAGCCTTCGGGTTTCATCGGGCCGAAGTCCGTGCCCTGAGGACCATGTCCGCCCGGCTCAGGCCCTCCTACCGAAAGGCTCTCGCCCAGATCAGGAAAGAAACCGCGCAACTGGGCCCAGAGGAATGGCACTCCAATCTCTACTTCGAGTTGCTCCACACCCTGGCCGCCACCCTCATGGACGTGCCGGCCGGCTATCCGCCGTTCATGCGGCATCCCAACTGGAAAGACCGCATCCTGCTCTCGTTCATGGGGCCCTGGACCGAACTGCGCCACGACACGATTCTCTACGCCAAGCCCTCGGGCGCCGAATGCGGCGGTGACGACGAAGAACTGGCGCTGCCCAAGGGCTACGTCGAGCCCAACATGGAACTCTGGACCAGACTGGGACGACTGGCCCGCACCACGAACACGGTCCTGCGCCCCTACCGCATGCGAGGCCAGGTGGGTGAAATCCGGCGCGGATTCCGGATCCTGGCCAAGTGGGCCGACTTCTGCGCAGCCATCTCACGCAAGGAACTCACCGGCGGCCAGATCACCAAACAAGAATACGAAAAGATGACTCTCTTTGGTGGAGACATGGCCGATCTGCACCGAGCCAGCGTCACCCAGGGCGACTTTAACATGCTCACCCAGAAGGAGTACCACATGGCGCTGGTGGCCGACGTACACAGCTCCAGCGGCACCGTGCTCGAAGAAGCCGTGGGCGGCCCTGCCATCCTCTACGTGATCGTGCCCCTGGGCCGAACGCTCCAGATCGCCCGTGGCGCCATCTTCACCCACTACCAGTTTACCAGGCCTGCATCCAAGCGCATGACCGACGACCAGTGGAAGTCCCAGGTCATCCGCGGCAAACTCCCCCACACCTGGCCCTGGCTCAAGAGCCTGATGACCAGGCAGCCCAAGAG
>CAZIJS010000256.1:0-6200 GCA_964539505.1 uncultured Myxococcales bacterium
GTTCTGCAACACCCGAGAAGAAACCACGGTGGTGGCATCTTTTCTCAAGCAGCAAGGCTGGCGGGCCGAGGCCATTTCTTCGGACCTGACACAGAAAGAGCGGGAAAAGGTGATGGCCAGGATGCGAGAGGGAAAAATCAAGTTCCTGGTGGCCACCGACGTGGCTGCCCGCGGCCTGGATATCGAGCATGTCTCTCACGTCATCAATTATTCCTTCCCCGAAAGCGCCGAGATCTATGTGCATCGAACAGGACGTACCGGCCGGGCCGGCCGCAAGGGCACTGCTATTTCCCTGGTGGGTCCGAAGGAACTGGGCGCGTTTTATTACATGGAGCTTACCTACGGGATTCACCCCGTGGAGCGCCGACTCCCCACGGAACAGGAACTGCTGAGTATGCGGGAGGGGCGTCGTCTCCAAGCGTTGGTCAAGGAATTCGGGGGCGAGGTCGACAGGGACTTTGCGCCCCTGGTCAGACGGCTCTGGCACAGCGCCATGGGAGAAGCCGTGTTTTCACAACTGCTTCGTCGTCATTTTTCGTCGGGCAAGGAACGACATGGCAGACCGGAACGACGCAGGCCGGCTCCTCGGTCCGAGGATAGGCGCGACGGCGGGCGCAGCCGTGACCGCACCACGCCTCAGAGGCGTGACAGCCAGAAACGTGACGACAGAGAGAGAAGGCCAAAGAGAAGTGAAAGATCCACCGGCCAAGACGACGCCAGGAAACGTTCCCAGACCAAGGACGAACAGCGGGACGACTCCGTGCGTCTCTACGTGAATCTGGGGCGCAAGGACGGGGTGGGGGCCAGAGAAATTCGTGCGTTCCTTCTGGATGTCGCGGGTGTCGACGACTCCACCCTTCGTTCTCTGCGGGTACGCGACACACACACCTACGTAAACGTGGATGCGTCGGTTGCCGACAAGGTCATCGCCGAAGTGCACGGCGGCCGCTTCAAGGATCGCGAAGTCGTGGTGGAGAGAGCACGAGGTCGGTAAGAACCTGTTTTTTACCAGGGATTGAGGAGGTCGCCGTCGTGCCGGGCTCGTGGGGTGCGCGCCCTGGGTCTGGCCCCTGGTGTCCCCCGGGAGCCACTCCCACCCGACTTCCGAGTCGTCTTACGCGATCCGTTTCTCTTTTTTTCCAGGACGATCCGAAACTCCTGGTCCCTTTCCGGCACGAATTCCACCCTTGTGTCCTTGTAGCGCTTCTTGCGGATGGACAAGACCACTTTGTTTCGCGAAGAAGGGATCTCCTTGTTCTCGATGGGTGTCAGCCCGACAAATCGGTTTTCCAGGAAAACCTTGGCACCCCGAGGTTTCGTATCCACTGACAGGCGGATCGTCACCGGCGCAGTCCGAGAATCTCGGGAAAGAGCCCCATGTCCCGCATCAGGTGACGTCGGCCGGGGGACCGAACTGCCCGCAGCAGCGTCTCTGTCGGAACTCTTGCCCGGCATGGCAACTACAGGAGACGCTTTTTCGCTCTTTTCATCGGCGGGCGATGTTCGCGAGAGTCGAAAAGCCAGGTAGACGCCAACCGCACCTGCCACCACCAGGAAAATGAGCGCCGCCACCAGCCCCATTCGCTTTCGCTGTCTGGGAATCGGGGGGAAGGTATCCACGCGGGCCGTGCTGTCCACGGATGGCACAGCGCCTTTGGGACTGGTGAGCAGGATAGGTTGTTGTGTCCCTTTGAGTCCACCGCCGGATCACTGCAACAGCTCCAGATTCAACGTTTTCATGGCCTCTGCAAACTCGGACATGGACTGGAAGCGCTTGTCCGGCTCCTTTTCCAACGCCTTGAGGATGAGGGCATCGACAGCGGCATCGATATCCAACTCCGGTGCGGCCAGACTCGGCGGCAGGGGATCTTCGAACATGTGCTTGGTCAAGATGGCCATGAAAGACGGCGCATCGAACGGCACCCTGCCTGCGACCATTTCATACAAGATGACACCGAGTGCATAGACATCGGCCCGCTGGTCCAATGGCCTTCCAGTGGCCTGCTCCGGCGACATGTAGTCTGGTGTCCCGAAGATCACCCCCGTTTTGGTCAGCTTTCTCTGGGACTCGTCCAGACCAATGAGCTTGGCGATGCCGAAATCCACCACCTTGACGAAATCTTTTCTGCCTTCGCGCTCCACGAGAAAAATATTCTCCGGTTTCAGGTCGCGATGGATGATTCCTTTGGAATGAGCCGCCGCCAGGGCACGGGCGACCTGGACGGCAATGTCGCGGGCCCTTGGCCAGGGCAAAGCGCCGTCTCTGGCCAAAACCGTCCCCAGGTCATGTCCGTCCAGGAACTCCATGGCGAAAAAGACCGTCCCTGCGTCCGTGGTGCCGAAATCCGTGATGTCTACGATGTGTTCGTGGTTGATCCGTGACGCTGCACGAGCTTCCTGGAGGAATCGGTCCCTCAGGTCCTGCTTCGTGGCATATTCCGGATTGAGCACCTTGAGGGCCACTCTCTTTTCGAGCACGATGTGTTCCGCCTCGTAGACCTTGCCCATTCCGCCTTCACCCACCATCCGCTTGATACGGTAGCGGCCAGCCAGGACCGAACCAAGGAGCGAATCCTTGGGCTCATCCAGGAACCCGGGGTCACCTGAATGGTCTACGAGTGGGATTGGGTTCGGCTCCACGGGCACGCCGGCCATTCCATCGAGTGGCTGTGGCATGGCCATGGATCCTGAAATCTGCGTCTTGGCCCGACGTTTTTTTCCCGATGCGCCTTCAGGCGCATTCGGGCCGGAGATTTTGCCTGAACCGGCTGTTTCTGAATCATTCATGGAAATCTCAACCCTCGCCAAACCCCAGTGACTTGGGAACCAAGCCAACGGGACGACAATTTTATCATAACTTGAACGGATCGAGCAGATCGCCCTTGCTACTCTTTTTCCCTTCACTCGATGTTTTGTTGGACCCAGAAGGTGCAACCAATCGCTCGCCCATGTGGGGCGGTACGCGTAGTTGTTTTGCCGAAGATCGATATCTCGGCCTACGACGCCGCCGCTGCGCCGGCTCTGGTCGTTCCAACTGAATCCGAAGCTGGGTCGCCTGTGCGAGGGTGACCTCGGTCCGATAGGGCGTGAATCCAGAGAGTCTCGCAGTCAACAGATGCGCTCCCGGGGCCCTGTGAACCTGGATGCGCAGCGGCGAGACTCCCAGTAGTTTTCCATCCAGTTCCACCTCTGCTCCGGCTGGCTGGGTTTCCACCACCAGGTCGATGGTTCGTCTCTCCGGGGTGCCCGACGGCGGCCTCGCCGAGGGAAGTTTCCCGCTGCGTTCCCGCAGCGACTCCGGCTGCACCGAAGGACTCTGTCTCGTTTCTTTCCTGGATTGGGGGCCGTCACGATTCAACCATATGATTCCCAGCCCGAGAACCAGGCCCAAAGCCAACGCAGCAGCCGCCCAGATCACCTGTTCGAGACTGACCATTCTCTCCGACCAGGGAATCCTGGGGCGACGAGACATGGCATTGTCTCGCTCCTTCGAAAGGGAGCCGCCCTGCGCGTGCGAAGCATCGGCGAGAAAAGAAGCCTTGTCATTCTGCTCGAAGGAACGGTCATGCTCCTTTTCCATGTCCGGTCCATCGTCCTCCCAGACCGGCGCTCCCTCATCCATCACCGTCGCCCCGGCGCCCACGCCGACATCATCGGCGACTGTCTGGTAGACCCTTGTCGGAGCTTTCTCATCCACATCGGGATTTCCCTCCAAACCCAGGGCCGGATGGACAGTCGCCGCCCCACCATGCGTGGCAAGTTCCGATGCCATCTCCGCCATGGTTTCGTACCGATCCTTGGGCGCCTTGGCCAGACCCTTCATGATAATGGATGCCAACCAGTCCGGCACGTCGACTCCTCCGCTGACGACTCTTGGGTCTGGAATGGGTTCTACCATGTGCTTGCCCAGTGCCCCCATGAAGCTATCCGATTCGAACGGCACCTTCCCCGTCATCATCTCGAAGAAAATCACCGAAAGAGAATAGATGTCTGTCCAGGGCCCCGTGGGTCGTCCGGCGGCCTGTTCCGGGCTCATGTATTCCGGGACCCCCACCAGGAATCCGGTCTTTGTGGCGTGACGAGATGTCAATGAGACCTCGGATGTCCCGAATCCACTCACCTTGAGCCGATCATCCCTGGGGCCCTCCTTGACGAGCACCAGGGCTTCGGGATTGAGGTTTCCGTGAACCACGCCGGCACGATGTGCGTATTCCAGCCCTGCGCAGGCCTGGATCCCGAGAGAAACGGTCCGAGACCAGGGCAGGGGCCCCGACTGGTCCATGACGCCCCGCAGAGTTCTCATCCCGAGGAATTCTATGACGAAAAACGGCGCCCCGTCGTCGAAACGCCCAGAGTCGAGCACCTTGGCGAGGTTGGGATGGTCCAGCTTGGCCGATTGGCGAGCCTGTTCGAGAAACCGCTCCACGACAACCTTGTCGCTCGCATACTCGGAACGCAGGACCTTGACGGCGACACGCCGGTCCAAAACCAAGTGCCTGGCGGCATAGAGAACCGTCAGGCCGTCTTCGGCCATGGACGCCTCGATTTTGAGACGGTTGTCCTGAACCGTGCCCACGTACGGATCGTAGAGACGGACCGTGCCTTTTTGTGCCAGTTCCAACGGAGCACCATCTTTCGGGCAAAAGCGCGCCGAGCCGGAATACAGGGTCTTGCATTCCGGGCACATCTTGAAAAGCCGTTCTACGCTTCGCACCGTCTCCAACCTCTGTCACCTGGAGCCATTGTCTATATTCGACTCTACGTGGAGTTGTCTTCCTGGTCAAATGCGCGTGGCGCTGCACTGGCCATCCAGGGATCCCTCCGCATTCCGGTCTGCCCACTGTGCCTTTCCCCATCCATCGAGTTCGCCATTGACAAATCGCTGGACTGGGTTAGAGTTGGTCCAGTGGTCGGACCACTCGACCACTTGAATTTTTGCCCGGAGAACAGACCCATGCCCCACAATGGCACATCCTTCGTTCCCATCAAGAAACGCCGCGCCGTAGAGCAAGTCGCGGAAGCGCTTCGCAACGCAATTTTGGACGGTCACATAGAACCGGGGCAGACGTTGCCCTCGGAACGGCACCTTGCAGAACAATTCGGAGTAAACCGGGGCACGGTGCGCGAAGCAATCAGTCGCCTGGAGGTCCTCGGACTGGTGGAAGTTCGCCACGGCGGCGGGGCCAGGGTCTGCAATTTTCTGGTGACGGCTGGACTGCAGCTCCTGCCGTTCCTCCTGGCTCCCGGCGGGAGCCTGGATCTCCATGTTCTCCGCGATCTCCTCGAATTGCGGGTGATGGTGCTGGGCTGGACAGCCCAACAGGCCGCAGAGTCCATCGGGGAGCAGGGGCTCGAACACATCGAGGATCTGGTGGATCGAATGGAATCCGCCCAGACCGACCATGCGTCGCTCAAGGTACTCGACTATGATTTTTTCGACGGCCTGGTTGCCCTCACAGGAAACAGGGTGCTTCGCCTTATCTCCAACGTGATCCGGAAAGTCTATCTGGAGGGGCCGGCCTTCTTCGACCTTCTCTACGCGGAGGGTATGGATACCACGCCCCATCGAAAAACCATCCAGGCGTTGCGGGATCGTGATGCCCCTGCAGCCCGTCAGGCCATGGAATCCCATGCAAGCAAAGCCCTGGAAAAGTTTTCGGCCATCGATGAGTCGGGGCAAAATCCCGCAGGAGCGGGACAACGAGGGAGTAAAGACCAATGAACGATCGAGAGGGAGACAATCGTTTGGTCCTGGTGACAGGCGCGGCTGGGTGCGTGGGCCGGCTCCTGGTAGACATCCTGGTAGAGCAGGGCTATCGAGTAAGGGCCACGGACCGTACGGTGCCCACGGCAAGGGAACGGCGCAGGGAAGGGGATTCACCCAGCGGCGCCTCCAAGGTGGAATGGTTAGCAGCGGATCTCACCGAGGCTGCCGGCATCGAACGTCTCTTCGAAGGGGCTGTCTGGGCGGTGATTCATACCGCTGCCTGGGTGGATATCTCCGTACCCTTCGGAGTCCAGGCGCCCATCAATCTCCATGCAGTCGAAGCGCTCCACACCCAGGCGAGAAACCGGGGCGTGGAACGATTCATCCACTTTTCAACGGGGTCTCTCTATGCGCCAAAGTCCGCTCCCCTGGTGGAGAGCGATCCCCTCATGCCCAGTTCCGGATATGAGCTGGCCAAGCTCCTTGCCGAGGA
>CAZIJS010000257.1:0-6193 GCA_964539505.1 uncultured Myxococcales bacterium
GGACCAAAGACAGTCAGCACCCCTCAATCGCCCGTCTGCCCTGCCAGCCCCAAAATCCGCCACACAGTCCCCGCCTTGCCCCCCTCCCCCCCCCCCCCCTCTGCCTTGCCCGCCCCAAAATCCGTCACACAGTCCCGGCCTTCCCACCTCCACACCACCAACGCCCCTTTGGACCTCTGTGGTGACAGCCTGCTTGCAGAGAGACCCCAGTCCATCCCCACCGAATTTGCAGAGCACTCTCTTCCAGCCTGGGGCCACTGCCCTGTTCAGATATCCTGGGTACCCCTGCCTTCGAGGCTGGCACATTTTTTCGTTCCAGCCGGCTACGTTCCCCGAAGCAGAGGCAGGACCCATTCGAGCACCTGCCGAATGTGAGCACTTCGATGCAATTTCCCCGGCCCGGACAGGAGAAGGACCAGGTGTTCGTCTTCCACCGAAAAGAATGTCGCGCCGATGACCTCCCCGCCATGGCCTCCCAGGACCACCGATCGGGGTTCGAATCGACCCAGGAACTCGGCGGAGCGAAAAGCCATCTGTGCGGCCAGGGCACCCACTGCGGCCAGATTTTCCTGCGCCTCCTGCGGGCCCCATCCGGCAAGTAGCAGGCCTCGTGCATCGGACAAGACCGCAGTCCCCTCTCCCTGAACCAAGGGCTCGAGGCAGCGCTGGATCTGCTCTGCAAGGGACCCGGCTTCCGACAGATCCGGCTCGACGAGCCCCCTGTGATCCTGAGATTGAAATGAAGAGCTGGAAGCGCCCGGCTGAGATGGCACGATCTCGCCGTGATCTCCGCTCGATGAAGAGCCCTCGTCGTGATGCCCGCGCTTCCCTGCTCCTTGCCCAAGGGTCCCTGCGCCCTGTTGTCCTCCTGGGGGGCCTGCCATCCCACACAGAATCTCCAACAGGTCCGCCAGGTGCTGCTCGGCCCGATCCAAAAGTGCATCAAGTTTTCTCAAAACCACCAGACCCCCTCACCAAGAGGCCGCACCCCTTGTCATCCGCTCTGACAGGAGCAGCCGACGGTCCGTGTCACGACAACACGCGACACATCGTCTTGGCCGACGACCCAACGCAACAAAGCGTTGTTCCCGCCCTGCCGGGCTAGAGCAGCTTTTGCAGCTCAGCCACCTGGCGCCGGATGTCGATGAACAAGAGCCCCAACTTCGCTTCCTTGGTGGTCAACACGATGAGCACCGCATCTTCTCCCACTGCATTGAGCACCACGAAGCCCTTGCCGCTCCTGAAAAAGGCCTGCTCCATGCCCGCATCCATGAGTTCCTGGGTGATGCGGTTTCCAACGCCCAGCGCTGCCGCAGCCATACCAGCCACCAGGCCTTCGTCTACATCGGTGGGCACCACCGACGCAATCACGAACCCGTCGATGCTGATCACCGCGGCTCCAAGCACGTCTGTGCTGGCCGTCTGCAGCTTGCGCAGGATCTCCATCATTCGTTCTGTTCTCGTTGGCATTGCCTTCGACCTCCTCACAGGCGACCTCGCTTCAACGCTGCCGCCCTCAGTCTCGTTTCATCCGGCGTTCCAGGATCTCCAGGTTCGTCTGGTAGCTCCTGTTGTCCGGGTCCAACCTTACGGCCTGCTGCCAGCATTCCCTGGCAGCGTCATATTGTCGCTCTCGCACCAGGTGCCAGCCCTTCTCGAACATCACTGCGGCCTCGTGCCGCGAAGGACCAGCCCCATCACCCTGCGCGTCGGCAAAGTCGAACCGCCCTCCCGACAGGCCCCTGTCTGTCGGCGGGTCTCCTCCCCGTCGCCCCGCATCCATGCGCTGTGCTGTCCCGGTCCCGCTGCGGGGCGCGGCGTCTCGTCCATCTCGTTCTTCTTGGACACCATCCTGGTCTGCCGCCTTGAGGCAAGGCAAGGTTGGCAGTTGCCTGGGAGCCCCCCCGTCTCTTTCTGCTTCGTGTTGGATGCGGGCGGCCGCCAGGAGCAAAACCTCCCCTGATTCCGCAATGGATCGCACGGCTGGCTCTTCCCAGGGATGGCTGGAAAAGGCACCTCCGGAAAATGCCAGGCACCCGATGAATGCATCCCTGCCCGTCATCCCGCAGCATTCGGCGTGAACCACGTTGCCGTCATTGATGAAGAGGCGGGCCACCTCGCCTTCTCTGCTGATCACCTCCAACACGGTCTGGCGCCTCGACACGAGAACCATCTGCAGAAATTCGAAGATATCGAGCCCCTCGAGCCGACCCGAAAACCCATCGGACATGGCAGCAGTCTCTTCGCCCAGACCCGCGCGCACCGGTGTGAGCATATCCGGCCTGAGCTTTGCCGCCGCATCCGCTCCCACGCTGTCCCCAGCCTCGGTTCCGTCCTGGAGCAGTCCGCGCAGATACCCGGCCATGATATCGTCCGAGGGATAGACCGGCATACCGGCGAGCAGCACGTCCAGTGCCCGGGCAAACGCCCCGGCGGATTGAAACCGCTGCGCCGGGTCGCGGGCAACCGCCTTGAGCACGAATTGCTCTACCCGCCCCGAAAGCCAGGGTGCGTAACCCGTGGGCGGATCGCAGTCACCGGCCAAGATAGCAGCCAGCGTCTCCTTGCGGTCCGGGCGCCAAAACGGCTGTCTTCCCGTGAGCACCTCGTAGAGGGTGATACCTAAACTATATATGTCACTGCGAATATCCGCCTGCCTACCAGCGCTGCCCACCTGTTCCGGGGCAAGGTAGGCCAACTTTCCAATAGCCAGGCCATCGGCCCAGCCTTCCTCATTGCCATCTCCGTGCCAATGCGCCTTGGCGATCCCAAAGTCGCAGAGTTTCGTGGTGCCTGCGTAGGACAACAAGATATTGTCCGGATTGATGTCTCGATGGACCACCGGAGCCGGGCGACCCTGGCCGTCTGTGAGGCCGTGGATATAAACCAAGGCCTCGGCCACGCAGCGCACCGCCCGAAGCGCAAACGGCACCGGTGGAAGACGGCCCCTGGCCATGGTCTTGCGCAGCAGGTAGCGCAGGTTGACCCCTTCGACCATTTCCATGGCCATAAACCAGGTCCCATCCTCCCGCCCCAAATCGAAGACCTGCACCACATTGGGATGCGACAGACGCGCCATCACCCGCGCCTCGTTGACGAACAGGCGCTCATATGATGGGTCCTCGGCCAGTTCCACGAGGATGGTTTTGAGCACCACCTCCTTGTCGAATCCCGCCGGACCCACCGCCTTCGCACGCCACAGCTCACCCATCCCACCGCGCTTGAGTGGCTCGATGAGTTCGTATCGTCCGATGCTCGACCCCGATTGCAAGACTCTCGTCACCATCCGCGTCCACCAGCCATTGTCCGTGTTCCACCCTTCACATTGCCTCGGCCCTTCACATTGCCTCGGCCCATCTCACCAGACAGCACATCTTTCTTTTCAGCACCAGCTTTTCAGCACCAGCCCCACCTCCCCGGGTTTCTCGCTCTTCCATCCTGCCAAGGGTCAAGGCACCACACGGTTCTGGTTCCCGAACGCCTACCTAGACTCCCGACCCAGCCTACCGTCGTATCAAGGCAAGCTCTCACCGGCCGCTCTACGACACCTCCTCAAAGCGGAACCAGCAGCGCACGCCGTCCTTGACGAGCATCGACCGGTCCGCCACCTTGATCCGGATCTTCTTTCCATCCGGCGCATAGAGATTCACCAAGTGCTGGAGCAACGCAGGAAACGGGCATGCCGTTCCATGAATTGCGGCCTCCCCGACTCCGATGGGACAAATGCGGCAGGTGCCCGAACCCACCGACACCAGCACATCGCCCCCGTCCCCGTCTGCCTCCACACGAAAATCCCCCACGAGCTGCAGGTGTTCATTGAGCAAGGAGAACACCTTGCGCACCCGCTCGACCATGCCGTCCTCCGCAGTGAGGTCAGGCCCTCGTTCATGGACCCGAAACCAGGCCACCGCCCGGTCAGCCAGCTTGCGCATCATGTTGTTGACCACTGCCTGGTTGAGCGCCCCCACCTCTCCGAACCCGGAGAGGAACGATGCCGTCAGGACATGGCTGAGGTCCAATCCCCGTTCACGGATTTTGTCGTCGTAATTTCCCATGTCTCCACTCCTCCCGAGACGAAAACAAAAAATACTCCCGCCAAAACAGCCAAACAAAGACCACCGAACCCCTCGAAAAACTTAGTAGCTAGTCATAAAATAGTGTTTATAGCATCCATCATAGAAATGGACAAGCCGACACCAAAAAAAACAAAAACAACAAAAAACTACCACAATACATAACGACCGACCATACCCCACCAACCATCCTCCACCAACCAGCCCTCCATTGACCCAATGGCCGGCCCAACTTAGCATGTCTCGTTCTGCCATCCGCCAACGCCCGGCCGGAAGTCCCACCTCAGTCCATCCAGCAGCCAAGCAGGGGCCAGCCCTATCCTGCTTCCCTCGGGAACAGTGTTGGTGAACTGGGTGGCCGCCCCCCGATATCCTGGATCCACCGACCAGCCTGGTCGTCGCTGATCCCACCACCCATTTTTGCTCCATTTAGTCAACATTTTTGGTATCATGATATCAGCTTCTTCGAAGAGAGCCGACAATGACAAAGCAAAATAGAAGCAAAGCCGGATTGGAGGCCAATGATGAAACACAACATGACCATGCTGCTCCTGCTCACTGGTTTGTTGTCCCCACGACTCTCCCGTGCAGCTACCTACTATATCGCCCGAAACGGCTCGGATCAGAATCCCGGCACAGAGAGCTTGCCTCTCCAACACCTGCCCGGAATGGAGCAATGGACCGGAACCCACGACCCCCAGGCCGGTGATGTCTTCTTGTTGAAAAAGGGGGACCGTTGGAACACTGCCATCACCTGGACCTTTTCAGGCGACCCGAACCAGCCCATCATCGTGTCTTCGTATGGCTCGGGACCAAAACCCATCATCGATGCCACTGGAGCAGCTCATGCGCTGCTCATCCAGGACAGTGCGAACGTGACGTTCCAGGAAATCGATTTCCAAGGAAGCGACGAAACCGTGGTGCAGGTCTATGACTCCAGCCACCTGCTCTTTTCACAGTGCCACATCCATGCTTGCCAGAGCAGCGACCTCTACGACAGCGCCATGAATTTTGCCGGCGACTGTGACAACAACCGAATCAGCGACTGCTCCATTGGGGACACGGAAAGTCAGATGGGTGACTGTCTGGGCTTCGAGGGCGAATGGACCGATGGGGAAGTCGTGGGGCCCGACGGCAACATCGTGGAACATTCCGAATTCTTCGGTCCGGCTGCCAACGGCATCTACATGCGCACAGGAGGAACCGACAACATCATCCGGTACAACTTCATCCATGATATCGAGGGAATCGCCATTCAATTACGGGACCGGATGACCAACACCCTCGTCCACAACAACCTCATCCGAGACTGCACGGGCCCTGTCGTCCAATCCGATGGCGTCAATTCCGTCTGCGACGACAACTGCCCTGCCGACCCGGCAGCCATGGCCGGCTCCAGGTTCATCAACAACACCATTTACAGCCTGTCGACCGACAGCGGCACCGTCAACCTGTTCGGTGAGAACAATCGCGACGGCCTGGGCCCCTGTGAATTCATCAACAACATCGTCACCTGCGCCGACTCCTACTGCATCCAGGTGGAACAGCAAAACGCCGACGACTTCGTCGTGGACTACAACGTCTACTACACCCCAGAGCAGGACACCTGGGTCTTCTACGACGGTGACACCGGCTATTCAACCATCGAGGAATGGCAAATCGCCTCTGGACAAGACAGCCACTCCCTGCTCACCTCCCCCCGTCTCACAGAACAACCGCCACAAAATCGCGGTGACTTCCTACTCGCCAATGACTCACCCTGTATCGACCAGGGCGAGCCAACCGATTTGTTCAACGACGACTTCTTCGGAACCACGCGGCCCCAGGGACAGGGTTGGGACGTGGGCGCCGTCGAGTTTACCACCAACCCGCCGCCCCTGGATGGCTCGGTCGAGCAGGACGCCGGAACAGATTCAACCGCCCCAGACCAGCACGATGCCGAATCAGGACAAACACGAGACGGCGGCCACCCGGATGAGACCGATGCGGCCGGCGACTCAGGGGGCAACAGCCGAACCGGAGACACAGGCGGCTGTTCTGGCTGCCGTGCCGTGGAAAGCCAGTCCGCATCCTCTGCCTCCACATGGATCCTGTTGCTGTTCGCCCTCGCCGGAATCATC
>CAZIJS010000258.1:0-6156 GCA_964539505.1 uncultured Myxococcales bacterium
TGTCGCTGCGGATCTGGGGGTGCATGGAGCAGGTCCATTGCTTGTTGGCAGCAGATCGATGATTCGACACCTCCGCTGTCGAAGGAGCTGTGGTCTCATGGCCTGCGTGACCGGCGCCTGATTCGGCCGCCCCCCCACCTTCCACCGGGACCAGGTCCATGCCGCAGATGGGGCACTTGCCGGGCTTGTCGCTGCGGATCTGGGGATGCATGGAGCAGGTCCATTGCTTTTTCGCCGGGGCGGGCTTCATTGCTCCGGCAGCCTTTCCAGAGCCGTGGCCCTGGTGTTTCTTTCCTGCAGCGGCGCTGGCCTTTCCTGGGGCGGAGGCCGGCCCGAAGGCATAGCCCAGCAGCAGACCCAGGCCCAGCAGAAAGATGCCCGAGCCCACTTTGAGGGCCTTGGCGAGCCTTGGATGTCTCGAAAGACCTTGCCTCGTTGGTTTCTGTTGCTCACTCATGAGTCGTCCTCGCCTTTCTCTGAGTCCCCTGGCTCCGGCCGGCTGCTTGCTGGTTGGTCGCAGGGGGGCGGGAGGAGGTTGATGCCGGGGTGCCGGCAGGTGTCCTGCCGGCCGATGCCTGATTCGTTGCGGCCGTTCCATTGCGGGTGGCCGTGCCATTGCCCGCACCTGTTCCGTTGGCTCCGGCTGGACCATGTCCCAGACGGTTTGCGCGGGCCCGGCCGGCCGATGTCCATGCCCGGAAGGGACGGCCCATGGCCAGTTCCAGGGCCGCCAGGGCCTTGGCCATGTCCGCGGTGGCGCGCTCGGCCTCCAGGGCGAAGGCCAGCAGGGTGCGTTCGGCGTCGAGCACGTCCAGAAAGCTTGCTTTGCCCACGGCATAGGATTGCAGGGCCGTGCGGAGAGACTGTTCGGCCTTCAACACGAGGCCGCGCCGGTAGAGACGTTTGCGGCGCAGCGCATCCCTGTACCGGGCTAGGGCTGCGAAGACCGCGGCATCCAGCCTGGTTGCCAGGTCCTCGCTCCGCGCCTGGGCTGCCTGGACCTTGGCCCTGGCTTGAGCAACCTGGCCCCGGTACTTGTTGACCCAGACCGGGAGGGTTACGGCCAGGCCCAAGATCACGGCGTCCTTGCCCCGGTCCGGCACGTCCATGTCGGCCCTTCCCGTCTCGATCCAGGTGAGCGAGACGGTAAAGTCCGGCAGGTAGCTCGTCTTGGCAGCCTGGACCATGGCCCGGGTCATCTCGATTTTCTGGTTGGCCAGAGCCAGCTCCGGGTTCGACCTGCGGGCCATTGCCGCCAGCCTGCGGGCCGGAGGAAGATTCGTGGGCAGTCCGTCCAGGCTCCTTGGGACCGATACCTGTCTTGCGGAACTGCGGCCGATCAGGCCGTTGATTTGGGCCTGCAGGGCCTGGATGCGTTCCAGGCTGGATTGGACCAGGTCCGCGGTCTTGGCGGTTTCCACCTGGAGTTTGATCACCTGACTCTGGTCTGCCAGGGCCACGGCCATCTTGGCCCGCAGGATGGTTTCCAGGGATGCCAGCAACTTGGTGTGCTCGGCCAGGATTTCGCGCCGTCGTTGTTGGTAGAAGATGTCGAAATAGGTCACCTTGACTTGGAAAAAGAGCCTGGAGATGAGTGCAAAATAGGCTGCCCTGGCCACCTGGGCCTGTTTGACCGCCACTTTCGTTCGAGAAGTGATCTTTCCGATCCAAGGGATCCTCTGGGAAAGGAAGAACCGGTGGCGCTGGGGGCCCACCCTGGTCTCCACGCTCCTGGCATAGAAGCCGTAGCCGAGCATGGGCTCTGGAATGGATCTGGTCTGCGGGATCCTGGCCAGGGCTGCCTTCCAATCGGCCAGCAGGGCCCGCAGCGCAGGGCTTCTGCGGGAAGCCTGGTCCAGGAGCGCGACGAGTTCGTTTCCCCGGCGCCCTTGGGCGATCCCAACTGCGTTGGCATTCGATCGAGGTCGCGCGGAGACACTGTCCACCCTGCGTCCGCCGCTGCCGCGGGCGGCGTTTCGGCTCCGGGGAGATTGGCCGGGCCTGCGGGTTTGGCCTGGTTTGGACCTGGCCATCCGGGCCTGGTGGGTCCGGTCGGCCTGGTCGGCTCGATCCGCCTGGCGTTCCATGCGTCTCCAGAGCCGGTTTTGCTCCTGGTCGAGGCCGCGTTCCAGCGAGGAGGCACATCCTGCAAGGGGCAGGATGACCGTGGCACTGGCCAGGAGAATCCGGGATATCGTCGTGGTGCGTCTCATCTGTGTCACTCCATTTCACCCCTGGAAGAAGCAAGGTTTGGGCCAGCCCCGGAAGAGAGCCTAGAATCAAAATGTTTTTTGTTCAAGTCCGCCTGGAAGGCTCATGTCCTGGATCCGGTCTGGTGCCTGCAACGAGAGCCTGGTCCCTGGGGGCGGGAAGGAGGGGCGGGGGATCGAGAAAATTGTCACCGGAGACTGAGAATATGTTCAAAGGCGGTGTCTCCGTTCATAGGTGGCTCCTATGTTTGAAGGTGCTTCCTATGCTCTTAGGTGGCTCCTATGTTCAGAGGTGCTTTTTACGTTCAGATACGTTCAGAGGTGTTTACCGGGACTTGATCATGACCAACATCATCTTGAAGGGTTCGGGGGCATCGAGGGCATGCGGGATGTCGGCGGGCATCACCAGGACTTCTCCCGACCGAACAACGTGCTTCTCGCCGGCGATGTGGATCCAGGCAGTGCCTTCCAGCACCAGGACCAGGGCGTCGAAAGGGGCTGAGTGTTCGCTGAGGCCCTGTCCTTCGTCGAAGGCGAACAGGGTGACTGTTCCGCCCTCCTTTTTCAGGATTTCCTTGCTGACCACTGTGCCGGACTGGATGGCGACGAGGTCTGAAATCTGTCCCTCGACAGGACCTGACCTGGGATTGGAGTTTTTCATTGGGGCCTCCGTTGGTATGGATTTGTTTTGCGAATGCGGCTGCCTGCAGGCCGCAGCTCGATTCCCTGTGGAAAACTTGGAACCTGGGCCGCAGGGGGCAAGGGGGACTTGGTGGAGGATGGGCAGGCGCGGGTGCTCGATGTCCTGGTGCCGCGTTGGTTCCAGTGGGGCTGCAGCGCGGAAAAGGCCGGGGAATGGTTCGGGGCCTGGCCGGCTCATCGAGAAGGGACTGGAATCCAGGCTGGATTGTCCGGACTGGATTGTCCGGAGTTGTCAGGGGGGCTGGTCGCGGCAGGGGGCCTGGGGCGGGCGATGAGATGGTTGGCGGCGGCGCGCTATTTCTTTTCCGCTTTCATGGCGATGTCGGCGAAACACTTGGCGAATTCCTTGCAGGATTTTTTCTTCATGCATTTTCGGCCGTTCTTCTTGATGGTTTTGCCCTTGAACCGTTTCTTGCAGGCTGCTTCGTCTCCGAATTGTTTCTTGATCATTTTTTTGACTACGGGGATCTGGTCCTTGGGAACGCCTTTGCGCATCGCGAACTCTTCGGAGACTTCGTCGGAGCACTTGCTCAAATTGTGGCAGAACTGTTGGACGCTCTTGTCGCAGCCATTGGAATGGACTGCGATGCCCAGGAACGAAGCGACCAGGAGGGTGGTGAAGGTTTTGCGGAACATGGCCTGACCCCTTTCCGTGGAGAAATGACACCTGCTACTTCCAACACTCAATGAATTCATAAATATCGCGAAACAGGCAATGGTGCAACCACAGGGGTTGGTGAGTTCGTGAGGTTCCGACAGGACCATGGGATGCGACATTGGTGCTCGGGGCCTGGAGTGCCCCGAGGGCGGATTTTTGCCCGATAACAGAGAGGACTGTTTCACGTGGCTTTGAAGGGCGCAGGACTTCGTCTTGTCAGGTCGGGGCTCGACAGGCGGGTTTGAGCGTCAACTGATTGTCTGGTGTCAGACAGGGTAAGTTTGGTGCAAAACGGACGAGAAACTGTTTGACTCGAACCGTGGTTCCAAGACAAAAGCACAGAAATCGTTTGACCTCGGCTGAGAATGTGGAAAAAGACTTAAATAGAAACCATTAGCAAGTGAGGTCCCATGCACCCCTCTAAACCGTTTCGAATGACGCCCCAGCGCAAGTTGATCCTGGAAGAATTGAGAAAAGACAAAACCCATCCCACCGCAGACCAGGTGTACGTCCAGGTCAGGCGACGACTGCCTCGTATCAGCCTGGCCACTGTGTATCGGAACCTGGAACTCCTCTCGGAGCACGGCCTGGTGCGAAGACTCGTGTCCGGGCCCGGGCCCATGCGTTACGACGGCGGGTTGGCCCCCCATTTCCACGTGCGCTGCGTGGTCTGTGGGGCCATCGAAGACGTGATGCTCCAGCTCGACGAGCGCATCGATGCAGCGGCAGCCAGGCAGACCGGGTTCGAAATCTTAGGACATGAACTGGAATTTTCCGGGATCTGCCCGGATTGTGCCATGCATCGCCGCTCTGACTGACCTGTCCTGCGCCCCAAACCAAGTTTTCTTCAAGATAACTACCTCTTGACGTTCGAGGTGGACTGGGGCAAAAGTCCCAAAGCCGGGTTCGTTCAAACCGGCACATTCATATGGAGGTTGAAGTCTCATGCTCGGTGCAATGCGTCGACGCTCTCGGTCGTTCATGGTCTGGCTGCTGTTCGGATTCCTCATCGCGGTCTTCGTGATTGGTTTCGGGACACCGGCATCAAACAAAATGGCTTGTGGGAACACCACGGCTGTCGGGAAAGTGGGCGACCACGAAATCCACAAGGATGACTACCAGTTCGCCTTTCGGCTCATCATGCGCGAGGGTGTCCCGGCCACGGCCAAGGCTTACATGCTCGATATGCTCATCAGGCGAGAAATCCTTGCCGAGGAGGCGGTGCGCATGGGCTTCCAGCCGGCGGTGCAGACCGAGGATGCCGCAGAGGACCCAGACGTGGTCAAGCTGATCACCAGCCGGAAGGTCGTGGTCCTGGGATTCGAGCGAGACCTTTTCAATATGGGCGGCTGGCCGGCCATCAAGACGAAAAAGGGATACAAGCCCGCCGAAAAGTTCAACTATGATCATTTCAAGAAGTGGACGAATTGGCGACTCGGCCTCAATGTCAATCAGTTCATGAAGCAGGAGCAGCGCGAACTGTTGGCCAAGCAAGCCGGCGATGCCATCATGTCCGGGGTGCTCATTTCCGACGGGGAAGTGCGAGCACGCTATGAAGAGGACCACACCAGGCTGAGCGCCCGCGTGGCCACGTTCGAGGCGGGCGATTACCTGGACAAGGTGTGGGTGGACAAGGCAAAACTCGACGAGTTTTTGTCCAACCCAGACAATGTCAAGAAGGTTGATGAAGAGTACCAGAGTCGCTACGCCGACAAGAAAGACTTTCCAGACGAGCGCCGCGTCCGTCATATTTTGTTCAAGGTGGCGGCGGATGCCAAGGAAGCGGATTGGAACGCCAAGAAGGCCGAGTTGGCGCGGATCGCACGAAAGCTCACTGTTGAAAACTTTGGATCTCTGGCCCAGGTTTTCAGCCAGGACGACGAGACGAAGTTGTCGGGCGGCCTGCTGGGCTGGATCAAGGCCGATGACGATCGTTTCGGCCCGGAGTTTTCCAAGGCGCTGTTGGCCGCAAAGGTGGGTGTGATTTCCGGGCCGGTCAAGGGCAAGGACGGGTGGCACCTGTTTGTCGTGGAGGCCAGCAGGAAGGGCACCTGGCCCAAGGAAGACGCCCGACGGTTCATCGCATACGAGATGCTGGCCAGGAAAAAGGCTCTGGAACTGGCGCGCAAGTTGGCCAATCGGGCCATGGAACGACTGCGCAAGGGAGAGGACGCCGACAAGGTGTTCGGTGGTCCCATGGCGCTGGAAGAACACACTGGTGTCGCGACACCCGGGCTCGATGCGGCAGCCGAGCAGGCGCCGGCGGCCTACCCCATGCCTGAGTTGAAGGACGTGAACGTTCGGCGCACCGACAAGACCGTGGAAGGCCTCGAAGAGGTGACGGGATTGGCTGGCCGCCTCTGGGCCATGGGTAAGGCAGGCTTGTTCGACAAGGTGTTGGAGATCAAACGAGCCGGGAAGACCTCTGGTTTCGGCATCGTGGACGTGGTCAAGGTGATCAAGCCCAACTGGCGTGAATTCGAAAAACAAAAGGATGCCATGAAGGCGCGCTATCTCCAGATCAAGCAGACAGACACCCTGAACCGTTGGGTGCGGGCGCGTTGTGAAAAGATGGTGGCTGCCGGC
>CAZIJS010000259.1:0-6142 GCA_964539505.1 uncultured Myxococcales bacterium
ATGAGACTGGTTTTTTATCTTCTTTTGCCTCGACAATCAAGTCCATGTCTGCACTGAGACTTTCTTCACCTGTTTCATCGAAGGGCATTTCATCGAAATCCGGGGCCGTGCTGCGCCCCCCCCCCACGGGCAGCGTCATGGCGACGACGGTTCCCTCCCCCAACTCCCTGTCCACCTCCACCGAGCCGCCCTGCATGGAAACCACGTCCCGAACGAGACTCATCCCAAGACCACTCGATTGCCTCGTCGTATAGAACGGCTCGAAGACGTTTTCCAGCGCCTCTTCGTCCATCCCAACGCCCGAATCTGCAATGGACACGCCAATGGTGCCGTCCCGATTGTCCCAGGTGCGCACGACGATGCTCCCCCCCTCTGTCCCCAAAGCCTGGAGTGCATTGGTGAGGACGTTGACCAGAGCCTGCCGGATCTGGCCCGCAGAACCCACCAGAGGGGGCACGACCCCTGCAAGCGCAGTCCGGACCCTGGCTCGTTTCTCCACCACCAGACTGTGACAGATGGCCAGAGCCTCTTCACAAAGTGCATTGATGGAAATCTTCGATGGCTCCTCGTCGAAACTGTGGGCATACGAGACCAGGTCCCCGGCCAACTTCGCCAACCTGCCCACTCCTGCGAGGATGTTTTCCACCGGTTCGAGCATGCCCCTGCGCCCCCATCGATCTTCCAGCTTTTCCTTGAGTGTCTCGGCATGCACCTTGATAGAGGTCACGGGATCGTCGAGTTCGGCCAGGAGCCCCGATGCAATCTGTGCCATGGTAGACAGTCTGGCAGTCTGCATGGCCACTCTGCCCATGGCATCGAGTTGGCGGACAGGGAGCGCGATAACGGAAACGGCCCCAGCATCGGAACGCCGAGCCACGAACACCAAAATCTGAACACCGCCTCCAATGCCCGGAAACGAGGCCTCGAACGAATCCATGGGGAGCCCGGCCCGGAGACGTTCCAACGAATGATGGAACTGGGTCCATTCAGGGCCAATCCATTCTTCCAACCGCCTGCCCAGGAGCTTTCCGGCCTCCTGGCCGGTGGATGATGCCAAAGCCTCCGACACGAAGAGAAGACGGCCCTCCGACGAAAGCACGAACAGGAGCACCGAGGATGTGAGCCGATACATGGCACTGGAGAGCTCCCCGGCATCGGCAATGGCCCTTCGACTTTCGAACCAGAACGTCACGAGTTCGCTGTAGAGGTCCAGGATATCTTCCCCGGCGCCTGTTGGTGTATCGAAACGACAAAGGCCCACCCGCATCTCAGGACGCTCGAAAATCCGCCATTCCTTCCCTGGATTCGCCCCTCCCGGCCCATCGAACAGCTCCCGTACGGATTCGTCCAACGCATCGACTGCGTGACTGGCAACCAGCACCGCATCCCCGGAGGACGCCTGAGCCTTCCAGACCCGCCCAAAGTCGGACGGGTCTCGCAAATACAGGGTGACCTGACAACCGCCGCAAGCCCTGGAGAGACTCCGGACCGCTGCAGATGCCACATCCTCGGCCTTTCGAAGGGCCGTCAGCCATTTCGCGAAACCCAACAGGGCACGCATCAGCGCCTCCAACGATTCAACTGGACGACTTGTCCAGATCCAGGATTTCCGCGTTGCCCACGTACGAGGTGGTCTCGAACCTGGTGATTCGTCCTATCTTCCGCACGATTTCAGCCATGCGCTCTGCTTCGGACATGATCACGTCCACTGATTTTTGATTGGGGTCGTCTTCGGGAAGCCTGCGCTTGATGAGTTGAGAGTAACCCAGAATAGAAGTCAACGGCTGATTGAGTTCATGAGCCGTGGTCCCGGCGAGCTGCGTGATCAAAGATTGTTTCTCTCGCTCCAGGAGTCTCTCCTGGACTCTCTGATACTGTTCCTTGAGGCGGACGGCCTCTGTCATGTCGCTGATGATGAACACCACGCCTTCTCCTGCTTCGTCCTCTTCCTGGACTGCTGCAGTGAGTCTGACGTGCTTTCGGTCTCCGTCCCGGGTCAGGACCTCGCACTCCGTGGGTTCGAGACGCCCGACTCCACCCTTCCGAGGTCCATGGAGTTGTTTGAGGAGCTTGTCCGCCTCGCCGGGAGGGAACAAGTCTTCGAGTCGGACAGCGCCCACCACATCTTCCGATGTGTACTCGAACAGGGACTCTGCACCGGAGTTGAACAATTGCACGAGGCCACTTGAATCCACATACAAAATGGCATCCACCGTGCTGTCGATGAGTCGTTCCAGAAAATCCTTGGTCCGAAGCAGTTCCTGTTCCACCACGGCTGTTTCAGTCATGTCGCGGAATGTCAGTGCCACCAGCCCATTTCCGCCTGGAAGCAATGTGGGCGACATGCGGACCAGGAGAATGTCATCCGAAGTGGTCTTCATATCGAGATCGAAGGAAGACAATGCCTTGCCCGAAGAAACCAGGGAAATGGCACTGTCGAGCCCTTCCCGGTCTTCCTCTGCCACGATGTCCGCCACGTTCCTTCCCAGCATCCAGGACGAAGCAAATCCGGTCAAGGATTCGGCGACCTGGTTGACATAGACGATACGCCCCTTTCGGTCCACGAGGATGATCCCGTCCGATGCCACGGCGAAGAGTTCTTTGTAGCGGGTGAGCACGTCGAAATCCAGGACCTGGCCCGAAGAAGACGGCCGACGCACCCGCCTGGTCTGCTCCTTGAGCCTGTTGACAAGGGAAGTCTCCCGCAGTCCCAAAGCAACGACCCTTCCAAGAGTGGACATCAGTGCAAGCTTCGATTCCCGGTCCTGGTCCTGTTTCCAGGCTGCCACCATGAGGACCGAGACATCTTGGATGACGTCCGCCTTCCCGTAAAATAGGCTACATCCCTCCGGAAGGTCTACGAACTCGTCGAGGCACCGGCCCAAGGGGCCATCTGTCGGATCGACCCCGTGATCGCTAGCCTCTTGACCAGACAAGAAACCCGTCAAAAGTTCCACACTCAGGACTTCGGCTCTGGTTTGCCCGGGAAGACCCACGAGAAACCCGGTGGGTGTCTCCTTTGAAACAATCAAGGCAGCCACCAGAAAAGCATCCGTCGTATCGGCGATCAGCCCGCAGACCCGGGACATGACATCCAGGGGCCGGCGTCGCTCCAAGAGATGGACCGAAATCTCCGCAAGCAGAGACAGGAGTTGATGTTGGTCCATGGAACTCTCCCAGGGGGCCGGACCGCAGGGAACATCCTGCACATCCAGACCGCCGACTCGGTGACTCGAACCCTTGTATCCAAGGGGCAGTTTCCAAAGCAGCGTACCACAAGCCCAGGCCGAAAGACAATCTCAACGACTCTCCATATCGTTGCTGGTGAGAATGCCCACCCCAGTGGCCCGCATCGCTTCGACGACACGCTCCTGGTTACCGGGCTGCAATACCATTTCTCGGCGGGTGTCTTTCACTAAAACTGTCTGGAATCCCAGGGCCTGGGCATCCAGGGCCGCGACTTGGGCACAGTCGTCTCGAACCAGGCCCACCAGCCACCCCCGCGCAACGTCCCAGCCCCGAAAAACCACCCCTTGTGTGATGCCAAAATCCAGGCCAGTATGCAAACGAATGGACAAAGGACAACCACCGAGGATGTCTCGGTGCCCCAAGAGTGCTTCCACGGGCTGACCAGGAAGAGACGAGATGAACGAATCCAGTCCCGTGACGGTTTATGTCTGCGAAGACGACCACCGTCTCCGCAGGACCCTGGTGCGCCTCCTGGATGCCGAACCAGACATCGTGGTGTGCGGCCAGGCCGGGGACGCAGAGACTACCCTTGCGCACCTCAAGTCGCACAGCCCCTTGCCGGACCTGCTCCTCCTCGACCTGGAACTGCCCGGAATGAACGGCCTGGCCCTCCTGGCTGGCATCCAGGATCTCACGACCAGGCTGGATGTGCTCGTCTTGACCAGCTTCGAAGACGCCGATGCCGTCTTCCAGGCCATGCGCGCAGGAGCGGCCGGTTATGTCGTCAAGAGCGCCGGGCTGGCCAAGGTCCTCGGAGCCATCCGGGAAGTCTCACGAGGCGGCACGGTCATCGATCCCAAACTCGCCCGCAGGTTCTGGCACCTTTTTCAGGCGAACATGGGGCACAGCGAGCAAGACCCCTATGGACTCGACGGACGTGAACGACAAATCCTTGATTTGCTCGCCAAGGGCCTGACCAACCCTGAAATGGGCAAGGCCCTCGGCATGACGCGCCGGAGCGTGAAGGGACTGCTGGAATCCATCTACCGGAAAATGGGCGTCACCAACCGGGTGGAAGCAGTGGTGGCAGCGGTCAAGGTCGGTCTCATACGACCGTGAAGACTCTGGATTGAGCGTTTCTCCCAGGCCGCAACCACCCTGAAGGAAAAGACGATGACGATGAAAAGCATGTCTGCCGTTCTCTCGACCATTCTGCTCATCCCACTTCTGTCGGTTTCCTGTGCCAACCAACACCAAGGAACAGACCAGCGCCCGTCGCGCAAGCCGCCGCACCGGACGGTCCAGAACATTCAGTCCGGGCGGAGATCCCGACAAACCTCTCCGGAGAAAGGTCCTGGGGCCATCCCTCCGCACTGGATCGCCGGCCGTCTCGACTCGGCCCTGTCGCGTGCCAGGTCCAGGCAACTTCCCGTCCTCGTCTTCTGGAATGCAAAGTGGTGCCCCCCCTGCAACCAGGTCAAGCTGCAGGTGATTCAAAATCCCGGCTTCAGGAAATTGGTGGGGCAAACAATCCTTGTCTGGATGGATGGAGATGCCCCCGGCGCCCAGAAGGCGGGACAGCGCCTGGGCCTGCGCGGATACCCCACCTTGCTTCTCCTGGACTGGAACGGCAGGGAACTCATGCGCATGGTGGGCGCTGTCACCTTCGCCGACTTCCAGGCTGTCTTTCGCGCGGCCAGGGCCCGTCACGAGCCGGTTCGAGAGATCGTACGACGGGCACTCAAAGGTGACCAGGAGCCTGAGGACTGGCTGCTCCTTGCCTATCACGACTGGGACCTTGATGCGGCCCAGGATCTCGTCGATGTCCTGGACCGCCTGACGCGACTCAACGAAAACGTCCCGGCGGCAGCGGTGACCGCTGCTGCCATGCTGGCGGGACGAACCCTGGAAATCGCAGCAAGATTTTCGAAAAACAAACCGCAGGGCAAAGACGAGTCCCGCACCGCGGCGTTGAAACGCCTGCTGAGGAAAATTCGGGGCCAGGCTCCCAGGCTGCTCGACAGGCTCCTGGCTCCAGGCGCCGGACCCGGCACGGCGGAATTCCTCCTCTACTGGAACCGGACCATTTTGCGATGGATCGGTTGTGGCCCGGTGAAACGACATCGCATCCTGGAACGCTGGAAACAGAAGCTCGATATATTGTCGCAACACCAAGGTCTGGGCCCATCGGACCGGCTCTGGGCTGCTTTCGCAAAACTGCAAAACACCCACATCTGTGATCCGACAGATAAAAAGTCTCCAGCACGAGACGCCTTCCCCACCTACCGCAGCGACCCACGAGCAGCCAAGGTCGCGGCCTTGGCCAGAAAAGCCCTGGCCTCCGCGTCAGACGAAATCACGCGTCACGCCCTGGTCTCGAGCGCGGCAGAGATCCTGGCCCAAACCCAAGGCCCCAAAGCCGCGGAGAAAGTTCTCCTCACCGAGACCAGACGCAGCGACACCCCCTGGTACTACTGGGCGGCACTGGCCTGGCTCTACGAAGAGGAACACGACCCGCAACAGGCCCTGAATGCCGGAGCCAGGGCGGCTGAGTCGGCCCGAGGGCGGGCGACGCGAATCCAATGGCAGTCATCCCAGGTCATGCGCATCCTGCGGCTGGCTCCTGAGACTCCGAACCTGGCATCTGCGGTAAAAACCCTCTTGGACCTCCTGCTGGCCCACCGTGACTCCTGGGTGGGACGCAACGGTGACAAGGTGCGCCGGGTGACCGAAGCAATCAACGCGTTGTGTTCCCAGAAAAACCATGGTCCAGACAGCGGAAAGCAGCGCCGAGACAATCGGGCCGAGAGCCGCAATCGACGCATCTCGAAGCATATCCAGGCTCTCCTCTCCCATCAGGCAGCGCGCCTGCGACGGCACTGTCCTCGACACAAGTCCGAGGCTCCCTGTGTTGCATTGATGGAGGCGCTCCAGCGCCTTTCAGGTCCCGACT
>CAZIJS010000260.1:0-6132 GCA_964539505.1 uncultured Myxococcales bacterium
CGTTCCCTTCGCCGGGCCCTGCGATGCAAGGACCGCCCTGGGCCCCGTTGCGCGGTGGGGAGCGGGACAGCAGGATGCCATGAGGACTCCGATTCCGATCCATCCGATCCAGGAGAGGCGCAGGCCACGAGTCCACCAGAGGGACTGGCCACGAGTCCACCAGAGGGACTGGCCACGAGTCCACCAGAGGGACAGGCCACCAGGGATGCGCAGGCCACGAGTCCAGGAGAGGCGCAGGCCACCAGGGATGCGCAGCCCCCGGTCCCCCGGCCCGGTCGAGCCATGTCTGGGTCGAGGGGCAGGACCGTCGGGTGCCGATGTCCTGCAGGTGGTGCCTGCCGACCCGACTTCGAGCCCCACATGTGGTGCATGGGTTGGTTGGTGCCGCATCGTTCGTCTTGCTTTGGCCATGGGTCGTTCTCCTTGGATCTCTCGTCACGTCGGGCTCTTTTTTTGCGGCGAAGCGTTGCGCAAGGCCCCTTTCCTGTCAAGGATTGCTGCGGCTCAACAAAGCATTGGACATGGAAAAGACAGCACCTGGCAGGTCCAGAGGAAAACAGAGTCAAAAATTTGCGCAAAACAAAGACCCTGACAACATAGTGGGCATAGATCCCGACTGCGTGATCGATCTCCCGTAAGGCAAGCGAGCACGAGGCGAAGGAAAGCGAGGAGTGCCCAGGTCATGAGTGAAGAGAACGAAGTGATCGTCGGCTTGGATATCGGCACCACGAAGATCGCGGCGGTGGTGGGTGAGGTGACCGATGGCGGCCTCGTGATTCACGGTGTGGGGACCCATGCCAGCACCGGGCTGCGCAAGGGCGTGGTGGTCAATGTGGATGCCACGGTGGCCTCCATCCGCAGGGCCATCGAAGAGGCGGAGAACATGTCCTCGGTGACCATCCGGACCGTGTACGTGGGCATTGCCGGGGGGCATATCCACGGCGAGAGCAGCACGGGTATGGTGCGGGTGCGCGAAGACGAGGTCACGCAGAACGACGTGGACCGGGTGATCGATGCCGCCCAGGCCATCCACGTGCCCTTGGACCGCGAGATCATCCATGTGCTGGCCCAGGACTATATCGTGGACGACCAGGATGGCATCCGCGATCCCGTGGGCATGGCCGGCGCCAGGCTGGATGCCAAGGTCTACGTGGTCACCGCTGCGGTGACCTCGGCGGAAAACATCGTCAAGTGCTGCACCAGGTCGGGCCTGGACGTGGCCGACATCGTGCTCGAGCCCCTGGCCTCCTCTCTGGCCGTGCTCGACGAGGACGAAAAGGAACTGGGCGTGGCCATGGTGGACATCGGCGGGGGCACCACGGACATCGCGTTGCACGTGGACGGCTCGGTGGTCCACACCTCGGTACTCACCATCGGCGGAGAGCACATCACCCGGGACGTGTCCGTGGGACTGCGCACTCCGCATGCAGCAGCCGAGCGTATCAAGATCGAGCGGGGAAGCGCCTCGATGAACCTTGTCAGAGACGAGGATGTGGTGCTGGTTCCCGGAACCGGCGGCCGTCCGCCCAGGGAGGTTGCGCGCAAGGAACTGGCAGCCATCATCGAGCCCAGGGTGGAGGAGATGTTCATGCTCGTGGCCCACAAGCTCTCCGAGTCGGGATACGACGACCTGCTGGGTGCCGGCGTGGTGGTCACGGGTGGGAGCGCAGCCCTACCAGGCATGGTGGAAGTGGCCGAGCGTGTCCTGGGTATGCCGGTTCGCATTGGAGTTCCCAGCGGTATCGATGGGCTCACCACGGTGGTTCAGAGCCCAAAATTTGCCACGGGGATCGGTTTGGTCAAGTATGGAATGGAAAACGACAGGCAACCACAGTTTCGCAGTCTGCATTCAGGAGAGGGTTTCTACTCCAAGATGGTGACGCGGATGCGCGAGTGGTGGAACGAAGTCTTTTGAGCCGGTGGCCAAGGAGGATTCGGATGACATTCATGGAACTCGACGAAGGAATCGACAGCCAGGCGAAAATCAAGGTCATCGGCGTGGGCGGCGGTGGTGGCAACGCCGTCAACACCATGATCGACGCCAGGCTGCAGGGGGTCGAATTCGTGGCCGCCAACACCGACAAGCAGGCCCTGGATGCAAACCAGGCCTCCGAGAAGATCCAGATCGGGGTCAACATCACCCGTGGTCTCGGGGCGGGAGCCAATCCGGAAATCGGGCGTAGGGCCGCCGAAGAAGATATCAAGCACATCCAGGAAGTCCTCGCCGGGGCCGACATGGTGTTCGTCACCGCCGGGATGGGTGGCGGCACGGGCACGGGTGGTGCGCCGGTGATCGCCAGGGCGGCCAAGGAAGTGGGCGCCCTGACCGTGGGCGTGGTCACCAAACCTTTTTCCTTCGAGGGGCGCCGGAGGTCCAGGCTGGCCGAAGAAGGCATCAAGGAACTCCAGGACGCCGTCGATACCCTGATCACCATCCCCAACGATCGCCTGCTCAACATGGCGGCGCACATCACCATGATGGACGCCTTCAAGAAGGCAGACGAGATCCTGCTCAACGCGGTCAAGGGGATCTCCGATCTCATCGTCAATCCAGGGTTCATCAACGTGGACTTCGCCGACGTGCGCACCGTGATGAACGAGCGGGGCAGGGCCCTGATGGGCATCGGCCGGGCCGAGGGTGAGCAGAGGGCCAAGGAAGCCGCCAAGCAGGCCATTTCCAGTCCGCTCCTCGAAGACATCTCCATCGACGGCGCCACCGGTATCTTGATCAACGTGACCGCCGGTCCGGACCTGACCCTGTCCGAGATCAGCGAGGCGGCCAACCTGATCCAGGACAAGGCGGACCAGGATGCCATGATCATCTTCGGGTCGGTGATCGATGCCACACTCAACGGCGAGGTGCGGATCACCGTGATTGCCACGGGATTTTCCGGAGTCAAGGAGGCCGTTGAAGAGACGACGGCGGTCACGGGCAGGCGGCCGCGACAAATGACCCTGGCTCCCGTGGACGGAGAGAACCACGACGTGCCCACCCACATCAGGCGCCAGCGCATGGCGCGCAAGACAGACCTCGATTCCCAGTCCCAGCTCGGGTTCCGCGGCGGTGCCCGCGAAGACGAACTGGACGTGCCCACGTTTATTCGCAAGGCCCAGACTCCCCCGGTGGTGGAGTAGGACCGGCAAGAGGTCCGGTGAGTCGGCCTCTGCGTCGAGACCGGCTCATCACCTCACCTCTCCTCTCTTCTCCCCGGTCTTTGTCATCATGCCCCCGTTCATTCGAGATTTCGTGTCTTATTGGCGGCGTCTGGATCGTCGGCCCGTGTCAGCCCTGCGCCAGGTGGTGATCCACTGCACCGAGGTGCCCACGCTGGAGGAGTCCAGGGTCTTTGCCGAGCGCATCCTCTATCCGAGCGGGACAGGGGCCTGCGGCCATTTCTACCTGGACCGGGACGGCACCGCGGTCCAGTTCGTGCCCCTGGCCCGGATGGCCCATCACGTGGCATCGTTCAACCGGCGCAGCATCGGGATCGAATTGGTCAACTCTGGGCGCTATCCTCATTGGTACGACGCGAGCCGTCAGGAAATGACCGAGCCATACAGCGAGGCCCAGTACGAGGCCCTCGAAGAGTTGCTCTCCTGGCTTGCGGTCACGGCCCTGGGCCGGGGGCTGGTCCTGGTGGGGCACGAAGACCTGGATGGCCGATTTTTGCCTGCAGAAAAGGGCTCTGGACTCGTCAGGCGTAAGGTGGACCCAGGGCCCCTGTTCGACTGGAGCCGCTTGTCGGGTTCTTCTCTCTGGCGCATCGAGCGGCGGGATCGCACCCTGCTGCGGGGCACCTCATTGATTCAAAAACGATAGGCCGAGACTGGTTCCAGCCCCAAGTCCCGGTCGATGCGCATGAGACAGCAGTAGTGGGAGGGGCGCAGACCGGGAGGGTTTGCGCAGAAATACTGGTATCCGCGGCGCTCCCACCGGGCCCTTTCGGCGGGGCTGGGCCGATACTCCCAGTCCTGGAACCGCACGATGCCCGGGGTGCAGACGATATCGGGCCTGCGAGACAAGATGTAGTGGAGGGAGGCTCTCTTCTGGTGGCCCGGCCTGCTCGACTGGGTCTGTCGTTGATGCGCCACGTCCAGGTCGCACAGCCCGAAGGAGTCGATGGCGCGCAGCCCCGAGCTGAACACGATGGCTCCGGCGCCGCCCACGGCGATCCAGGCGTCTGCCGGCACGCGCTTTCGCAGAAAGCGGCCGATGAGCACCCGATCGTCGGCAAACTTTTTCATGAAGGCCACCGATTCCATGCCCTGGATTTCGCCGCCATAGCCTGTTTTCGTCACCTTCAATGTGGTCAAGGTCCTGGTGCCCAGCCGATACGATGTGCGACCATGCAGGAACACAAGGGCTGCCAACAGCAGGACCCAGCCGGTCCTGGCGCCCCAGCCCCTGGGCCAGGCCAGGCGTTCGATGGGACGCAGTCCCTCGGCCAGCAGCAGGGCCATTGCCGGAACCAGGGGAACCCAAAAGCGGTGCATGGCCATGAAGTCTCCTCCCACGCGGATCACGTGCCAGGCGAGGATCGCGATGGAGCCCATCCAGAGAAGGAAAGCGAAGAGGAGCAGGCTGCGCCCCTTCCAGGCGTTGCGGATCGCCGCGACGAAGCCGGGCAGGACCAGGAAGGCGGCCCAGGCCAGGTGATAGTCCTGGATGAAGGTCTTGGCATAGGCCCATCCTCTCTTGTAGGCATCGGCCGTGCCCGCCGTGGATTCTTTGACGTAGTAAGTGTTGGGGAAGAGGTATCCGTAGTACTTCCAACGCCACAAAAAATAGGTGCCGTAGACCAGGACGAAGGGCCCGGCCCAGAGAGAGAGCCTGCCCAGACGGCGCAGCAGACCGGACCAGGTGCGCTCCCGTCGGAGCCAGGCCGCCAGGTGCCAGGCCGTCTTGAGCAGGCCCAACCAGAGCATGAACAAGCCCCCTTCGGGCCTGGTCATGGTGGCCAGGGCGAGCACCAGGCCGGAAGGCTCCCACCTGGGACTGTCCGCCAGTTCCCAGAGTGCCAGGCCCAGGCCGGCGGTCACCAGGAAGGTGAACATGGCTGTCTCCAGGCCCCCTGAGCTCCAGACAGCGTAGGCGGCGGTGGCCGCCGTGAGCAGGCCGGCCAGGTAGGTACCGGGAAGCGTCCAGGATGGAGTGCATCTCTCGTCGTCTGCTGATTGGCGTGAGGACAAAAAGAGCCCGACGGCCACGAGCACCGTCACGCCCAGGGCTCCGAACAGGCGGGCGAGGTGCTCGGCGGCCCAGGGAAGATCCAGGCCCAGCTTATGGACGCCGGCCAGCAAAACGGTCCAGAGGAAGTTGGTGTAGCCCTCCACCCGTTCGCCCAGGTTCCACTGCAGCGCACCGTGCCGGGCGAGGTTTTCCGCGTATCGCAAGGAAATATAGGCGTCGTCACAGACGAATCGAAACCGGTGTGCATGGACCAAGAGCCCCAGGCTCGCCAGGAGGGCCCCAGGAATCCAGGCGAGGCGAACCCAACGAGTCGGTCTGTCGTGTCGAGGTTTTTCTGTGCTTTGTCGGTTTTTCATGGGCGATTTAGTTTATCTGGGAGGACAATGTTGCCCAGTCGTTTTTTTCTGAGTATTATCGCGCATATTTTCTGGAGGCAACGACATGAAGATCTGTCCCAAGTGTGGAGGTCGATTCGGAGACGAAGTGCAGGCGTGCCCCGTGGACGGGACTGCACTGGTTGCGGAACAGGCAGGAAGCAGCGGGTACAAAGTGGCCGGGCGGTTTTTGCTCGGAGATCTCGTGGAGCGTCGATCCATAGGCGACCTCTACGCGGCCGTAGAGGACGGCACCGGGCGGAAGGTCTGGACGTTCTTTGCCGGCCCCCACGTGGTCCCCAGCGATTCGTATCGCGACCAGGTGCTCCGGGAACTGCAGGTGGTTGCGGGTATTTCCTCCCCGACCCTCCTGCCGGTCCTGGCCCAGGGCCTGGTGGAGGACGGCCGCATCTACGTGGTCACCGAGGCGCCGTCGGAGCCCAGCCTTGCAGCGCACGTGGGCAGCCAGGGGCCGCTGTCGGTTGCCGAGGCTGCGGCCATGGCCCGGGACGTGGCGACCTTGCTCAAGGAATTCCAGGGGCGCGGGGTGGCGCATCGCGATCTGTC
>CAZIJS010000261.1:0-6095 GCA_964539505.1 uncultured Myxococcales bacterium
GCAGGTCTCACAGGGCGCGTTGCGCGAAAACTCCACCACCTTCTCGGTGCCCGAGGCGGCCTCTCGCAGTGTGATGGAAACCCGCGCTCCAACGTCCCTGCCCCGCCGCGCCCTGGTGCCCCGGGAATGAAAGCCGCCGAAGAGATCGCCGAAAATGTCCCCGAAATGGGAGAAGATATCGTCGATGCCCCCAAACCCAGGCGCACGGCCGCCCAGCCCCTCGTGGCCGAACTGGTCGTAGAGCCTGCGCTTTTCCGGGTCGCTGAGCACTCCGTAGGCCTCGGCAGCCTCCTTGAAACGCTCCTCGGCCTCCTTGTCGTCTGGGTTCCTGTCCGGGTGGTACTTCACCGCCAGTCGACGATATGCTTTTTTGATGTCCGCCTCGGATGCGTCGCGCGACACACCGAGTATTTCATAGTAGTCTCGCTTGGCCATGGTGGATGGAGGTTAATGCCGGTTTGGTCGCTGGTCAACCCACTGTCAATCATATCTGGCGACCAACCATACTTGCGCTCCCGGTTGCAGCCCGGGCCCCCAATCTTCAACAGGAGACAAGCCCAGACGACAGGACGCCAGGACGTCTCCAAGAATCGCTGATTCATGGGGCTCTTGGTGCATGTCGCACCCCAGCACCAGGGACGCTCTCCCCTCCGAACGCATGGACCGAGCCTTGTCCCGTGAAACTTTCTCCCCTCGTACCAGATGGGCGGAGGCAAGCGGCCCCACGGCCGCCAACCAAATTCCCTGCTCTCCCGGAGCCCCCAACAGGGCCGCCACCTCGGTCAGGATGTCGGCAAAGAGAGGACCTCGATCATTCGGTTCGACGAGGACAGGGCCGTCGTCAGCAGACGATTCCGCAAGACGACGACCGACGACCAGAGAAACGGACTCCACATTCTGGTGAGGACCAGGTTCCTCTGGAATCGGGTCTCCAGCGATCACCCACATGGCCCCTGGCCCTCCCTTTTTCATCAAAACATCGAGCCGTTCGGCTTGTTTCGCGTCCAGATCGACTCTTTCGAACGCAATGCCATCGAGCAAGACCCCCAAAGCCGTCGATGACAATTCGATCGAGGGTTCACTGTCCAGTTCCAACGGCCCATCCGCCCCCTGTCCTTGACCGAAGACGAAAAAGGCCTGGTCATTTGTGCCCGATCCTTGGAGCAGAGAGTCTATGGATTCCGATGCGTCGTAGAGCGAGATCGTCTTTTTGTCGGTGGCATTTCCAATTCTGGTTTCTCCGCCTCGCTCTGACAGGAAGACCTTTGAGAGCCGTCCCTGTATCTCCCCGATGGGATAGCCGACCAGGAACCGGTCCCCATGCGGATGCACCGACAGGCCCTTTTTGAGCTTTGCGGGCTTGCTGTCCACGAAAGCACCAAACCATGCAGTCCCGACCTGGTCTGTACGCGCGACCAAATAGTATCCGGGTTTCTTCTCTTCGATGACGACATCCACCCCTTCCAAGGGATGTTTTCTCCTGGACTTCCTGGAAGCCGATGTCCGAGACCGCTTGATATCCTTTTTGAGATCCTCGATGGCATCATCCACCGCCGAACGCGTATACACATCATTTCGAAAGTCGGTCAACTCGGCCTTGGGCAGCCCGTCTTCCGATGCCAACATGACCTCGCAGCCCAAAACAGCCACCATCTCGATTTCTGCCGCATCGAAATCCACCACATCCGCGGGAAAGCAGCCCACTAGGTCACCGTGAATCCCGTAGTCCGCCTGGTCGCTGCTATCCACCCGCTCCAGCCAATACTCCACCAACCGAGCAAGTCCGTCCCGCGACGTGCGGATGGTGACGAGCGCCCCGTATACCATGGTCAATGCCTGTTTACTCCCCAAAGAAATCATCGTCCTGCCTCCGTTTCTTCCAGTCAAAAATGCTGACACGTTTCCCTCACTATATGAAAACTCCTTGTTGCCACAACCAAGACTCGATACGATAGTCAAAGGAGACAAAAGGGCAGAAAATATCGAGGGGAAAACCTTGGAGGAGCAATGAAACTACTCCACCCGATACTTCTGGCGACTCTGTTGCTCGTCGCGTCCTGCGGCGATCGGGAAACCTGTCCGCGGCCCGGTCGGGGAGACCATTGCAGCTCCGAATGTTCCGATGGACTCGTCTGCGTCGAGGGGACCTGTCGACTTCCCTGCAGCCTGGCGAACGAATGCCCCGAGGGTTTGGGGTGCCGGAAGGGAAGCTGTCGAAACTGCCTGCAGAACGATGACTGCCGCGCCGGCGAGCAATGCGACGAGTCCGGTCGGTGCCTGGTGGCTGCAAAGGATTTGGGCAATCCCTGCACCGAGGACAAAGAATGTCTCACCGGCTTTTGTGCCGACGGGGTCTGCTGCGAAACCGAATGTTCCGAAGGATGCCGAACCTGCGCCGGTGAGAATCCGGGCCGCTGCGAACGCGACTGGAGCAGTTCGTGCCACGTCACCTATCCCGAGGATGTCTCCAGCATCCAGGATGCCATCGATCTCGTCGAAGACGGCGGGCTGGTCACCATCACCGAGGACAGGAACGAAAACATCGTTCTGGATACGGACAAGGCCCTCACTATCGAGGGGGCGGGCGACCCGGCGCCGGTGATCACTGCAGGCGACGGCGAAACCGCGATCCACATCCAGCGGGCGGCAGCAGTGACCATCCGAAACCTCCAGATATCGGGAGGATCGCGTGGCATCCTGGTTTCTGCACCAATCCCGCTGTTGCTCGACAAGATCATGGTCCGCCATGCCCAATGGGGCGTGGCCATCGATCACGGCGACCAATGGCGCCCAGAGGCCCTGGCCCGGCTCCAGGACTGCGACCTATTCAACAACACGGTGGTCGGGCTGGTGGTCCATTCGGCTCCCGTCGAAATCACCGGCACGAGACTCCACAACAACCGGCGCGCGCTGCGAGTGGAAAACAGCCACTCGTTTCGTGCGGAAGACTCGATTGTTTCGCAATCCTTCGGCGCGTTCGGAAGCACGTTTCTTTCCTCCGACGACATCACCCTGGAACGCTGCATTTTTTGGAACAATGCCGGCGTCTCCGCCCTGTTGCTCACTGGGGTGCGCAATGTCACGATCACCCAATCACGGTTCAACGACAATTCCGCCGTGGCCATTCTGGTCTCCGACTCTTCGTCTCTCGATTTGATCGATATCCAGGCAAAAAAACAGTTCGACGGGTACAGCCATTCGTTCCTTTTCGAAAAGTCTCTGGAGGGAGTCGACCTTGGCGACCTGGACGCCACAGCCTTCCTGGACCTTCCCGGCTTTGAGTATGTGCCAGAGCATGAACCCGACTTCGGCGACAACTATTGGCAGGGCAACGGCATCGAAATCAACGACTCGCAACTCGTGGTCATCGATCGTCCCTCCCTGGCAGCCAATGAAGGATCCGGTATCTTGATCAGGCACTCGGACCGAATAGCGGTCAACGAAGGCTCCATCATCCTCAACGAAAGAAACGGCGTCACGGCCCAGGATTCTACCAATGTCATGGTGCATCGAACCACCGTAGGCATCAATAGAGGTTCTGGCATCGCAATCTACGACGGCTCGTCTTTCGTGGATTTTTGCGAAATTTCCACCAACGTGCAAAACAGCGAAGGTGGTTGGGGCGTGGGGCTCTCTCTGGACGGAGGGCGCCATCACGCCGACGACAATTACATCTATTACAACTCCCTGGCCGGCATCGCCATGCTCGGCGGTGCAGAGCTGTGGTTCACGGGCAACGAAATCCACGAGTCCCCGATTGCCGTGGCACAAAACCAAGGCTCCAATCCCCATGCCGGAGACAACTCGGTCACCTGCACTACCTTCGATCCCTGCATCGACTGGGTGGAGTTTTCGACGGATCCAGAGCCGGCTCCGCCTCCCCGCCTGCCGCTCGATCCAACCACCGACGAATAGTCCGTCCAGACTGCCCCCCCTCTCGTCTCAGCAGACCGCTTCGCCCGGTGGGTGTCCTCTCACGGACAGGATGGGGTCGAGGAGATGCAAAACGTCTGGAAGGTGTATCCCAACCCGACGGTCCGGTACTTGTTCGAATAGAAAATCACGCCCGCCAGGTAGGTGACATCCGGATAGGCGTCCCGGATCTCGCGAACGTCGATGGCCAGTTCATGCCATTGACCGTCATTGGTCAGGGTTACGTTGTTTGAGTCCATGCGTCTCTTTTCCACAGATCCTGTCACGGAAAAAGCATCCATACCAAAGTGCAGAGACACCTGAGGATCGATGTTGTAGGAAATAACGAGATAGGGGTATTCATCCACGTTCCAGCCATCGAGGGGATAATACCGAGACTCGATGCCGCCGTCCTCGTCTGCCTGTTTGTTTCCCGTGACCTGGATACGCAACCCCGAACCCCTGGGCGTGTTCACCCTGGAAATATCAGGCAGCGGCCGCGTCCAAGTGTCGGTCTTGATCTCCATGATGTCGTCGTCCCGAGAGAAATCCAGGTTCACCAACGGATCCGTGGTCGAGCGGTCCGATACGACCATGGCCATGGCGGCACGCTGCCTCGATGGTCCCCCCTGGACGTGCACACGAACAGCGTAGCGCCCTCGCTGCGCATATGCATGATCCACGACGCGCCCTGTGGCCCGCACCCCGTCACCGAAATTCCAGACGACCCGGGCGTCGTCTGGAACACCCACGAACTCGAATCTGGCAGGCTCGCCTGTGGCGATGAGACCAGACGACGGAAGGATGCCGACATGTTCCAGGCCGTTTCCCTGTTCGTAGCAACCAATGGCAAGTGCTGTTCCCTCCCACGCCAAGCTCACAGGCGCGCCATTCGTCCAGGAGATGTCCCGGTCTACGGTGAGGACGCCTCCCTGCCAGTCCGCCTGCACCACCCGCACCCGTTCGGTGCCCACCTGGATGAGGTCCCCTTCCTCGTCATGGAATCCAAATCCGTCGAACGCCCAGTATGCGTCGTCCAGGGGAATCTGCCGCCCGGAGCCGGCCGACGTGGTATGGGCCAAAGGCGCCCCGCCTTCCGGTAGGGGGCTGCCGGCCGACAGGAGCAGATAATCTCTCCTGGCCGCATCGTCGTACAGAGGATCCTGGGTGATGTTGCCGTCGTCGGTCACACCAAGCACCTCGGGGGGCGTGGGCGTCCCTGAATCCTGGCCAAAAAAACACGTTGTTCGTGAAGGAAACCAGGCCCTGGACCTGCGATCCTCGCACGTGGTAGCCGATCCCGAATCGATCGTTGTCCAGGAACACGTTGTTCTGGAAACGAACATCCTGGAACGTGCCGTCTCCTTTTCTGTTGATCCAAAATGCCCGATCTACGATGTCGTGAAACACGTTTCCATAGAACCGGACGTGCCGTATCACGATCTGCGCGCGGTAGTCTCTCATGGTAAACAAAGAGGGGCCATTGTCATAGGCGCGATTGAATCGATAGATTGCCCCATCGCCCGAGACCTTGAAATCTGAACCCGCCGACCGGCCGGCATCCCTGGAACCGCTCACCACGTTGTGCTCGAACAAAAGACGCCTGGGCCCGGCGCTGAAACCCGAAGCGCGGCCCCAGATACCCATGGAGGCACTCCCCCGGAAAATCACGTTCTGCATCCCCGTGTCCTGGAACATGGGAGCATGCCCGGCCCGGTCCACCACGGTCCCGAGGACACGATAGTTTCTCACATTGCGCACACGAAACAGGTTTTGAAAGGCTCGCTCGAAACGGCTGTCCACCAGGTCGATGTCCTGGGCATCCTGGATATCGACGTAGGCGCTCTGAAACACCCCGGCACCCAACGCCACAGTGTCCTCGATTCGAATATGGTCGCTGCCATCCAGGTTTACCACATGCAATGGACCGGCAGATTCGAAGCGCATCCCGACCACCTGGATATAGCTCCGCCCGCCGAGATCCAGCAATGCTCCTGCGTTGCCGGTATCGACCACTACGGCGCTTCGCCTGGCCTCGGCCACGAATCGAATCGGAGCGCCCTCCAGGCCGTCGTGCTGTGGTGACACCCCCTGATGATACTGCCCTGGCAAAATCACCACCGTATCGCCGGCCGAGGCGTTCGCATTGGCCTGTCCCATGGTCCAGGGACGATTCCGACTGC
>CAZIJS010000262.1:0-6034 GCA_964539505.1 uncultured Myxococcales bacterium
TGCACTCATGACGGCAAGCTGGCATTTTGGAACCAGGACCATCTCCACGCTGGTGGACGAACTGCTGGAGCGATCGGGCGCTCACGTCGTGGACCGGGTGGGGAGCTACACGGATCCTGCCCACAAGGCTGCCAGGCTCAGTGATGAACTCGCAAGGTCTCGGGTGTTACGAACGGGCCGTTTCAGGCAACTCGAAGATTATTTTTTCAAGGTCCAGTCCGTCTATCGGCAGATTGCCATGCTCAACTACGGCAACGAGCAAGGCGATTTCCTCATGCTCAAGCGTTTTCCCACCGACACGGAGGTAGAAGCCCGTCGGATCATACCCAACCCAACGGGCCGCTGCGATGCAGGGAAACTCTGGGAGCAGATTTCGGATCTCGTGGATCAGCCCGGGTTCTGTCCCGGGCCAAAGGCTGGTTTCGTGATTCGCAGGGGCACCTACGCCACGAAGATAATCCGCCGGAGCGCGACTCATCCGTTTCTTTTGTGGAAGTTCAGGGATGAAACGGGCCGGGTGGTGGCCCTGTCATACAGTCGGACGTTTCACTACGATCCCAGGGTTCGCCCCTGGTACCGCCTGGTCAAGAAGACGGGCAAGCCCGGTTGGACTCGGGTATACATCTTTTATACGGACAAGAAGCCGGGGATCGGGGCTACCGCTCCCGTGAAGAACGCGGAGGGTGGGCTCCTGGGCGTGGTGGACGCAGAGATCGAACTCTACGGCCTGTCCGAGTTCCTGGCGACGTTGCGTGTCGGCAAGACAGGCAAAGTGTTCGTCGTGGACGGCAAGGGGCGGCTCGTGGGCTATCCCGACGCCAATCAGCTCCGACGCAGGACCGGAGGGAAGACGGGTAAGTGGGTCTTGTCCAGGCCTGGAGATGTGAGTGATGGCGCAGTAGGAGCCTCCTATATCCAACTGTCGGAAATGGGCAAGATTCCCTTGAAGAGTCCTGTGCGGTTTTCGTTCAGTTACGGGGGGCGGGTCTACCGGGCGATGTACCGGCCGTTTCCAGGCGGGGTGGGGCGGGACTGGGTCGTCGGGATCGTGGTCCCCGAAGACGAATTTCTCTCCCGGATTCGGGCCAACCGGAGAGCCATGCTCTTGCTGTCGGTGCTCTTGGCTGTCTTGGCCGTGGCCGTGGCGCTTTTTGTGGCACGCCAAATCAGTAGGCCGCTCAAGGACCTGGCTGTTGATGCCGAGCGCATCGGCAGGTTGGAGTTGTCGCATGAGTCGGACGTGGTTTCTCGACTCGTCGAGATCGATGACCTGGCACAGGCCATGACGCGCATGAAGAAGGGGCTTAAGTCCTTTGGAAAGTATGTGCCCAGGCAGGTTGTCCGGTCTCTGGTGGTGGCCGGCAGAGAGGCGAAGTTGGAGGGCACCAGGCGCGTTTGTACCGTGTTTTTCTCTGACGTGGCCGGGTTTACCTCCATTGCCGAGGGCATGGATCCAGAAGCGCTGGTGGAACATCTGTCCGGGTATCTCGAAGTGACGACCTCGGCACTCATGGAGCGGGGGGGCACCATCGACAAATACATCGGCGACGCGGTGATGGCTTTTTGGGGGGCTCCGGCGGACATGGAGGACCATGCCCACCGAGCCTGTATGGCGGCCCTGGACGTCAGGCGGAAGCTGGAGGAGGCCAATGCGGGCTGGGCTGCCCAGGGATTGCCGATGCTCCGGACGAGGATGGGGATTCACACCGGCGAGGTGATCGTGGGCAACGTGGGCAGTACCGAGCGGTTGAATTACACGGTCATTGGGGACACAGTGAACCTGGCATCGAGGCTCGAGGGGATAAACAAAGTCTACGGAACCTATCTGGCCGTTTCCGCCGAAACCGTGGCAGCAGCCGGCGAGGCCTTTGCGGTGCGCGTCCTGGACCTGGTGGCGGTCAAGGGCAGGCGGGAGGGCGTGCGCGTGTATGAGCTTCGGGGGCTGAAAGACGACATGGACGAGCGGGAAACGGAGTTCGAAGGGCTCTGCGAAGAAGCGATGGATGCCTACCTGGCCCGTGATTTTCGAAGAGCCCAGGAAAAATGGGGCCGAGCGGCAATGCTCGTCGGGGAAGACCGGGCCTGTGAGGTCATGATGGCTCGGTGTCGTGAGTATCTCGCCGATCCGCCTTCGGATGAATGGAACGGGGTGTATGTGGCCAGGACCAAGTGACGCTCTTTCTCTGTGATTTCCATCATTGCGCCAGGGAGGGAAAGCGGCAGGGCCCGGGGCGGATGGTGGCGGATCGAGTTGCCGGTTCGATGCGGGCCGGTGGCGACTGGGGTGGCCTGCTGCTGTGTCGAGTCATGTCCGTTGTCTGAATTGGTTGGTCGTTCTTGCTGCATGCGCCTCTGGTGTCAGGATTGGATGGCTGTGTAAGTATCGAGAAGTACAGAGCAAACTGGGAGGCCGTTTTCGGGTGGTGGTGGGTGTCGGTTCCTCTGGGACGGTCCTTGGTGCTGTTGTCTGTTGGCATGAACCTTGCTGCTTACCTGGCCGTGGCCCAGATGGCCAGGACAGAAATCGCAGGACCGCAACGAAAGATTGCTTGAGGACCGGGAGGCACGATATGAAGACCCAGCTTCGCAGCAGATTTTGGATGGTGGGAACATTGGCCCTGGCGCTGACCTGGGCATGGGGCTGCGGCCAGGAGCAGGGGGCAGACGGAGACGGGGTCACCAATCCCTTCCTGGATCCTGCGTCTGGCGGAAAAGAAGACACTGGGTACGTCAATCTTCGGGGCACCGAACTGGAAGTGACCATCGAGGCAGATGTGGAGGCTTCATCCTGGCGCATTTTCAATGCTCCCGCCGACCTCATGCAGTATGCCGTGACCTACCTGCGCAGCCACCACAAGATTTATCTCGAGATCCTGGCGGAAGACGCCACGGCCAAGGAGCGGGTGGAATGGCTGGTGGACGGCGAATGGCTGGGATACGAGCAGGCCAAGGACCTGGACAAGAGCAAGCTGCACCATTTCAGGTATCGCGGGGCCAATGTGGTGGTTCAATACCGCGACGCCGAGGGTATTTCCGAGGGAGACGTCCTGGATGCCAAGGTGCCTGTGCGGCCCTACGACGTGATGGATGAGGCTGGAAAGAAGTGCGCGGACGAAGACCACCATCTCGGCCTGGATCAGGAGATTTACTGGTATCTCTGGAATCCCGACCGGTCCGGCTGCGAGATCGAGACACAGACCATGACCCTCACCGTGGACCGGGTGCTTCCCAGGAACGTGGAGTCCTATCCTGAATACGACAGGCTCTGGGAAGACAACCGCCTGGACGTGGCGGTCTTCTTCGGAAAACTCGACGACGGCAACGTGGACGACGACGGCAACTGGAGGAACGTGGATCGCCTGGCGCGCTGGCTCAAGGAAGCGGGTTTCGAGGAACAAGAAGACGTGGACATGGGCCGCCGGTTCCAGCGTACCAAGGGCGACAAGACCGAGATCGTCGACATCTATGGCCCCTCGGTGTTCCACAGCGTGGCGGACTATGCGCGGTTCGAAAACTGGCAGAAGGCTGTGTCCGAGCACGAGGTGGTCATGTACAACGGCCACAGTGTGTTGGGTTCGGGCATGGCTTTCGAACGGGCGAGCTACCCGGACCGCTACCAGATTTTCCAGGTGGCGAGCTGCCTGAGCTACGAGTATTATGTGCGGCCCATCCTGGAGGGTAAAGGTGGCTGGGACGACGTGGACGTCATTGCGAACACCACACCCACGTATTATTCGGAAAATCTGCCCCTCACCTCCACGGTCCTGGCCAAGCTCATGGAAGGATTCGAAAATGGGGGCCGCGTCTCCTGGCAAGATATCATGGAGGCGGTGGGGCGCAAGCTCGGCCATTATCGCTTCGGGGTGAGTGGTGCCAGGGACAACTGCTTTACCCCCAGTGGAAACCGGTGCGAGGAGCAGCCCGAGCCCGAAGGCAACAGGTACGAACAGACCGAGTCGGCGGCCATCCCGGACAATGATCCGGCAGGCGTCACTTCAACGCTGACCATCGAAGACGATGTCACCGCTGCATCCCTGAAACTGGAACTCGACATCACGCATACCTGGGTCGGCGATCTCACCGTGACCCTTTCCCACGATGGAATCGACGAGGTGCTGTGGAGTCGTGAGGGCGGATCCGACGACAACATCCAGCAGACGTTCCAGCTCCACGCCTTCGATGGCAAGAGCATCAAAGGCACCTGGACGCTGAAGGTCGTTGATTCGGCATCCAGGGACCTGGGCACGATCAATTCCTGGGCCTTGGAAGTGACCCCGGAGCAGTAGATTGAAGATGGAGACGGGGCCTGTCCAGGGAGGCGGGCCCCGTCTTTCGAGATTTTTCGGATTGTTTTTCAAGGAGCACGACATGAGACACGGAATCTGGCTCGTTGCAGCGGCACTGATGATTTGGACCCAGCAGCCTGCTTGCAATCAGAACGGCGATGCAGCCGACGAATACAGCAACCCCTTCCTGGATCCGGACCAGGGCGGCAAGGAGGATACCGGCTACATCAACCTTAGGGGCCTGGAGGTGGAGGCCACCCTCGAGGCTGATGTGGAGGCATCCAACTGGCGCATCCTGGACGCACCGGCAGACCTGGCCCAGTATGCGGTCACCTATTTTCGAACCCACGACAACATCTACCTCGAGATCCTGGCAGAGGATGTGGTGGAGTCCGACCAGGTGGAATGGCTCGTGGACGGCACCTGGATTCCCGCCAGCCAGGCGGCTTCGCTGGACAAGAGCAGCCTGCGCCATTTTCGCATCAAGTCCGCAAACGTGGTCCTCATGAAGAGTGATGCGCGTGGCGTTCACGAGGGCACCCAGTTCGAAGCGGTGGTTCCCGTCAGGCCATACAAGGTCATGGAAGAGGCCGGCGATGACTGTGCCACCCACAATGAACACTTGGGCCTGAGCCAGTCGATCTACTGGTACCTGTGGAATCCTACCAGGTCTGGGTGCCACGTGGATACGCAGAAGATGACCATGACCGTCGAGCGGGTCTTGCCCCGCAATCCGAAGACTTATCCCGAGTATGACAAACTCTGGGAAGACGGCAGACTGGACGTGGTGGTGGTGTTCGGCAAGATGGACGACGGCGACGTGAAGGACGACTACAACCAGGCCTCGGTGCGCAAGTTGGCGACATGGCTCAAAGAAGCCGGTTTCGAAGAGAGTGAGGATGCGCCCTTGGGCCGTCGCTTCATCAAGGATTCCGGCGACAAGAGCGTGGTCGTGGATATCTATCCGCCGGAAATTTTCCACAGCGTGGCGGACTATTCACGATTCTCGAACTGGCAGAAGGCGGTGTCCGAGCACGAGGTGGTCATGTACAACGGCCACAGCGTCCTGGGCTCTGGAATGGCTTTCGAGAGGGCGGATTATCCGGACAGGTACCAGATTTTCCAGGTGGCCAGTTGCCTGAGCTACGAATACTACGTGCGTCCCATCCTGGAAGGCAAGGGCGGCTGGGAGAACGTGGACGTGGTTTCCAATGTCACGCCCACTTACTATACTGAGATGCTTCCCCTGACATCGACGATTCTCGCCAAGCTCATCGAAGGATTCGAAAACGGCGGCCGGACGTCCTGGCAGGGCATCATGGAAGCGGTTTTGCGCAAGGTGCACCATTACCGCTTTGGCGTCAGTGGCGCCCGGGGCAATTGTTTCAGTCCCGAGGGGAGTCGCTGCGAGCCCGATCCTGAGCCCGATCCTACGGTCAAGACGTACGGAAACGATCAGAAGACCGAGATTCCGGACAACGACCCGCAGGGGGTGACCGCCACCATCACGGTGCCCGACAGCATGAGCATCAGCGCATTGAAGCTGGATCTGGACATCACCCACACCTGGGTCGGTGACCTGGAGGTCCTCTTGATCCACGACGGGATCACCGCAACCATCTGGAGCCGCGAGGGCGGTTCGGACGACGACATCCAGCAGTCCTTCGACCTGCAGGATTTCAATGGAAAAGACGCCTCGGGCGACTGGACGCTCAAAGTGGTGGATCACGCGGCCAGGGATACGGGCA
>CAZIJS010000263.1:0-6012 GCA_964539505.1 uncultured Myxococcales bacterium
GACGGCCCACTGCATCGATCTCGTCGATGAAAATGATGCAGGGTGCGTTCTTCTTGCCTTGCTCGAAGAGGTCTCGCACACGCGAGGCCCCCACTCCCACGAACATCTCCACGAAATCCGACCCTGAAATGCCAAAGAACGGCACGCCGGCCTCTCCGGCGATGGCCCTGGCCAGAAGCGTCTTCCCCGTGCCGGGAGGCCCCATGAGCAGGACCCCCTTTGGTATCCGGCCGCCCAGACGCGTAAACTTCTTGGGGTCCTGGAGGAATTCGATGATCTCCTCGACCTCTTCTTTTGCCTCCTCGATACCAGCCACGTCCTTGAAGGTGACCTTCTTGTGGCTCTCGTTGAGGAGCTTGGCCCGGGACTTTCCAAAAGACATGGCCTTGCCGCTTCCGGACTGGAGCTGTCTCATGAAGAAGAGAAACAGCACGATGAGCAGGACCATGGGAAGCCAGTAGACGAGGAGCGACGGCCAAATGCTCTCCTTCTTTTCTTTGATGTCGTAATCCACCCCTGCCTTGTCCAACTTCTCCAGGAGTTCCGGACTGAGCAGTCCATGGGTCTTGAATTTCTTGCCCGCGATACAGCACCCTTCAGCGTCGTTGCCCCGAAACGTCAGCTTCCGGATGGCCTTGGGGTTCGTGGTCACCTGACGCATCAAGGTGGAAAACTTGACGCTCTTGGCCTCGTCCGGATTCGTTCGAAACAAATAATAGACGGCCACCAGGACGCCGATAAGTATCATCCACAAAAGTATGGTCTTTTGAGACTGCTTCACTGCACTACGCCTTCCTACTGCCAATGCCGGTTCCAGGGCCCGCGGACCGAGAATCGTCCCCGATCGCCCGGCCGACTGAAATCTCCCTGGCCTTTGTAGTGACAGAAAGACCCGGTTGGGACAAGTCAAAAATGCCGAGCGCCCCGGCATCGGGTTGAAAGAGTCTCACCAAAGCTCGTTCGAGACTCCCAGGCAAGAGAAACAATTTTCCTTCGGTGGCTCGGTTCCCCACCGCCCATTCCACGAGCCCGTTGGATAGCAGTATCGGAAAATGAGATCTGAGGATCCGGGGCACCTTGGCGTCCACGTAATGGTCCTGTAACGAGCCTCCATCGCGCAACCGCGCCCCCGGCCAGGCCCTGGCCACTTCCCTGGCAACGGGGCCGACCTGCAGTACCCAACCCGTGCCCTCCAGGACGGCAAGTCCTTCCCCTGCCGGAACGAGCCATCTTCGAATCGCTGCCGGTTGCACCCAGGCGGAAGGCAGCACCACCAGCCCGCTGCCGGCGGTCACCAGGCTCACCCCCGCAGGCAATGAAGCTCTCTTTTCGCCAGGCACTCCAGCCACGGCAAGGACCTGTTCGAGGTGATGGGCCGACAGGTGGACGTCACCATGGTCATCATCTCCAGTCACTGCAGCCCGGACCTGCGCATGGGCCCGCCGAAGCATCCACCACAGCCCCCCTTCGCCCAGGTCACCGAGAACCTGCATCTCGATGCGAATCCCACAGCCACCCCCTGGGCCGTCAACCTTGGTGACGTAGCGGTCCCACAGCAGCGAAAGCGCTCGGTCCAGAGCTTCCAGGTCACGGCGTTGGCGCGTTGCAAACGAGGCCAGCGCCTGGACGACCCTGGGATTTCGTTGTTGCAAGAGCGGAATGACCCGACCTCGAATCCAGTTTCGCAAGTACCGATCGTCTTCGTTGCTTGGGTCCCTGAGCGTATCGAGTCCTCTTTCCGCAAGGGCCGACAAGATGACGTCCCGAGTCTCGTGGAGCAGGGGTCGCACGAACCGACCGCGCCGCGTCGCCATGGCAGCCGCGCCGCGAAGGCCCGCCCCCCGAACCAGGCGCATGAGCAGGGTTTCGGCCTGGTCGCCCATATGATGGCCCAAGGCCACCAGTCCATACCCGGAATCTTCCGCCATCTGCGCCAGTGCCCCGTACCTGGCCCGGCGCGCGGCATCCTCGGATCGCCCACTGATTGCGACCCTCTCCGAGAAAAAAGGCAGGCCCATTTTTCGTGCGAGTGCGGCCACCCAATCCAAATCATCATCCGCATCGGGCCGCAGGCCGTGATGCACGTGCGCCACGGCGATCCGCCAATCCCAGGTCCGACTCAATTCATGAAGGATCGTCAGCAAACAGACCGAGTCCGGCCCACCGGAACAGGCCACCAAGACCCCCTCTCCCGGCATCATGAGCCTGTCACGCCTCAGGCGACTGTCCACCCTTCGGACGAGGTCGCGCCACTTAGTCCCCGAAGGCATGTCGGATCAGTTCCACCGCCTGCCCGGCGTCCTGGGCTTCCATGACCTGGTCATCTCTTCTGGTATCGAGCCGTTGTCCCGCCAGGCGCCCGGCCCAGCCCCCTGTTTTTGCCATTGCCACGATGGGCTTGCCAAGCTGCCAGGCATAGGCCGCTTCGGATAGGGTGCCGCTGCCTCCATCCACGAGCACTACAGCGTCGGCAGCCCGGATCACGAGCACGTTGCGCCCCACCCCCATCCCGGTGGGAAGGACCAGGTCGCAGTGGGGATTGGCCCGCCCCGGATCCTCGGTGGGCAGAATGCCGATCACCAAACCGTCGAGATGCTCGGCGTCTTTGGCGCGCCTGGCTCCCCGGCTGGCCGCTTCCATCACGCCTCCCATTCCCCCTGTCAGCAGGTGCATGCCGGCACGCAGAATCTCGGCCCCGAGTTCCTCGGCCAGGCGCCCCACCTCGATGCTGGGCAGGGCCGCCCCTCCACAAACCGCCACCACCTTGCGCCGCTCGACGAAACTCATGGCCGGCTTGCGCCTCCGCTGCCGCCAGCCGGGACACCGCGCTTGAGAGAAGTTGCATCAGAGCCGGCCGGCGCAGACAGCGATCTACTCCGTCCCGTTCCAGCAGCACCGGAAGGGGCTGCCTTTCCACCCAACGACCTGACTGCAAACGTGATGACCTCACCTGTCAGGTCCAACTCTGCGCGCATCTTGCAGCTCCCCCGCCTCGGCCGCCTGGCCCCAACCACCGCGCCCCCGGCACAAACCAGGTCGCAACGCCTGTCGGCCAGGGCATGCGCCGCCACCGAGCGGACGGCCGTCCTGAGAACGTCGTGGAGGTGCTCGTCGAGTTGTCCTGCTGCGTCTGCGAGCCGTTTTTCCAGCCTTCGTCCGGCCAGAGCAATCTTTGTGGCCTCCATGAGTGCGTTCTGCTTCCGCACCCTGTATGTCATGGAATCGGAACGCTGTTCAGCCACGGCTCGCTTGAGCGATGGGTCCGCATCCAGGAGCGCCGCAAGTTTTTCCCATCTGGTCTTGTACTCCTCCTCTGAAATCACCGAACCTCGGAGCCGTTCCAGTTCGCGTTCTTTCTTGAGATGCCGGGCTGCGCGGATGTCCAGGTCGTAGCGCCGGCGGTAGCGGGCGGTCATCCCGTCGAGGATCTTTTGAGCTCGACCTTTGATGGCCTTCAACCGACGCCGAGCATCGAGATACCATTTGGTCTGGTAGACAGCCCCCTTGAGCGGTGCCACCCGGACTTCACAGACCCTGGGCCCCGAAACCTTGGCCGAACCAGGCCTGTCTCCGCTGGTCTTGCCTGACGTACCGGACGCAGTGGCACAGCCCAGGATCCCCTGGGCCGAAATGAGCGCGAAAAGTACGACGATGTGCCGAGAAGAGGCCCGGCTCGTCCCCAGGATCGCCGGACCGATGCGAGTCATGATCACTTCCTCCTGCGGCCCTTGCCTCCCCTGCCGCCGCCGCCCTGCTCCAAGTTGCGAACGTATTCCATGAAACTGGCCTTGTCTTCCATGATTTGCATGTATTGTGCCTTGCTCATGCCCGGTCTGCGTCCATGGCCCTTGCGCCGCTCGCCACCGCCCGATGGGCGTTGGGACATGTCAGGCATGCCCACGGCCCGCCGTTGGATCCCAGCGGCCAGGAGTTCGCCGACGATTTGATCGACCGTAGTACCCTCCAGCTTGGCCTGCCATGCGAGTTCCCGGTGCAGCTCCGGAGAAATCTGCAGGGACAGCTCCCCGCTGAACATCTCCTCGTCCAGGGGCATTGGTGGCTCGATCCCCTGATCCTCCAACTCGTCGAGCCTCTTTTGAACAGCGTCCACGACAAGGTCCGCCGCCTCGGCCCTTGTTTCTCCCTCTGCGGAAATGTCCGGCAATTCCGGAACCAGCGCCCGAAACATTCCAGACTCCCTGTCATAACGAAGCACGATGCGATAAGCCTGAGCGTCCATGGATTTCTCCTCGAAAATGAATCGTCTATGCAGCCGCAATGGGGACGAACCGTGACCCGACCAGTGACCAGAGAGCGAATGCTCATGGGCCGGCTTGGCCGAAGACGACGCGCGACTGCCGTAGAGGCCTTTGAAAAAACGTGCGATCTTTTTACTTGAACTGAGACTTTGCGCAATGAAAAAAATAGAGTATCAACAGGTCTTAAAATCAAAGCGCCCCAGGAACGCGACCACAGACAACGCGAGGCAGAAAAAAGTCCGGATGTCTCTTTTCGAAAGAGGCATGTCGGGTCTTGGTGCCAATGAGGTGAAACATGCTCGAGTCCTACGAAAACAGAGGTGAAGTCCTGGGAATCCTCGTGGGCGGAGGCCCCGCACCGGGTATCAACGGAGTGATCCGTGCCGCCACCATCGAAGCCATCAACTCAGGTCTGAAGGTGGTGGGCATTTTGGACGGGTTCCAGTGGCTGGCCAAAGGCGACAACTCCAAGATTTGGGAGCTGAGCATCTCCGACATATCCCGGGTGCATTTCGAGGGGGGATCGGTGCTGCGCACCTCCCGGGCCAATCCGACCAAGTCGGAAGAGGCGATGAACAACACGGTCCGGGCTCTCAAGAACCTCGAAGTGGACTACCTGCTCACCATCGGTGGCGACGACACGGCCCATTCGGCCTATCGGGTGGCCGAGGCCACAGGCCACAAAATCCGCGTGGCCCACGTGCCCAAGACCATCGACAACGACCTGCCGTTGCCAAACCGGCTCTCCACGTTCGGATACCAGACGGCCAGGCACGTGGGCGTGGAGCTGGTCCATTACATCATGGTAGACGCCCAGACCACGAGTCGCTGGTATTTCGTGGTCTCCATGGGACGCAAGGCGGGCCACCTGGCCCTCGGGATCGCCCGGGCAGCCGGCGCCACTCTCGCTATCATCGCAGAAGAGTTTCGCGGCAAGAAGATTCGTCTCGCCGAGCTGGCCGACATCCTGGAAACGTCGATCATCAAACGGCGGGCCATGGGGAAAAACTACGGCGTCGCCATCCTGGCGGAGGGAGTCGTGGAGAGCATCGAAGAAGAAGACCTGCTCCGCCTCGATGACGTGGAACGCGATGCCCACGGTCATCTGCGCTATGCAGAGATTCCTTTCGGCGACATCATCAAAAATGAAGTCAAACGCCGCCTCATCTCCCGGGGCCTTGATATCACGGTGGTCTCAAAGAACATCGGCTACGAACTGCGCTGCGCCGACCCCATTCCCTTCGACTGCGAATACACCCAGGACTTGGGTCACGCTGCTGTCCGCTATCTCCTCAATGGAGGATCGGGTGCCATGATCACGGTGCAGGGTGGACAGGCCGTGCCCATGCCCCTGGCAGACCTCATCAACCCGGAAACCAAGCGGATGAACGTGCGTCTCGTGGACGTGGACAGCGACTCCTACCGTATCTCGCGCAACTACATGATCCGACTGGAGCCGGACGATTTCCAGGACCACAACCGCCTCGTGCGCCTCGCAAGAGCCGCCCACATGCCCCCGGATGAATTCGCAGCCCGGTTTGGATACCTCGTGGAAAACGAACCGCGCCGCCCGACCCGAAGCCCATCCTGATGGCAACCTGGGGCTCAATCAGTCTCCGATCCGCCTTATCGTATATTCCCCCAGGACCAGGGGCACAATCCGCTCACCCCAAATCGGTTGGATGTTTTTTTGCGAATCGAAAGAAATCCTCAAGGTCGTTTTCAGTGAACAGGGCCATCCCCTCCCGTGAGG
>CAZIJS010000264.1:0-5998 GCA_964539505.1 uncultured Myxococcales bacterium
GGTCTCGGTCTGGAGACGGGACAGCAGGATACGATGTTGCTCCACCAGGTCCGTGTTTTCCATGGTCAGGTCCAGCCCATCGACACCGTAGCGGACCACCGACGTGGCTGGTTCGTCGGTGCGCCATGTCACTGCGATGAGTGCTGAGCCCGTTGCATCTGCGCTCAGGTCCGAGATGACAGGTGGCGTTTGGTCTTCGTTGGGCACACAAGTCAACCCGCGTGCCTGGTAGCCCGGGTCGCAGTCACAGGTGGCCAGGCCCTCTGAAACCAGGCAGCTTCCATGGTCCGAACAGGTGACCCCGTCACAGGAGTCGGGCGGCAGGATGCAGACTCCTGCTTCGTTGCAGACCAGGCCCTCGTGGCATGTTCCATCTTCCAGGCAGGCGCCTCCAAGTTCGCCGTTTTTCCGGTCACGTCTGTCGTCACCGCAGCCCGAGACCGCCTGGGCAAGCACCAGGAGCAGACCCAGGAACGCAGCGCAGAGACCCTCTGGTCGCCCTGGATGGAAGCGGACCTGCCAGATGCTGTGATCGCTGTTTCTGTCCGTTTCCAACCAACCCGCTGTGCATCTGATTTCCGCGTCATGCAGGTCGCGTCGGCATTGGTTCTTGGTTCCGAGCATGTCCACCTCTCATTGTGTCATGTCCGAAAGAGGGCCTGGACCACGAGGCTGGACCAGGTTTCCAGACTTTGGTCGGAGTCGAGCAACGCTGCGGGATCCACGAATCCACCGGTAAGTTGTTCCGGTTCGAGAATTTCGAACCGTTCCGAGGATGCCTCGGCCCGGAGTACCAGGCCGAAATGCACCGAGCCCACGTCGTTGGAGTCGTCGTTGATGAAGCCGATCATGCGGACATGCCTGGGGCCCTCGATGGCGACTTCTTCGGTGAGTTCGCGCCAAGCCGCAGCGGCCAGAAACCGACCCAGGCGGGGTGCCAATGCCTCCACGGGGCCCAGGGGCGCGTCGGGCTCAGCGTCTTTGGGGTTGACATGCCCCCCGACCCCAACAGACCCCTTGCCGTGCAGACGCGCCTCTGCACCGCCGGTGAGCCTGCGAAGGCGTAGGATCTTGTCTCCATGCGTCACCACCGTGTAGGGAATGATCTGTTTGAGACTCGAGTCCGCCTCGGCCCTTCTTCGCTCGACGAAGTAGCCGCGTTCCCGGATCGCTTTCAGGATCCGTTCCGGATCGAAGGGACTGCCTGCTGTCTTTTCGATCGGGAGAAAACCATGGGGAAAAGCCAGATCGAAGAGGTCGGCTCTGGGGACCACGTAGACGAATTCCATGGACACGTTGGATTCCTCCGGCAAAGGGCTCGGCCCTTTGGTCAGGGCTTGACAGGGAAGGGCCAGCGGCCGATCTTCCCGCGAATTTGCGACATGGCGTCGGTTCCGTATCCCGTCAGTTCCATGCGCATGCTGGGCGACAGGAGTTTGACCATCCCGTAGATGGGGATGCGTGGTGACGTCCAATAATGGGTCTTTTTCCCCCGCCTGTCGGTGAGGACGTAGTGGTGCACCTTGAACGTGCCCGCCGCCACCTGGATGGTCTCGATACCGAGGTCAGTGGCTTTTTGATGCAGGATGGGCATATAAAGGTCCAGGAGTTTCGCGGTCTTGGACAGGGGGATCTCGATGGCTTGCCGTCCTCCCGGCTGCATGATGGCCTTGAGCACCTTGGCGTTTTTGCTGGAAGGATTTTGGAGCAAAACCTTGATGACCAGGCTGCGGAGTCTTCCCCAACGGATCACGTGCTCCCACCACTCTTTGTGGCGGCCCACACGGCCCACCATGGCGATGCGCCAGCGCATGGCCTGGCCCGTGGCGAAACGGCGCACTGCGTATTCCGCCCAGTAGCCGTTTTTCGTTTTGCCGGCCAAGGGCTTGAGCTGGGTGGGAATCTGTCGTCGAGGAAGCATTCCAGGCAAGGGGAGGTTGCTCTGGGCCCGACCTGGGATGGGCACCAGGAAAGCGGCACAAAGCGAGGCAGCCCAGAGAGCCTTCCAGGGGATCTGTGCTGATATGCGCGTCTCTTTCCTCCAGTTCCTCCAGTTTTCATCTTGCATGATCCGCCTCGCCTGTTTCCGGACATCGCTTCCCCGCGTCCGGGTGCTTCGTCATGTCGCCTCACAGACGACTATAGGCCCGCAGTTGTTCAGGGGCAACCTCGGTAAGCTTTCCGGAATGACGAAGAGATTGTCGCGGAAGAGGAGAAACGAACAGTTGGCCGAACCGGGGCTACTTCAAGAAGCGCGCGAACCAGCCATGGACCTGGTTCCACCAGAGAAGCCGGTTGAGGGGTTTTTGGACGAAGTGGGTTTCGTCGGGAAAGTAGAGGAACCGGGCTGTCACTCCCAGTCGCTTCAATGCCGTGAAGAGCTGCATGCCCTGGGTCACGGGAACGCGGAAGTCATGCTGGCCGTGCACGATCAGGGTGGGAGTCTTCCAGTTCTGAACATAGTTGTGTGGTGACCAGCGCCGATACTGGCTCTGCTTGCTTCTGCCCCAGGGGAGACCGTGATACTCCCATTCAGGGAACCAGAGTTCTTCGGTGGCGCCGTACATGGATTCCAGGTTGTAGACGCCGTCGTGGGTGATGAGACATTTGAAGCGTTTGGTGTGGCCGCCGATCCAGTCGATCATATAGCCGCCATAAGAAGCACCAGCGGCACAGACACGCCTGGGATCGAGGTTTCTGTGCCTTCTGAGAGCCGCCTGGAGGCCCAGCATGATGTCTCGATAGGGCTTTCCGCCCCAGTCGCCTCGGATAGAGTCGGTAAAGGCTTGCCCGTATCCCGTGGATCCATGGAAGTTGACCATGAGGACTGCATAGCCAGGCGCCGCGAACAGGGCAGCGTTCCACCGGGGATGAAAGTCGTCGCCCAACATGCCCTGGGGACCTCCGTGGATCATGTGGACTACGGGGATGCGGCCGGGTTTTCGGCATTGGGGCGCGGGCCAAAGCAGGAAGGCCTGGACTCTGTCGCCCCGAGCGCCCTTGAACCAGAAGCTCTCCAGTTTACCGAAGGCCCGGGTGTCGCGCAGCCAATTGTTGAAATGGGTGAGCTGGGTGAGTCTTCTGCCGACCAGGTCGAACCGGTAGAGTTCCTGGGGGCGATTGGCCGCTTCGGAGCGAAACACCAGAAAACGGCCGTCTCTGCTGATTGTAAGGCCACGGGCGTGCACCTTGGAGATCAGGGTCTTGACCGGGCCGCCTGCCAGGGGCACCGAAAAGACCGGCACGTAGCCACGGTCGTCCGCCGTAAAGTAGATGGTCTTGCCATCCGGGCTCCAGACGAACTCGGCCACGGAGCGATCGAACCGGCCCAGCAAGGTGCGTTTCCGGCCGGTCTTTCGGTCGACCACCACGATGCGCTGTCTGTCTGATTCGTAGCCAGGGCGCACCATGGCCAGGTAGGCCAGGTATCGGCCGTCGGGTGAATAGGCGGGACCGTTCTGGTTGGCATGTGAGGTGGTGATGCGCCTGGGTCGGCCGCCGGTTGACTTGACGAGAAAAACGTCGTTGTTCGTGCTCGCGGCCACGATCCGGTCCGTGTTCATCACGAAGGCCACTTCCCGGCCATCGGGGGAAACCACGTAGTCATGGCTGGAGCCCAGTGCCAGGGGAGGGACATCCCGGTTTTCTGGTGTGAGGATGTGGGGCTTTCCATTGGGCAGGTCGATGCGCAGTACCTGGCTGACCTTGTTGTTGCGCCAGGTGTCCCAATGCCTGTAGAGAAGGTGGTCGGTCACCAGGGCTTTGACCAGGGATGCTTTTTTCGCTTTGTGCCTCTTGATGCTACAATCCAGAGTCTTGCAGCCCCGAAACAGGTCGGACACCGCCAGGGCCCACTTCCCATCGGGACTCCAGACAGGACCGGTCACCCCTGTTTCGATGTGGGTGACCTGCCTGGCTTCTCCTCCCTGGGCAAAGGGGAGCACGAAGAGTTGGGGGCTGCCGTTTCTCGTGGAAATAAACAGGATTTTGTCCCCCTTGGGAGACCAGCGCCCAGAGAAGTCCGATCCCTTCGATCGCGTCAATCTCCTTGCCTTGCCTCCTGTTGTCGGAACCACGTAGAGCGCAACCCTGTTTCGGTTGGCCTTGGCGTCAGACACCTTGAGCCCAAAGAGGACCCACTTGCCGTCAGGACTGATTCGAGGATCGAGGGGGAGTTTGACCGCCACCAGGTCCCTGGCACTCATACAGACTTTCCTGGCCTGAGCCGGGCCTGCCAGAAAAATGCCCGCAGTCAAGGCTCCGATCCAGAGCCATCGATTCTTGTTTTGTGCGGCCACGATCCCTCCGCCGTGCCTTGTCATGATCTCCACCTCCGTAGCTTGTCTGCACCCTTTCGCTGCAACAGTCTCTGCATGGCAGGAGCCTGTTCGTTGCTTTCCGAATGACAGGCTGGTGATACGGCTCGCAGGTTCGAACGTCAACTCTTGCGCATCCTGGCCCAAGGACCGCGTTGGGTATCGGGGTTGAAGCCGATGTCATGGGCATCAGCCGGCCGGCGGCATGCCCTCCATTTCTGTTGAGTACTGCCTTCCAGCCGTGCCATAATGGAAATGTTGTGAGTAGACCTCGTGGGATCCTGGCGGATCAGTGGATACGCGTTGCATCGCCGGGCGCTCCGGCTGGATGGGTCGCTCGATGGGAGGGGAGACCAATATGTCGTTTCCTGTGTCATTGCATTGTTTGCCGGGCGAAAAAAACGGTATTTCGCTAAGATCCCCTATTGGACAGGGTTTGGGGTTCGTGATCCTGTTGGGCTCCTTTGGCCTTCTGGGCGGCGGATCTGGATGCATGCGTCCCATCGGTACGGTCTGGAGGGAGCCTGAATGTGGCATTTGGGACGCAGATGTGGATGCAGGGGCCGCTGGAGACGGTGGATCCTGTTCGAATGCTCTTTCCGGGAATTGCGACCTTGGTGAACAACTCGTGCTGGAAGCCCAGGAAGCGCCGCGATTTACCTACGATGCCCAGCTCGTTTCGAACAAGATGCTCCTGGTAGCCGGCGCCGAAGGATGGAGCGCGGTGGACAATCTGGTCCTCTGGCTGCTTGGCCCCTTGCCTTCTTTTCAGATGGGAGACCGGGTCACCATGGACGGTGATTGGCTCTCGGTGGGGGGCGAGGTCGGCTCGACAAAGGTCTACCTGGTCCGACACCGTCGGGATTGGACCACAGAGGGCGCCTGGGCGGATATCACGGATGATGGCATCGCTGTCGGGAACTGGCGAAGGCTCTGTGACGCCTGTTATCCTGCCAGGAGCGGGCCCGTGGTGGCAGGAAACGGGGTCGCATTGGCGTTCGAGAACAGAGACGTTTCCACCATCGACGTGGGGATGTTGGCTGGTGAGGGCGAGATGGTCTTGGTGACCAGCGACAACGGCACCAATCCGGTCCTGGCCGACCTGGGCGACAAGGTCATGGTGGCCTATCTCCAGATGGGTGCGGCAATGGTCCAGGTCTTTTCCTGGGATGGGACCATCCTGGTTCCGCCCACGCAGATTCCCGTGGATGGGGACTTCACCGGGGATCTGGCACTGTCGGTTCGAGGAGGAATACCGGTGCTCTGGGGTTTTCAGTATCACGAGCCCTTGGGGACCATCGTGGACATGATGCTCGATGAGCAGGGAGACCTCGTGGCCGAGCAGCGCTTTCGGTCTGCTGCGGCCTTTCCCAGCGGGCTGTTTGCCTGCTCGGACGACTGGTCGAGCGTTCTCGTTTGGGGAGAGATGACCGGCTCTTGTGGCGTCGGGGTGCACGGAATGGTCTTTGCGGGCTCCTTGTCCCAGCGTGGCGATATGCTGCTGGGAGGACCGGGCCTGATTTCCGAAAGTATTGCGCACCAGTCGGCAAGCTATTCCCTCTGGCCGGTCTGTGCCATCACCGACGGGGTTGGATTCGTTGTCTGGGGAGGATGGCAGGAGGATGCCTATTATGGGCTCTACGGCCGCACCTTGAATTACCAAGGGCTCTGACAGGACCTGT
>CAZIJS010000265.1:0-5973 GCA_964539505.1 uncultured Myxococcales bacterium
GAGGAAGACCGCAGCAACCTGTCTGCCTCTGCGGCCGACAGGCCGGGCATGAGGATCACCGCCACCCTTCGGTGGGAAGTCTCGACCCTGTGACTCGTTCGTTGGCCGGGACGGCTTACGTTCCAATCGCAGGACCATGCGCCCAACGCCGCGATGGCCAACGCGGTGATGCCCTTGGCCCGCGCCCCGGCTCTCCCGGCTCTCCCGGCTTTCCCGGCTCTCCCGCCGCTCCCGACTCTCCCGCCGCTCCCGACTCTCCTGGCTCTCCCGCTGCTCTCGACTCTCCCGGCCCCGTTGCCTTCCTTGGAGGATGCCTCCGATGGGCGCGGTGCCCTGGTGAGTTTCCTGCCTGAAGCGCCGGATGGTGCGTCGATATCCTGGGGATCCTCGCGTTCGTCTCTCCTGTGGTGTGACCCGGGCCAGTCCGTTTCCCTGTGCCAGGGGCTCCACATTTTCTCTGTGTTGGCCATGGCTGCTGTGCCTCCTTCCCTCTTGCTGCATCTCCGGTTTTTGCCACCCGGCCGAACCTGGATATGCTGCAGTGCCCTGTGGTCGGGGAAAAGGCGCCTCATGGCGCCGTTTTCCCGGCTCGTTTGCTGTCGTCCCCGGAAAATGCAAACATGGGGCCATGGAAAAATGCTGTTATATCAAGGAAAAAAGGGAAGGCTTACTCAGGGTTGTCCTGGCAGGGATGAAATGGTTCCCTCCTGGCAGAATCCGGCCTGTGCCTGTTGGGGGACAACCGCAACGAGATGGCCGGCAGGGAGGCAGGCAGGGAGAGCCACAACCGGGGCCGCAAGCGGGCGGTGCCGTGGGCAGGCGACGGATGGAGTCATCCTTCCTGCTGCGACGATTGTTTCAGAACGGGGCGGACACCGCCGCGTCTTCCCAGTCCGAAGCCCACCCGGTAGAGGTCCGGCATGTTGACCCGTCCGTCTTTCATCCTTTCGAAGATTCCGACGACCCAAGATCCCTTGCGTCCCAAGGAGGGATTTCGTAGGCTGCCGTCGGTCTGGGAGGAAAAGGAGTGTGCCCATGAAGACGAGACTCACCGAACTGCTTGGAACGAAGTACCCCATCATCGGCGGGACCATGATGGATCTCTCGGCTGCACCGTTCGTGGCCTCGGTCAGCCAGGCCGGGGCGCTCGGGGTGTTGGCCTCGGCCATGTATCTCGAAGAAGACAAGTTTCGCGCGGACCTGCGTGCCGTCAAGGAGCGGACGGATCAGCCCTTTGCCGTCAACATCAACCTGTTTCCCATGATGCGCAAGCTCGACAACATGCGCTACCTCGAGATCATGGCTGAAGAGGACGTGACCATCGTTGAAACGTCTGGTTTCGCTCCGCCCGAGGACCTGGTGGCCCGGATCAAGGAGTACGGGTTTCGGTGGCTCCACAAGTGCGTTGGGGTGCGCTATGCCAAGAAAGCCGAGGCCATGGGGGCGGACGCGGTCACCGTGGTGGGTTACGAGAACGGCGGCGCCACGGGCAACCTGAACGTGACGACCCTGGTGTTGGTGCCCGCCACCGTGGATGCCGTGGGCATTCCCGTGGTGGGCGGCGGCGGCATCGTAGACGGCAGGACGTTGCTGGCGGTGTTGTCCCTGGGAGCCAGCGGTGCCATCGTGGGAACCAGGCTGATGCTCTCGGAGGAATGCCCCATCCATTCCGATCTCAAAAAGGCCCTGGTGGAGGCCACGGAATTGGAGACCGACGTGATCATGAGGTCGGTGGGGTTCGCCCATCGAGTCTGGCTCAATGAGCCGGCCAAGAAGACGGCCGAGATCGAGGCCCGGGGCGGAGGGATCGAGGAAATCTATCCCTACGTGTCCGGTGAAGCGGCCCGAAAGATGTTCGAGACGGGCGACGTGAAGGCCGGCACGATCTCTTGCTCCCAGGCCGTGGGGTTGATCCACGACATCAAGCCCGTCTCCGAGATCATCGAAGACCTGGTGGCCCAGGCCACCGCTGCCTACGAGTCGTTGCCCTTCTGACCTGAACCGAGGCCTTTGGGCTGAGTTTCATCCCCCTTGCCAGACGAGTTGCAACGATCCGTTCACGAGAAGCTGCGTCGTCTGCGCCCCATCGCATAGATCGCGCCCAGGAGAATCCACCACCATGGCGGCTGGTTCCCAGGCGGGGCTGCGTTGCAGGCACAGCCCCTGCCTGGGCCGGGCAGGTCGCCTCCGTCGGGCAGGACGACTGCGTCCGAGACGGCGTCGTCTCGGACTGCGCCGTCTTGGACTGCACCGTCCCGGGAGAGCGTCCCATCACCCAGGCCTCCGTCCGGAGGCTCCATCTGGTCACAGGGAATCATGCAGAGACAGGAGTCTGGGCCAGAGGGGTGCAGCCTGGCACAGGTCCCGGAGGGACAGTCCTGGTTGGTGCTGCATGACCCGGCGAATTGTCCCGGGATGAGGCCTGGAAGCACGCACTTGTTCGTGCCCCCAAGGCCCGGCAGACAGCGCAGGTGCGCAGGACAGTCATCATCGGATTGGCAGGGCTCTGTGCAGAGTTCATCGAGCCGGAGCGTCCCTTCCTCGGTGGGCAGCGGTTCGGAGGCCACCTGGTCCAGGACCGGCTGGATGAAGTCGTCCCAGGCAGCAGCCACCTGGATGTTGTGTGCATAGCTGCGGCAGGCCTGGTCGCCCGATGCGGTGACGCCTACCAGGTGCTCGACCTGGTCTGTGGTGAGAAAGACCGGCCCTCCCGAGTCGCCCGAGCAGGTCATGGCCGGTCCAGGCTCGGTTTCGAATGAGCCCAGGTCCACCTGGGTGATCAGCATGTCCCCGCGTCGTTTGATTCCGTATGTGCCCAGGTCATCGGGGCCGGTCAGGCCGAAGCCCACCGCTGTCACAGTCGAGCCCACGTCGGTGGCATCCAGGAGCCGGTCCATGGGTTCTGCGGGCGTGAGGGTGACATTCCGGTCCAGCACGAGCAGGGCCAAGTCCATGTCGTGTCGCTGAGGGTCGTAGTCAGGATGAACCAGGGTTTGCAGCACCAGGGCCGCCAGGGGATCGGTGTTGTCCACGTCGTCGGTGAAGAGCACTTCGTAGGGACCTTCCGGCCCGTAGATGTCGAGGCAATGGGCCGCGGTGATTGCCACCCTTGGAGACAGCAGGGTCACGGTGCAGACGTACCCAACCTGGTCGGGCCGGCATTGGTGGCGCCGAGACACCAGGGCGCCCACTTCGGGATGTGCTGGATCTTTGGTGCCGCCCACGATGGGGCCAAGGGTTCCTGAAGGAGTCGGGGCCTGGTTGGAGGAAGGCAGAGTCTTGATGCCGGACGCCGCCGTCCCTGCCAGGATGCCCATCAGGCCGATCAGAACGAACATGGTCCCTTGCTGCCTGCTGCCTGGTCCGGAGGCAACCAGGTCACTTTTGGACCTGCGCCAGTTCCTGGGGCCTGGGAAAGACGATCTGGAACCGGTTCGCCGAAACCTTGCTCACGTGCAGGTCCTCGCCGAAATGTCGGCCCACTCCCTTGGCAAGACCCACGGCAAAGTCGATGAGCCCCCGGTTGGAATCGTACCTGATTTCCAGGGTCCGGTCGTTGGGCCAACTGTACGAAAATCTGGGCGGCTTGGCTCCCTGGATGGCCTTGGTGGTCATGGTGTGGATCCAGTCGATCTTGAGCAAGAACTCCGCCGCGCCCTTCACGTTTCGCAGATAGGCGCTGTAGTACTTGGGCGCAAAGGAGTCCATCCAGTAGGCACCGAAGGCGTCGGCCAGTTCCTGGGGTGTCATGCCGAGTGATTGCATGGTGATTTCCACCAACTTCATGACCAGGGCATCGTCGATGTCGCTGACCACGAGGAAGTTTGGCATGTTTGGGTCTTGCCCCGCGCTCTTCAAGATCTCTTTCCAGCGATCCATGCCATATTTGTCCTGGACGAGTTCGGCCAGGCAACGTGGGATGACTCCTTTCATGGCTTGTCCTTTCCTTGGTATTTTTTCCTGATTCTGTTCCCGATTCTATTTCTGTTCCTGATCCTGTTCGGGACTCTGTCCTCGATTTCGACCTTGCTCGCCGCCTCGTCCGTTCGAGACCTGCTGTTTGAGCAGTTCCACGTCGGAACGGAGCCGTTTCGTCCGCAGCTTCGTGCGATCGAGCAGAATCTCGTTTCGATGGATCGCCTCTGGATCGCCTGCTTTGCGCGCCTCGTCGAGTGCTCGCTGGATCCGATCGATTCTGCGTTCCATGTCGCCCAGGAGCCTGGTCTTCATCTTGAGTTTCCAGGCTGCGGTCACGGGCCTGAGCGGCTCGGGCTTTTCGGTGTCTTTTTTTTCCGGAAGATCCCCTTTGGCTGGCGGCGGCAGGGCATTTGGGTCGTCTACTTTTTTCATCCAGCCCTTTCCCGGGACGTAGACCAGGCCTGCGTCCGGCTTGTCGGACTGGTCGGGCGGCGGCGGGGACTGGGTGTCGTCAGGGAGGTCGTTTCTCGGCTGGTACCGTTCCGGATCCTGCTGAGAGACGTTGGATGGAGCGGTTTTCGTCTGATGCTTCGAGGGCGCAAAAACATACCAGGCGCCCAGGATGAGCAACAAAGCCATTCCCGCTGCCAGGACTATCTTGGACCTGGGTTGCACCACGTCACCTCACAGCTTGACCGCCCAGCGGTCCTTGTTCGAAACCACGCGCACCAGCGTGATCTTCTCCCCTTTCTTACCTTTGACTCTCACCCGGACGATGATAGCCTTTGGATTCCTGCCGTCTCTCTTGGCCTCCACCACCTCCATGAGTTCGAGCGAGTGTCCCTTCCATTCCCGGACGAATTCCTCACAGTCGGCCATGGTGGCGCCAGTGGTAAGGTTTGCGACGATGAGCTTGCAGTCGCTGTCGTCCACCGCCTTGAAGAAGGCACGGGTGAGTTCCATCGCCGTGGTCAGGTCCCTGGCGTCTTTTCGACTTTGGGTGCCAGAGGAAGCGGCCTTGGTGGAATGCGAAGACGATTTGCTACAACCGCCAGCCGGGAGGAAGACGCCTGCCGACAGTACGAGGCCTGCCGACAGCAAAACACCTGCAGACGGCAAAACACCTGCAGCCGGCAAAACACCTGCAGACCATAATTTGGACAGGGCCCGAATCGGCTGTCTTGCAGGATGCCTGACGATTCTACTGTTCCTGGGCTGCAAAGAGTTTGTTGAGTGCCCAGACATGTTTTGCCCTCAGTCCCTCGAACTGGACTCCGATGCCCTGAACCGCCCCTCCGGAGCGTTCCACCCAGCGGACCTCTGCATCCAGTTCCACTGGTTCGTTCAGTGCAGGCAGTCGGAAAGAAACCCGGACCTTGGATCCGTAGACCACAGGGGCCGCTGTTTCGATGAACATTCCCCCCAGGGACATGTTTTTTGTCTGTGCCTGGTAGTCGGTTCCCTCGTAGGAAAACTCGACGGGAAGACGGATGTCGTATCGTTGCTGCGTACGTCGTTGGATGCTCACGGGTTGTTCTCCAGCTTTTCCAGCGCGTGTCTCGGTGGGGCCGATGGCGTCAGCCAGCGGCCCGCAGCCACTTGTTGGACGAAACCAGCCATGCGTTTGTCGCGTTCGTCGCGTTCGTCGCAGTGCGCTCTGCTCGACGAGGCGCGTTTGCCGCATGTCGTCGAAGCCACACCAACTCGTTGCAGCCGCGACCCGTTTTGACCTCGGCTCGCTGCAACCGCAACCTCTCTGCGACCCGGCCTTGCCTGGTCTCACCAACTCGTTTTTGCCTCGAATCGTCTCCTCTTTTCAAGGTAGAGGCGCAGGGGTGACCTGTCAACGTCGATTTGTGATTTTTCTTGTTTTCGGACCCTCCGGCTCCAGGATGATTCCATAATCTGTCATGGAGTCGGGACAGCAAGGAGAATGATGAGCAACAGCAAGAAGAATGATGAGCAACAGCAAGGAGAATGATGAGCAACAGCAAGAAGAAAAAAGAGACAACGGCAGGCTGCCCAACCAGAGCGCCCCTCCCAAGTCCTTCCCGT
>CAZIJS010000266.1:0-5925 GCA_964539505.1 uncultured Myxococcales bacterium
CAGGACGGCCCAGACTGCGCCGCCAAGGGGAGGCGAAGGAATCTTCACACTCTCCGGGGCCCTGGGACGGTCGGGACGCATCGAGGTCACTTCTCTGGCTGCGGCGGTTCTCCAGCAGCGCTCGAACAGACAGCGCCTGGTCCGTGAGGCCATGGAGTTCCTGCTGCACAATCGAGATGCCCAGGGCAGTTGGTACAGCACCCAGGCCACCACCCTGGCCCTGGCCGCCTTGAACTCAGCGAGGGGTCTCCTGGGCCAGAACCGGCGCGGTTCGCTGCTCGTGCGCCTGGACGGCAAACCAGCGGGCCGAATCACCCTTTCCGACCTGCGCCACGGACATGCCGGCTCTGGCATACCGGTCACCGCCGGTCTCACCCTGGATGACCGTCTGCTCACAGCGGGAAGGCACATCCTGAGCATCCGCCCCCAGGGCGGCTTTCGCGCCTTCTACCGGATTGGCCTGACCTATCGGGTGTCACAGAACTTCGCATCGAAGAGGAACCGCCAAACGCCCGCCTCGGTCCTGGCAGAGGCGTCGCTCCCACCGGGACAGGCCGGACCGGGATCAGGCCTAAGACACAGGACCGGCTCAGGCCGATCGGATCGCCACCGGAATCCGCCGTCACTCGAAAACCTGGAGGCCAAGGCCCGGGCCAATCCTGAAGGCCCCATCCTGTCCGCAACCATCAAGTACAGAGGCCCATCGGGCATGTCGACTCTCAAGGTCCACCAGCCAGTCAAACTCCAGTTGTATGTCGAGAACACATCAAAGTTTCTCTCGAAGTCCCCGATGGTGGAAATGCGCCTGGCCCCGGGCATGGTCCCCGTACGGGCCGACCTGGACCGCTATGTGAAAAGATGGGAATTGCGTCGCTATGAAATAACTTCCGGCAAGCTGGTCTTCTATCTGGGACGACTCCGGCCAGGCGATCTGCTGGGTGTGGATTTTCGACTGGTCCCCACCCTGGCTGGACGATTCTCCACCGGGCTGTCCCAGGTCTACGACTACTACTATCCAGAGGGCATCAGCTTCGTGCCCTCCACCACAGTGACGGTCAAATAGCAGGGTCCGGCTCGGAACCACGAGATTCGTTCCGCAGCAGTCGGAACCGAACGTGGCGCCACCTGCAACTGGTCGGCTCGAAAAGGCAATGTCTCGGTCCGACCGAGATTGAATAGACCTCAGCCTCCTGCGTAGATACCAACACAACGAACACTCGACATCATGGCCCAGTCCACAAGGCGTCGTCCAGGAGCAAGTTCTCATGAAACAGACATCTCTTTTCGCGTCGTTTTCCATGATTTTCAAGCTGGTACTCCTTGGACCTATTCTCGCAGACAGTCCGTCTGCCGCTGCAGCTCCCCACCATGCGGCGAGAAGGATTTCGGGCTCTCCCGGTGTTCGAAAACTCGGCTCGATCTCCAACTTCTGGCTGCAACGCTACCGCGCCGACAACACACGATACCTGGCCAACGCAGACCTTCGGTTCTCGGCGGCCACGCCGCGGATCTACGATGCACAGACCCGCAAGGTCTCCTTTCTGCCCTTCTTGAACCGACTCTCCAAACGATGGTACCGTACGAGGCTGGTATACTACGATGCCGCAAGGGGCATAGCAGGGCTCTGGGTCCACAAAAGCCCATCTATGGGCATAAAAGAACCTACCTGTAAATGCGGAGGCAAGTCCGTACCCTTGCCGGGCTCTTTGATGCGCTACTGCCCATGCAGTGGAGAAATCATCCGGATCTCACTGAAACTCCGGAAAGACCTCGACTACAGATACGTCCATGTGGACTTAAAGACGCAACGAATCCTCTGGACCGTCCGATTGGGCGCCGCAAACATGGCTGGTCTCGGCGTGGACAGTGCCGGAAAACACTTCATGGCCTACCGCATCCATCACCGAACAACAGGAGGACGGACCGTCCAGCGGGTGGAACTCATCCGCGTCTCCTTCAACGACAGAAAAATTGACTGGACCTACTCAGTCCAAATGCCCACACGCACCGGACTCCAGTTTCCCGGCTTGGCCAAGGTCAAACTGGTTGCCTCGAGCGATCTGAGAAAAGTATTCATCCATGAATACGACGAGCGCGACCGATCACACCCCAAGGGGTATCTGACATCACCACCGGCCCAGGGTGTGATCGTGGACGTGGCCTCGTCGTCCCATGTGACCTTCAAGGTCCCCGTCACCAGTTATGGCGCGGTGTTCGACCGCATGAATCGCTTTTTGTACGTCTCATCCCACCAACTCGGCAGAATCTACAAGTTCGACGCCCGCTCCGGTAGACTTGAAAAGAGTGTCTATCAGGGATACGGGGCCTTTTTCCTGATTTTGTCCAAGACAGGGCGATATCTCTACTGCATTCACATGCACGGCATCAATGCGTTCGATCCGGTGACCTTGAAACGGGTGCGTTCCATCCGACTCAGCCAGATCTTTCCTGGACATCGAAAATTCCTCTCCGTGCCCACCCTGTTGGCCCTGGACTCAGGCGACTTTTTCATGGGACTTTTGAAAAAGACGAGAAGTGGAATGAGCTCATACACCGAACAGGGCCCTGTCCTGCTCCACTTGAGGGTCACGGAGTAGCCGCGCCCCCACCCTGGTGCCACGGACTCCCGAACAGGACCCGCGAATCAAAGCGGCCCTGCGGCAAGCACCTCAGACTCCACTCCAGCCACTCCAGACATCACAAGGTACTGCAGGCGTCACAGGAGCATTGCTTGACGTGATACTGGACGTCGATGCCCTGGTAGGTCGTGCCGGGCGGGCATTCGCAGGTCTCGGGAGTCGTGATGCCAATGACTTCGATACGACAACTTCATGTCGCGTGGAGAAATATTTGGATTATAATTGAACGGAAGACATCACAAATTTCATCGCAGAATCCAGGCCAGGAGGACTTTGTTCCATGCTTGCTGTCCAGTTGACAACCTGTTGGCGGACCACGCCCATGGACCAATGAATCCAGAGTCTGACGGGACGGCACATGCAACGCCATCTCCATGAATCAGCCCCCCCAGGCAATGGGGCATCTTCGATCCAAAGCATGCTCGCGGATCTAAAGTTCCGGTTCGCCAAGGTGGAAACGAAACTGGCCTCGGGCCTGTCGCCCGTGAAGGTGGACCCCAGCCAAATCGACCAGGTCCTCATGAACCTGGCGGTCAACGCCAGGGACGCCATGCCCCAGGGTGGCAAACTCATCCTGACCACCGAAGAACGCGACCTGAACGAAACCTTCTGTGCACGACACAGGAATTTTCATCCCGGTCGACAGGTGATCCTCACCATCCAGGACACCGGCACCGGAATTCCACGAGACCTCATCGACAAGGTTTTCGAACCCTTTTTCACCACCAAGGACGTCGGCAGTGGCACGGGCCTCGGCCTGGCCACGGTCCTGGGCATCGTGGAACAAAACGGCGGCCACATCCACGTTGAATCCGAACCGGACCAAGGCACGACGTTTACCCTGTACTTTCCTGCATCCAACGAGGCCGAGCTTCCCCAGCCCGCCCGGGATGCCACGGGAAGCAAAGCTCCCGGCAGCCGCGGCGGGGAAACCATCCTGGTGGTGGAAGACGATCCCCTGGTCCAAAAAGTCGTGGTGTCGTTACTCTCCCGCCTCGGCTACCAGGTCTTACTCGCCTCGGGGGGCACCGAGGCGCTGGCCATCAGCCGAGAGCATCCCGGGCCCATCCATCTCCTGTTCACCGACGTGGTCATGCCGGACACCAACGGCAAAAAACTGGCAACCCGCCTGCAGGCGCGATTCCCCGACATGGCCGTCCTCTACACGTCCGGATACAACCGCGCCATCATTGCACATCACGGTGTCCTGGAAGAAGGCATCGAGTTTATACCCAAACCATACCGGCTCGCAGAACTCGGAGAAAAGGTCCGCAGCGTCCTGGACGAGAGCGCGGCCAGACGCCAACAGACTCAAAGAGAAAGTTCATGACCGCCGGGCCGGTGCACCGCGTCGGGGACTCCCGCGGAAAGACACCGACCGTCGTTTGCAGGCTGCCCCCCCGCATGCTTTGCCCCTTGCCCACAAACGAGCGCCCGGCTAAAGTCCACGAGACGGTCGACTCTTCGACGAGGCGACGGGCCCGGGGTCCGAAAATACAAGTTTTCGAGACCCCTGGACCACCAGAGGCGTCGATACATTTATAGAGCATGAACCGCCCGGATGGACCGGGCCCACGAGGATTTCTGCGGAAACGAATGCAGCACCACATGACAGCCCTGGACCAGACTCCCATCGAACGGCTCGCCCGACGCACTGCGTTGCGTCTGCGCCTCATGCGCGCCCTCGACCAGATGGCGAGCACCTCGATGATCTCGATGGTCACCTTGCTCGTCGGGCTCTACTATCTCAAGACCGACGTGGTGGCCTGGTCCGACATGTGGCTTTTCTTCCTCCTGGCCGGTCTTTGGGCCCTTGCAGGGTTCGTTTGGGGAGCCACCAAACCGATCTCGCCCCTCCAGGCGGCGGCGCGCCTGGACAAGGCATGTGGGCTGCACGATGCCCTCAGCTCGGCACTCCTCTTCTCGAAGAACCTGGAACAGGCTCCTGCAGAGCAGCGTCCCTTCATGGAAGCCGAGATCCGGCGGGCACTCCAGGTCCTACCGAAGGCCAGGCCCGCCCTCGCCGCCCCATGGCGCTGGCCCAGAGACACAGCGGCGCTCGCCGTCTTGTTCGTGACCCTCGTGGGATTTTCCTTCCTCCGCATTCCCCGCCCACGAGCCAAGGCCATGCTCCCTCCCCCGAAAGCACCTGAAGAACCAAAACTCCAGGTCGACAAGGCGCTCCTGCGCGAATATCGAGACGAAGTCGAGCAACTCAAGCAACAGGTCGAGAAACTGGGTGACAAACGACTCGAAGAATTGCTCGAACGACAGAAACGACTCATCGCCGACCTGGAAAAGGGACGGATCACGAGGTCGGAATTTCTCAAACGATATGACAAACTCATGAAGGCCTACGGCAAGCGCTCGGAAAAGCTCGCCGAAAACCTGGACCGCTTCGAAGACGCCCTGGCAAAACTGGGCCAAAAACTCGCCCGCAGGGCCATCACGAAAAAGCTCGGCAACGCGCTGATGAACCGGGACATGGACGAGGCGTCCCGGCAACTGCGCAAACTCGCCCACAAACTCGACTCCGGAACAATGCGCCCCAAGGAGAAACGCGAGCTTCGCAAGGCGCTCAAAGAAGCTTCCCGGGCCATGAAACGCGACAAGAACCTGGCCCGGCTCCATAAAGACATGGAAAAACAGGGCCAACGCCTCGACCAGGACATCCAGGCTGCCAGGGAAGAGATTCGCCGCCTGGAACAGCTCCATCGCAAGGCCGCAACCGAGCAGCAAAAGCAGGCGGCCGCCAGGAAGCTCCAGCGCCGCAAACGCCGACTCAATCGTCTCGAAAAGCAACGCAGAAGGCTCGATCAGCAAAAGCGCAGTCTCCAGCGACTCCAGCGACAAATGAACCGGACCGGATCGCAAAAGACCGACGCCAAGACCGCCGCCGAGATGCGAAAGCTTATCAAAGAGCTCCAGAAATACCAGCACCAGGCTTCCAGGGGCCGTGCATCGAATCAGGCCCGCATGTCCCTCAAGGACCTCAGAGAACTGCTCAAGCGGCTGCGCCAGCAGCGTCCAGGACGCAAGGGCCGCATCCAGGACTTCTTCCGAAGGGCCAGGGGCGGCGGCCGCATGTCAGGCCCAGGGGGCAGACGAGGAAGGCCCGGCGGCAGAAACGGCAGGCCTGGCGGCAAAGGCCAGGGCCGGCCAGGAGGCGTGACCATCACCCCGGGTGGCAGCAGGCCAGGTGGACTGACCCGTGGACGGCTAGGCAACAAACCAGGCTCGAAACCTGGTGGCGACAAGGCGGGCACGACCCCGGGAGGCAATCCCA
>CAZIJS010000267.1:0-2477 GCA_964539505.1 uncultured Myxococcales bacterium
GCGCGCCAACAAATGCTTCGCCGAGTACGTTGACGGTGGTGCGCGATGTGCTCGGACCGGATGTCGAGGCGCTGCTCGTTGGGAGCCTGGAGTCCGCGGGCCTGGTCGGATACCAAGTGGCCTCGGTGACGGTGCGCAGGTCGCGGCCGTCCAAGGGGTTCTTCGATGGCTGGCTGGGCGGGGCGCGACCGGCAGTGCCGCAAGGATTCGTCAGTGAGGTCTTGGTGACCAGGAAAGGAGATCTGTCCTGGCCCGTCGAGATTCTGTTTCATTTTGCCGATGGCGAGGAAGTCAGGCGCCAATGGGATGGGCAGGACCGATGGAAGCGGTTTCGTTTCCACCGCCCGGCGCGGCTTGCCTGGGCGGTCCTGGATCCAGACAGGAAACTTTGGTTGGACCCGGATCGCCTCGACGACGGGATCGGCGCAAGGGCGGGAGTCCAGGCCGCCAGAAGCCTGTCTGTGCGCTATTGGGGAACGGTCCAGATTCTGTTCCAGGTGCTGGGGCTGTAGGAGAGGGCAGGTATGAACGACGCCGGGACATATTTTCCCACGCGAGAGCTCGATGCGGCCGGTCAGGTGGGAGAGCCTTCGCCGGGAACCTGGCCGGCCCTCTGGATCGGGATGCGCTGGGCGGCGGGCTCCTGGCCCCTGGTGGCCTGTCTGTTCCTGGTGGACGTGGTCCTCACGGCACTGGCGGCGATTCCAGGTCAGGCCCTGATTCTCTCGGCTTTCCAGGACCGGCCCACCGAGGCGCTCTTTGGCCTGGGGTGGCGCGTGGAAATGCTTGCCGAGCTGCTGATCCGACAGCGACATGGGTTCGTTGCTGCGGCCTGGGTCGTGATTGCGGCCTTTCTGGTTTCCTGGGTGGCGTTTGCGTTGCTGTGGGCTGGGGTCGTCAGGGCTTGGAGCCAGGGACGCAGGAGCCTGGCTTCCGTCCTGGCTGGCGCATCGGAGCGGGGCCTGCCGGTCCTGGCCCTGCGCCTGGTGGGGCTGGTTGTCGTGGGGGGCGCGCTCCTGATCGTCCGGCTGGCTCTGTCGGGTTCCGTGGGAGCTTCCTTCTGGGTCCGAGTCGCCCTGGTGGTTCCCACGCTGCTTTTGTTGGTCCTGCTCCATGGGGTCGTGACCTATTGGTGGATCGCAGCCGCTCTCGGCGATGAGCGCAAACGGTGGTTCCTCGGACCCCTGGCACAGGCCTGGCGGGCGGTCTTTGCGCGGTCTGGACGCGGGCTCCAGGTGCATCTCCTCTTCCTTCTGGCCTGGGGTGGGCTGGCCTGGGCGTCGGTCATGGCAATGGATCCGGGCAGGACATGGTCCTGGCCGGTCTGGATATTGGTGGTGGTGGTGGAACTTGGCGCGGCATCGAGGCTCTGGCTCTATGCCGCGGCATTGGTTTCCCAGGCGGCGGTCTTGCGGGACGGGGGGGCGGTCCCCGGCGAGGTGGTGCGACATGGGTGAAAGAGAGAAAAACATGGCGTTGGACATGAGCGCAATTTTGGACTGGATGGACCATCCACTGGCCATGCTGGATGAAAATCTGGTCATGGTCTGGTGCAACCGCGCCTTTTGCAGGCTGGCCGGCGGCAGGGACAGGGAGCCTGGTGTATGGATCGGCCGCAGCGTTCTCGAGGACGGGGATCCACAGCGAAGAGGCTTGCTCCAGCGTGCTTTGCGCGGCGAGAGTCTGCACCGGTTCGCCAGGATGAGTCTGCTGCCCGGCGGGCCGGTGCTGGACGTGGAGGTCCGGGCTGGATCCGTGGTCCCGGAAGGAGGCAGGCCCTACGTGGTCATGTCCGCCGAGGCCGCCGATCCCGCCAAGAATGTCCTGACCACCGATGCCCAGATCGCAGCCGCCGGCCGCCTGGCAGCCGGCATCGCGCACGAGTTCAACAACCTCCATGCCGGGATCCTCGGGTTCCTGGAGCAGGTCATGACGAGACAGGATCTGGATGAAGAACTACGTGAGGACCTGGAGACCATCCACGAGCTGGCCCGCAGGGCCTCTGCCATCACCAGAAACCTGATGGCCTTTGGGTTGCGCAGGGTCAGCATCATGGGGGCAGTGTCGCCGGACGTTCTGGTGGCCTCGGCCCTGGACCACATGCGTCCCGCCCTGGAGACCATCGGCGTCTCTGTGCAGGAGGACAAGTCCGGGGTCCTGCCGGGCCTGTACGTGGATCGGGACCAGATCGTCCAGGTCCTGGAGAACCTCCTTCAAAATGCCATCGATGCCATGGTAGGGGCAGGACGCAAGGAACTACACATCGCTATTTCACAGGACGAGCACTTCGTCACCATCGCTGTGGAAGACAGCGGACGGGGGATTCCCGAGGCCCATCGCGGCAGGGTGTTCGAACCTTTTTTTACCACGAAGGGAAGCGCGGCTTCGGCGTCGGGGCCGGACGCCGCCCTGGATGGCGTGGGATTGGGGCTGAGCGTCTGTAAGTCCATCGTGGAGCAGCACGGCGGCAAGATCGA
>CAZIJS010000267.1:2577-5893 GCA_964539505.1 uncultured Myxococcales bacterium
CGGGGCCGTCGGAGGCCTCCAAGGGCACTTTTGCGTCCCGAGACTCCGCGAGATCGAATTCCTCCGACCTGCCCAAGCTCTCCGACACATCCCGGTCGTCTGCGCCGGCACAGTCTTCCGGCCCATTGTCGACCAAGGGCTCTGGGCGCAGGCTGCTCGTGGTGGACGACGAGGCCTCGGTGCGCCTCCTGGTGGCGAGGACCGCCTCTACGGCCGGGTGGGACGTCACGGAGGCCGACAACGCGCTCGTAGCTCTCGAACTCCTGGAACGAGAGCGATTCGACGTGGTGCTGCTCGACCTGCGCATGCCGGAGATGGACGGGGCCGAGATGCTGGCTCGCATGGAGCGGTTGCCTGGAGACAGCCGGCCGGCCGTGGTGGTCTGCTCCGGCGCGCCCACGGACATGCCCGTGGACTCGTCTCTCGTGGCGGGAATGCTTGCCAAGCCCTTCGAACTCCAGGAGTTGCTCGACCGTCTCGAGCAGGCCTTGTCGCGCTGATTCCTCCATGCTAAGGGTCTTGCAGCGGCTTGCACCGGCGGGTGGCTGGCCGGCCCGCATGGTGACGGAGGTATCGGATGGATGTGAGAGAATTCCTGGAGCAGGCGCGTTCACAGGGCCTGCTGGACGATCGAGACAGGTTGCTCGACTTGGACAGACCCTTGGCCGGCGCGCTTCGGATCGAAGCGGGCCGGGTCGCGCTGTTTCACCAGACGGGCAGGCCGGGGAAGCTGGTCACCGGGCTCGTTTCGGACCGGCGCCTGGTGGCTATGGCTCTGGGCACGAGCCCCGGGGATGTGGCTCACCGGATTGGGAATGCCAAGCCGGACGAGTCGCTCCTGCATGCCGTTTCCCAGGCTCCGTTCATGGAGCATCTCCTGGATGCACCGGACCTGTCTGAGGTGCTTCCGTTGGCTCGTTTCTATGCCGGGGACGGAGGCCCCTACACCAGCGCCTTCGTGTTCTCCGCCAGGGATGAACGAGGACTGGGCAATCTTTCGTTCCACCGGATGATGTTCCTGGGCGGGCGCAGGTTCGCGGTCCGCCTGGTTCCGCGTCATCTCCACGCCATCCTCGAAAGGTCGGAGGGGAAGGGCAGAGTGGTGGCCTTTTGCGGGCTGCACCCGGCGTTGCTCCTGGCAGCCGCCTGGTCGGGAGCCCCGGACCTCGACGAGATGGCCCTGGCTCCGGCCCTGGCGGGCAGGCCCATGGAGTATGTCGACATGGACGGCATCCGGGTGCCGGCCCACGCCGAGGTGGTGCTCGACGGGCGCTTCACCGGGGAACTCGTCGAGGAAGGGCCCTTCGTGGACCTGACGGGCACCTACGACGTGCGGCGCCGACAGCCCGTCTTCGAGGTGGACAGGGCCTTTGTGCGCGAGGATTTCCACTACCATGCCATCCTTCCTGCGGGACCCGAGCACATGGTGCTCATGGGGCTGCCCAGGCAGGCGGCGGTGCTCGCCGCGGCCAGGGCCGCCTGTCCCACGGTGGTGGACGCGCAGCTCACGGCGGGCGGTGCTGGCTGGCTGCATGTCGTGGTGTCCATGCGCCAGGCTGCTGCGGGCCGCGCCGTGAACGTGGGTCTGGCGGCCCTGGCCGCCCATGCCTCGCTCAAGCGGGTGGTGGTGGTGGACGACGACATCGACATCCAGGATCCCCAGGCCGTGGAATGGGCCTTGGCCACCAGGCTGCGCCCGGACCGGGACATCCACGTGATTTCGGGGGCCAGGGGATCGAGCCTGGACCCGAGCCGGGACCGGAATGGCGGCACTGCCAAGTGGATCCTGGACGCAACGATTCCTCCCGGTGCGGACCGAGACGAGTTCTTGCGGGCCGAGACAGTGGACGAGAGGTCTGGTCATGGGGCACGCTGATTCCACCACCTTGCAACTCGACGAATGGGAAGAGAGCCTGCTGGCCGGGGCGCAGGGCCCTGCCGCGGCCAAGGCCATGGAGTTGCTCGTGGCCCTGGCCAAGATCTACGGGGCCCGGAAGATGGTGCCGGTGCGGTCCGTGCAGGTGGCAGGCGTCTCCTATCACAACCTGGGCGCCGCAGGCCTCGAGTATCTCGAGGAGACGGCGCGAGACGGCCGGGTGGGAGTGGACCTGGCCACCTTGAATCCCGCCGGCATGGACCTGGAGGCATGGCGCCGCATGGGGATCGACGAGGAGTTTGCCGGCAAGCAACTCAGGGTGGTAGAGGCCTACCGGAAAATGGGCATCTCCATGACCCTGACCTGCACGCCGTACCTGGCTGGGAACCTGCCCATGTTCGGCGAGTCGGTGGCTTGGGCCGAGTCTTCTGCCGTCACGTTTGCCAACTCCGTGCTCGGGGCCAGGACGAACAGGGAGGGAGGACCGGCGGCGCTGGCCGCTGCTCTCGTGGGTCGCGTCCCTCTCTGGGGACTCCACCTGGAGGCAGAGCGGCGCCCCAATTTGCACGTGGTGGTCAAGGCGTCGTTGAGAGAGCCCGTGGATTGGGGAATCCTGGGTGCGCACATCGGGCGCAGGCAGGGAAGCGTCCTGCCACTTATCACCTTGGAAACCGATGCGTCACCCGACATGGCCTCGCTCAAGGCCTTGTCTGCCGCTTTGCCCACCTATGGGGCAAGGCCCATGTTCCACATCCGGGACGTGACGCCCGAGGCTTCGGCGCAGGACGTCCCCGACGCGCGCATGGATGTGACCGACAAAGACCTGGAAGAGACGGGCGCCGCGGTGCAAGACGCGGTCGAGGACGTGGAGATGGTCTGTCTGGGCTGTCCCCACGCCACGGTGGGCGAACTCAGACGTCTGGCCTCCATGCTGGCGGGACGACGGGTCAAGGTGCCTGTCTGGATCAGCGTTTCACGTCCCGTCTACGATGCGGCCCGGTCCGTGGGCCTCGTCTCCCTCCTGGAAGAGGCTGGGGCGGTGGTGGCCAGAGACACCTGTTTCGTGGTGGCGCCCCTCAAAGGGAAGGTGCGATCCATTGCCACGGATTCTGCAAAGGGCTGCTACTATTCTCGCGGCCACAATGACATGGCCGTGCGCCTGGGGACCACGGAACAATGCGTGGAGGCTGCATTGACCGGGCGGTTTTCCGGCTGACGAGAAGCTCGTGCAGTGACTTGGATGGAAAACGAGGAGTCGACGACCATGAAGAGAGCTGGCTTGGTTCGATGGGGGGCCTTGGGACTGCTGGTCACAGCGTCCTGGTGCTTCTGGGGCTGTGGTGGCAGGGATGTTCCCGCCTATGATTTGGACTACGAGTTGGGCGGTTGTGGGATGGAGCCCTATGATTGGCTCGGGCCGGAGCAGGTGGGCCGGTTGCT
>CAZIJS010000268.1:0-5467 GCA_964539505.1 uncultured Myxococcales bacterium
TGGAGACGGTGGGCATGGTGGTGCCGGCGGGACAGGTGGCTTGGGTGGCTTGGGAGGAAACGGCGGCACAGGCTGGCTCTACGGCGGATCCGACGACCAGGACGATGCGGGCTGCGGTGGCAACGGCGGCCATGGTGGAAGCGGCGGCAGGGGCGGACACGGTGGTGGTGGCGGTGGCGGACCGAGCATCGGGATTGTTTTTCATGCCTGCTCGTCATGCAGCCAGTCGGGAAACAGCTTTTCCATCGGCAATCCCGGAGCAGGAGGATCGAGTCCAGCGCATCCTGGATCGGCTGGTTTGAGACAAAATGTCTTGAGTTATTGATTGACTCATCGCGGTTGCAGAAAAACACGGAATGCCAGCGGTAGCATCTCCTTGAACAAAACCTCCTTTTTTGGCAGTCTCCTCAGTGATTTGGGAAGCACAAGTGGGACGTATTCATCGAAGGCGTAAAGTCATCACACTAGATGGTGTGATAAACCAGGGAGGTATCCACATGACATCGAGAAACAAGATTTTGACCGCTGCCATCTTCCTGCTCTTCGGAGCAAGTCTTCTGAGCCTGTCGGGCTGCAAGAAGACCCCGAGCTGCGAGCTGCTCTACAAGCGCCTCGACAAGTGCATCGACGATTTTGGTTTGAAGAAGGATAAGTTTGTCAAGCGCTGCAACAAAAAGAAAGACAAGGCCATCGTCAAGGCGCAAATAGCCTGCAGCAAGTTTGCAAGTTGCGACAAATTCAAAAAATGCATCGAGGACTCGGGCAAGAAGGTGCGAGCCCAGCGGTTGAAGGACGAAATCGAAAAGAACCTCAAGGAGGGAAAGATCAAAGAAGCGTTGCTGACCTGCAAGTATTCCAAGAAAAGCCTGACCGACGATCTCAAAAAGAAGTGCGCGGACCTGCAGGCCAAGCAATGGGCCACGCTCAAGGCCAAGGCGGTCAAGGTGCGCGACTCGGGCGGCAAAGACGACTGGACCACCTGCAATGGCCTCAAGAGCGTGTCAGAAGCGCTCGGCGACGAGGCCAAGCAGAAAGAGGCACAGGCCCTCTGCGCCGAGATGGCGGTGGGCAAGAACGTGGCCAAAGCCCTCGCCAATGCCAAGGTCCAGGCGACCAAGCCCAAGCCGAGTATTCCCTTCGAGTGTTCCTGGGCACTCAACAGCATCAAGAGTCAGAAGGTGCAGACCCCCTGGATGAAAAAACAGCGGACTGCGGTGGTGGAAAACTGTTACAAAAAGCTGGGAAAGTCGATCCTCGAAAAGTGGCTGGCCGCCAAGCCAAGGTGGTGCAGCTTCAATGCAACGAAGCTCTACCGGTCGGTCAAGAAATATGGCATAAGCGATCCTGCCATCAAAGGCTTGTTGGAGAAGGCCGCCAAGTTCTGCAAAAAGGAGTTCGAGAAAGCTGACGCAGATCTGGCAAAGGCGCCGTCAAGGAAGAGCGGTGCTGCGAGAAAGCCGGCGGCAGGCATGAAGCCGGATGCTCGCAAGTAGTTTCCATCCGTTCCGCTGAATGGCTTCCACCTCTCCACACAGGTCCACGACCATATCCGTTTCGCAAAAAGGGTGATCAATGCATGTCTGGTCTCATACTGCGTCACGGTTGAACGCCTTCGTGGCCATCGTCTTGGGAGGAGTCCTGCTCCTTTTCGAGGTGGCGATAGGACTCGATCCCATTTGGTGGGTGGTGGGTCCCCTGCTGGGCGGCCTTTGGTATCCCCTCTCCATGCGGCGCTACTTTCGGCGTAGAAAGCTGCTTTCTGAGCCGTTCCCTCAGGAATGGCGCGACCTGCTGCGGCGCAGGATTCTGTTTTACCGACGGCTCGACGAAGAGGGCCGGCAGCGTTTCGAACGGAACGTGCGGATCTTTCTGGCCGAGCAGCGCATCTTCGGAGAAGCCGGCCGTCCTGCTCCAGAAGACATCAAACTGCTCATCGCCGCCTCGGCTGCCATGCTCTGCCATGGCAAACCGAACTGGGAATGGCCCACCATGCGGGATATCGTGGTCTACCCAGGCGCCTTCGATGAGACGTCCTACCAGGTCGGAAGCGATGCCCCCATCATCGGTATGGTCCAGAGCCAGGGAGCCATCATTTTTTCGGCCCCACACCTCCGGGAGGGCTTTCGGCGCAAAAAGGACGGCAAGAACGTGGGACTCCATGAACTCGCCCACGTCATGGACATGGCGGATGGCGCAGCCGACGGGGTGCCCGGTGATCTCGACTGGAAAGTGGAAGCTCCTTGGGTCGAAGATATCCACAAGCACCTGGAAGCCGAACATGGCGACAGGTTGCGGCGGGTCCTGGGCAACTATGCCTACACCAACGAGGCGGAATTTTTCGCCGTGGCAGTGGAGGAGTTTTTCGAGCGTCCCGCAAAGGTGCGGGAAGCAGACAAGGAGCTTTTCGAACTCCTCGAAGAATATTTCAACCTAGACCCCTTCACTGGGCGGATACTCCAGAAAAAAGACGAGTCGACGAAGGCTGCAGACGGGGAAGAGGAGATCCGATAGACAAAGACAGGGCCTGTCGTGGGGTAGTCAAAATTTTCGGGGGGCAGTTGAAATATGACTCCAATCAGTGCCTCCCGCATCTGAACAAAGGTCCACGACCATATCCGTTTCGAAAAAAAACGAAGGATAGGTTGATCGATCAGGTGTGGTGAGGATTCCTCTTCGGATTCCTCTTCGGATTCCTCTCTTTCAATGGTAGCATCGACGATATGCATTGGGGGGTACCCAATGTGTTCCAACATTTTGTGTTCGTCAAAGAGAAGGGGACCGTATCATGCCGAAAACCAAAGGGATCGCTCTCGTCCTGTTTTCGACCGTGGTGGCACCGATGTGGCTGGGGGGCTGCGTCAACAAGTCGCCGAGTGGAGGAGACGTGGATGCGGCCATCGTCTGTTCTGGGCCACAGGATTGTCCAGAGGGCTACGTCTGCGAGGGCCAGGTCTGCCTGCCCGGCGACGGAGGTATCCTGGGTGACCGGGGCCAGGAGGTTCCAGACATTGCGGTGGATCCCACCGACCTGGATTTCGGAAGCGCGGAGGCGGGCGTTGCCGTGAGCCGGACCGTCACGGTCCGCAACGAGGGCACCGCCGATTTGACCATCACGTCCGTGACCCTCGACGAGCCAGGAAACCTGGCCGAGTTTTCTGCTGACCCTTTGGGTGACATTCAGCGTGTCATCGAGCCTGGAGGCAGCATCCAGGTCACAGTGACCTTGGTCAGCCTGGACGACGAGTCGGACAACGCCACGCTGCTGATTGCATCCAACGACCCGGATGAGGCCATGGTCCAGGTGTCTCTCACCTCCACCCTGGATGGGCAATCCAACCTGGCCACCTGCGTCATGCAGGCAGATGACCTCTTTTCGAACTGTGCGCAAAATCCCGAAGTGATCGATTATGGAGACCTGGACTTCGACGCCACGGCCCTGGCCGTAACAAGTCTTTATAATAGTGGTGAAGGGAACATGCCGTTGGTGGTTTCCGACATCCATGTCACAAACGAAACCGGGCAGGGCGACCTGTTCAGCCTGCGTTTCTTCCGGCTCGTGGCAGACAGCCAGGCCCCAAGCGGATACCGCCAGGTGGAGGCCACTGATTTTCCCGATGTGCCCTTCATCTTGGGTCCTGACGACGGCCAGGGAGCCCCTGAAGCCGTGATCGTGGAAGTCGAGTTCCACGGCGCCCTGGACGGCCAGGATGTACCTGCTGAAAACCTGGTGTTCATCCAGGCCGACGCACAGGCCCCGCAGCATCTCATTCCATTTTCAGGACATATCGCCTGCCCACCCGACCATTACGACTATGACGGCCAGCCGGGATGTGAATATGAGTGCAGTATCACGCATGCCGGCGAGGAAATCTGTGACGGCTTGGACAACGACTGCAACGGGCAAACCGACGAAGGGGCCAACCCGGGCCTCTGCTTGGTCTGTGATCAGACAGGCACAGCCGTTCAGGCCGCAGACGACGAGGACTGCGGGGTGGTGGATTGCAGCAACTGGTTTACCAAGACGGGTCAGGCCGGGCCCAGGGAAACCGACGAATGTCATGCCCATGAAAACATGGTCGCAGACCGCTGTGAGGGGCCTGAAGATTGCAAGGATTCGAACAGCTCGGATTGCGATGCCATGGCCCTGCTGCCTGCCCCAACGGTCACCTGCGGTGTCTGCAAACATGTCTCGGGATGCAGTGGGACCAGTCCCGGAACCTGTGAAAACTATCCCCAGGGCACCAACAGCGGGCTGTGCAGCGAATGTGACGGGAACGGCAACGAAGTGGCCGCCGCCGATGACAACGACTGCGGGGTGCTGGATTGCAGCGGCTGGTACCAAAAGCAGGGCACAGCAGGGCCCACGAGCACCGAAACATGCTACGCCCACCAGGATATCACGTCGAACAGATGTGAGGACCTGGCAGACTGCAAGGATCCCAACAGCTCCGACTGTGACTCCCAGCCGCTCGAGTCCAGTGCTGCGGAGACCTGTGCTGTCTGCCGCTACATGGTGGGCTGCAGTGGCACCAATGCCCCTCGATGTATCGACTACCCGGCTGGCACCCCCACGTCCGGGACCTGCGGGGTGGGCGTCTGTCAGGTATCGTATCATTGCGACGGGTCTGGCAACGACGTCTGCAATCCCGGCTCGGCCACTGGACCGGACAGTGACTGCAATGGACTCGACGATGACTGCGACGGGGCCGCTGACAATCATTATGTGCCCTACACCTGCGGGCTGGGTGTCTGTACCAGTCAGAGCACCTGCACGAATGGGTCGGAAAGCTGCATCCCCGGAGCGCCCCAGGGGGCGGACAGTCCGGATGACGGGTTCGTGGACCGAAACTGTGACGGCATCGACGGGGACGAGTCCCAGGCCCTGTTCGTGGCACCCGACGGGAACGACGCATGGCCTGGCACCAAGGCCCAGCCAAAACGCACCATCCAGGCGGCAATCGACGCAGCAGCCGGGCCGGGAAGGGATGTCTACATCTCCTCAGGGACCTACGACGAGAGTCTCACACTTCGGTCCAACGTGTCTCTCTACGGGGGATACAGCCGGGCCGACGACTGGGCCAGGTCGGATTCCTACCATGCGGTGATCCAGGGCGGTGTCATCGCCATGGACTGCAACGGCAAGCAGCATATCGTGGTGGACCATCTCGAGATCCGGGCTGCGAACAACACCTCGGCAGGGGGATCGTCCTATGCCGTGCGGCTCGTTTCCTGCAGCGATGTGACCATCCGAAAGAGCACCCTCGTGGGCAACGACGGAGGGGCGGGGACGGGGGGACAAAATGGAAGTACCGGCGCAGACGGTGCCGATGGAAGTTACGGGCAGTCCGGACGGGAACATTCCAATGCCCCGGGCTGTGCGAACTTGAGCATCCCTCAGCCCGGGCCGGCTGGTTCGGGCTGCAATGGCAACGATGGAGGCAGGGGGGGCTATCCTGGGGGCGGCACG
>CAZIJS010000268.1:5477-5879 GCA_964539505.1 uncultured Myxococcales bacterium
GTGGGCGACGACGGAGGCGCGGGAGCACCGGGACAGAATGGGAGTGACGGCACAGCCGGCGGCCATGGAGCGAATGGAAGGGCTGGAGTGGAAGATTCCACGGCACTGTTCTGCACGGACCGGAGCCTGCCGTCGCCTGGCAACGGTGGTTCGGGCTGCAACGGCAACTCTGGAGGCCGGGGCGGCTGGCCTGGAAACGGCGGTGGAAACGGCCAGTCGGGACTGCCAGGACAGGGAAGCGGGGGTGGAGCCGGGGGCGGCGGCGGGACCTGCGATAGGGACTGGAACGGAAGCTGCGGCACGCCTGGAGCTTGCTACAATGGAAAGAACGGTGCCAATGGGAGTTCAGGCGCGTCTGGAAGCGACGGAGCAGGGGGGCTATCCTTCAATTCATCGTCCACG
>CAZIJS010000269.1:0-5879 GCA_964539505.1 uncultured Myxococcales bacterium
ACAGCAGCCTGTAACGGCAAGTGCGTCTATTGCAGCGCCTACAAAGAAGATCCAGGCCGGGCTATGACTCGGGAGACCATCGGCCTGTTGTTCGAACGGGTGGCCGAGTACGCAAAAACCGGGGCACTCAAGGAAGTGAGTTTTCTGTGGCACGGCGGCGAACCCCTGCTCATGGGCCCGGACTTCTATCGGGAAGTCCTGCGACTCACGAGATGGCTCAAGGAACGAGTGTCGATTCCCGTGGGCCATCTCATCCAGTCCAACATCACCTTGGTGACCGAAGAGTTTCTGCCGATTCTCAAAGAGATGCTTCCCAGCGGGCGTTTCGGCACGTCCTACGATCCTGTCTCCGGGATCAGGCTTTTGAGGGGTTCGAAGTCCTACGAGGCGGAATGGAAGCGTGCATACGCGCTCCTTCGTAAAGCCGACCTGGACGTGGGGGTGGTCTATGTGGTCCACCAGGGCTCCTTGGGACGGGCCGACTTCATCTACCACGAACTCAAGGCCCTCGGTCTGAACGGTGGTTTGAGATTCAATCCACTTTATGACACGGGTCTGGCGAAGACGAGCCGGGAACTGCACATCAGCCCTCGGGATTGGGGGCAGTTCCTGCGGGACCTCTGGAGGGTCTGGAACGACGATGGGCGGACGTTGCGCGTGGCGCCTCTGGAAGGGTGGGACGCCCTGGTGCATGGCCGAAGGGCCCGCTTGTCCTGCGCCTACTCGGGGAGCTGTACGAAAAACTTCACCGGAGTCGATTCGGACGGCACGGTCTACACCTGCGGTCGGTCCATGGACGACCATCTCATGCCCTTCGGCAACCTTCGGGATCATTCCCTGGCCGAACTGTATGATGTCGTCGAGCGCCGTGCTTTTCTGAATCGGCAAGAATGGCTCTTGCAAGGAGAGTGCGCCGGCTGCCGTTGGTGGTCCATGTGCCATGGCGGCTGTCCCAATGATGCCCAGATCGCTTATGGTGATATGCTCCGCAAGACATACTGGTGCGAGGGAACCAAGTTTTATCTCGAGAGTGTCTACGGAGACGTCGCGGGCGTTGCGGCTTCCGGCCCGGAATCTGAAGGGTACGAATTCGACCTGCCTGGCGAGGAGGCGTGATGGTATCCCATCTCATCGTATCCCCGCTGGAGCGTGTCAGGCCCCAGTGGAAAAACCTGGTCCTTCGGGTTCCGCCTGGGGCTGATGTTTCCATCTCCGACGGGCTGTCCTTGCGGAGAATCGAGTTCGAGAGAGCAGCCGATGTTGTTCGGCTGGCGATCGAGGGCAGGCTTTCTTCGCCATTGCCCGATGGGGTACGGATCCTCGTGGGGGTCAGATCGTCCGACCAGGTTGCCGAGTTGGCGGACGGCCTTCGCAGTCATGCCGACTTGAATGTCTGGGTGCGTCCCCTGGCCGATCATTTCGCCGTGGCCCAGGCCGCCGGCAACGCGGCTCTTCCCGTTCTTTTCTCCGACGGGGACGCTGAGGTGCTCAGTGGGGACCTCGGGTTGGACCTGTTGTCCTATTATCTTTTCGACCCAGACCTTGCCGTGCCGCTGGAACCCTTTCACTCACTGCTCCGGGCGGAACTCGGGGAAAACCGGACTCTGTGGAACATATGGTTCGGTCGACCCGAAGAGCACTTTTTCGTGGGGACGGATGGGCACGTGTCTCTTTGTTCGTCCTGGATCAGCCGGGAGGAAAGAAGATACGGTTCGGATTCATCGGGGCGCCATGACTGGGTCGCCAGTGAAGGACACCGACTCCTGCGAGACATGCTTTCAGGAAAGAGCCTGCCGGAGCGATGCAGGAACTGCCCCGTATCCAGCAGATGCCAAGGGGCGGTGTGGGCCGTTACAGGAAACGATGTTTGTGGACAGTGGCCGGAAATCATCACCCGCGTGAATCTGGCGGCCAGGGCCATGACGTCCCATCGTGGCAGCCGGACAAGACCAGACATGTCCGGGTGAGTTTGAGTCTGCTTTCTTTTTTCAGTGGAACACAGCTTGGAGGTACCCCCTGAGTCTGCTGCAGGTGCGTTCCAGGCTGAACCGAACAGTAGACTCGTCTGGCGAGATGCGCCAGCGGGCCGCGTCTACTTGCCACGACAGGCCGGTTCGTTTTCCCCATGCCGATTGCACCAGGGTTCGAAGGGCACGACGCAGGCGGGCTCGCCAGAGCCGGTGCTTCTTGCCCGTGAGGGTAATCTGAACTCCCAGTCTTCCATCGTCATCTCGGATCGTCAACCGGGCAAGGGTGCGCTCCTTCGTCGTCCCCGCCGTCATCGTTGCGGTGAGGAGCAGGTGGTCGGGCAAAGGGGCCTGCTTCGGCCAGTCTGACTTCCTGGGCCAGCGACGGAGATATTCAGTGATGTCGCCTCCCTTGCATGTGACCTGGTATCCCGGTGATGGCAAGATGGTCACCAGCCCGGTGGGACTGTAAAAGACGCGCCTTCCCAGGATGGAAGCTGCGGACAGTGGGCCGAGCTGGTAGAGACGTTTCAGGATGGTCTGTCTGGCAGCCTCTGTGCGAACCACCAGGCAGAGGGGGCTGTGCAGGTACCTTTGATAGTGCACGAAGAACCGGAGAATGGGATCGGAGTACCAATCCAGGTCTGAAGAGTAGGTGAAACTCCCGGTGAGGCGCTCCAGGTCGGCAAGCTGGAGTGCGAAGCGGTGGAGAGTCGGTTCCACCAGCCGGTCATGGAAGAACGATTGAAGGCCTGAGAAACAGGGATTGGCCAGGACTCTGTGCATGTCGACGTCCACGAGCAGGTGTTCCCTTCGGGCCAGGATGTCTCCTGGACGGAGTCCGCTGGAACGCTCTTTGGGGTCGCGGTTTGTCTGGATTACTGGAGCGGGTTCGAACAGGTCCGCTGGTCTTCGGATGGGGGCATCGATGTCAGGGTATTCGATCCTGGGGGCGGTTTTCGATGGGCCGGGTGGGGCAGGGTCCAGTTCCGTGTTGCCGGCCAAGTGGCTCTTGGCTGCTTTGCTGCGGAACGCGGTGGACCCGAACCAGAGCCCGAAGACAGCCGCGGTCATCCAGAGAAATCCGGACGAAAAGATTCGCAGGGCTCGCCTGGGACTGGGTCGGTATGCCTGTTTGTCGGTCATGGGATTTGAAATCGTGCGTTTTCCCCTCAACCCCATTGCGATGGGCCGGTCTTCGCTGCCTGAGCACTGTGCGTGTCGGATGCAGGGTGGCGACGATGGAGTCTTCTGCATCCTGGGATGAATTGTGCTTCTGGCATCGAACCTGTCCAGCCTGCAGGGAGTAGTTTCAGGCCTTACAAGGATGATTCCGAAGTCACGCTACAGTACAGATTCAAGTTCGTCTTTCATCTTGCGAAAGAGAGCCCGCATCAATCCCATAGGAACCATACTCTCAACTGCAATTCCTTGATAGTATGAACCATCGTTGATTGAGAAAAGGACGACTGTGTGCGTAGGGCCGGGTACAAGTACCTCAATGGGCTGTCCCCAGCCCACCGACTCGAAAGAACGAAGGGCAGAACGAAAAGTCTTGGTATAGTATTCTATTGGAATGGCCAGATCCATGTCGGATGATGCGGCCAACCCGGCCAAAACGATCCCGTCGCTGGTATCGACGATGGCAGAGGCAACGAAGCCAGAAAGTTCTTGTCGAAAGAATTCTTGAATGTCCTGAAGTCGCTGCATCATTGTTGATTCAGTCTCCCATATGCGGGGTCCTTGCGCCACTCTCCTAGCACAGATAAAAAGACAGTAGAACAGTCGATGGCCAAGAAGGCGCTGCCGTCCCACCGTCTGCTGAAATTAACTGGCCATAATGCCAGTAAGCATAGACAACGAGCACATCCGAATCAAGGCCATTTTTACCCCAATTTGTCATCATGTCGTTTCGATGCATCGACGAGGGCGAGGGTAGGCAAAGCTGCGATAGCCCTTGATTCGACGCCCCCCTGTTCGGCTTCACTGATACCTGCTGTAGCTCATCGCAGAATCATCTTGCCGCCTTGCCAACGCTTGACGCGACGGGTGACCTGACGAATCCGGCCCATCAGGTTTTCGATCGGGTTGGTGGTCGACAGCGTGCCGGCCAACAACTCGGGATGGCCCCACCCGATGACAGTGAGAGTTTCATCGAGCCCTTCTCGCAGCGATGCGGCCGCACCTGGATGGTCATTACGCAACGACCGCACCAAATTGTTCGACAAACGCTCGTTGTCTTGACCGTCTTGGTCCTGTAGGCCTGATTCATGGTCCGTACACCGCGATGAACTATCGGCGGCGCAGGAGCAATGCGATGGTGAAGGGACCGCCCAGCAGGGCGGTGAGCACGCCGACGGGAAGTTCGGCGGGAGCGAAGATGGTCCTCGCTGCGGCATCGCAAAGGATGAGAAAGGCTGCGCCCAGGGCTCCGGAGGCTGGCAGGAGGAGTCGGTGGTCCGGGCCGGTGAGGGGCCGAACCATGTGGGGGACGATGAGTCCCACGAACCCGATGGGGCCCACCACGGCCACGACGCCCGCCGTGGTCAAGGAGGCCCCGAAGTACGAAGCCCGGAACACGCTGTCGACTTCGGTCCCCTTGGTCCTGGCGAGGTGCTCGCCCGTGGCGAGCACATTGAGGTCCGTGGCCACCAGCAACTGGAGGAACATGCCGGGGATCACCAGGGGCAGGACCTGGAGGATTGACTGGTATCCCACGACTCCCAGGCCGCCCATGAGCCAGCGCAGCATCCGGTAGCTGTTGCCATAGTCCGCCGTGTAGTGGGCCAACAGGATGACGGACTGGAAGGTCATGGCCATGCAGATTCCCGCCAGGAGCAGGGCTGCGGATCGACTTCCGGCTCGCCGCCCCTGCATGCCGCGTGCCATGAAATAGACGGCCAACATGGCGATCAAGGCGCCGGCAAGGGCGAAGAGAGGAATCGGAGTCATCCCCCAGAAGGTCTGTCGTGCCCCTGTGACAATGGCCAGCACAGCCCCCATGGAGGCCCCTGATGAGACCCCCAGGGTGTAGGGTTCTGCCAATGGGTTTCGGAGCAGGCCTTGGAATACGGCTCCCGACATGGCCAAGGCCGCACCAGCCAGGCCCGCCATGAGCACCCTGGGAAGTCGGAGCTGGAAGAGGATTCTGCGTTCCAACCTCGAGGGGGCGAGGATGTCGGAGAGAGACAGGCTGTGAGGGCCCAGGAGGATTCCTGCCGCCACTGCGAGCAGCAAAAGGACTGCGCCCAGCAGCAGGACCAAGATGAGACGCCTCTGGACGGGCCGGGGATTCACGACAAGGCCTCTACGTCTCTGGGGCCCAAGGGCAGGATCACGGGCCTTCCATCGATCCTGGTGACGAAGATGGCATCACCATAGATGCGGGTGAGAATCTCCGGGACAAAGACCCTGGATGGGGATCCTTTGGAGACGATTTGTCCTTGTGAAACAAAGACGATCTCGTCGAACCAGGCGGCGGCCAGGTTGGCGTCGTGGATCGCGGCCAGCAGGGTGAGACCCTCGCGGCGCGACCGCCTGCGCAGCACCCTCATGAGATCCGCCTGTCTGGAGGGATCCAGGTCAGACGTTGGTTCGTCTGCCAGGAACAGGGGAGCCTGCTGGACCAGGGCCGAAGCGGCCATGAGCAGTTGGAGTTCTCCGCCGGACAAGGTCGCGGCTTTCCGGGCCGCCAGGTGTTTGACCCCCAACTCGTCCATCACGGCCATGGAGAGTTCCTGGTCTTCCTGGGTTTCCAGGCCAAAAGGGCCCAGATACGCCCTGCGGCCCGTCAGGACCAGTTCCAGGCCAGAGTAGGGCAGGTCCGTGGGATAGGATTGCGGCAAGTAGGCGGTGAGCCGGGCCAGTTGGCGGGCCGCCTCGTAGCCGATGCCGCTGTTGGCCCCGGTGACG
>CAZIJS010000270.1:0-5780 GCA_964539505.1 uncultured Myxococcales bacterium
TGTAGATCCCGCCGCCGACCCTGGCAAACAGGGCGATGGACGATGCCCCGAGGCTGAATCCCGTCAGCACGGTGATGATGCGACCAGCATCCCAGTCTCCGCCAAACGCAAACACATAGAGGATAAACAGGCCGCCCAGGCCCAACGTGCCCAGCCCGACCACGGAAAGGCCCATCACGGCGCCGCCGGAAAAAGCCACTTCCAGGGCCTCGTTCAACCCGCCCCGCGCCGCACTCGCAGTACGAACATTGGCGTTCGTCGCCACCTTCATGCCAAAATACCCTGCCAATGCCGAACAGGTGGCACCGATGAGGAAGGAAACGGCAATGAGTGCACTACTGTCTGCCCGGCCCCAGTTCGCCCCGGCCAGGAGAGCCGCCACGACGATGGCAAAGACGACCAGGAACTTGTATTCCCGGAAGAGGAAGGCCATGGCCCCTTCCTGGATGTAGCCCGCGATCTCTTTCATCCGGTCGGTCCCCATGTCCTGCTTGCGCACCCAAATCGCCTTCCAGAAGGCAAACAGCAGGGCAAAGGCCCCGATCACCGGAACCGAGTAAACCAGGTAGCCCATGTCTTTCATCCTGCACCTCCGTGTTCGGTCTTGTTGAACCGGTTCATGGCCGCATCCACACCATGTTCCACGATCTCGCCCACCGCGTCCGCGGCACGTTCTACCATCTCTTCTAAGATTTCTCGTTCCTCCGGCAGGAACGGGGACAACACGTAGTCGACCACGTCCTCGCCTGCCTGGGGCCTTCCGATTCCGCAGCGCACCCGGCAAAACCCGTTGGAGCCAAGTTCCTGAATGACGGAAGAGACTCCCTTGTGGCCGGCTGCACCGCCACCGCGCTTTACTTTGATCCTTCCGACCGAAACGTCAAGGTCATCATGCACGACAATGAGTCGATCCAGAGGTAAATGATGGGCATGGAGGGCCGCAGCCACCGCCCTGCCCGAAAGATTCATGTAAGTCCTCGGCCATTGGAGCATCAGCCCATCGACAAGGAGAACTCGCGATTGGTATCGCGACTTTTTCTTCCCCCCACCGAGACGTCGGGCCAATTCATCGAGCACCATGAAGCCGATATTGTGCCTCGTGCCCGAATAGTTTGCGCCGGGATTCCCGAGGCCCACGACGAGCCACTCGGCCCAGGAAACCTTAGGAGACGACAGAAAAGAACGAAACAAGCCCAAGAAGACCACGATCCCCGGAAAGCAACGGCACTACCCTGCCGCCGGAGCCTCGGCTTCCGCCTCCTCGGAGGTCTCTTCCCCGCCCTCCAACGGGCCTGCCACCCGGCCGGCCATAATGCTGAACAGGGTCTGCTCCGAAGGCAGGAGAACCTCGACACCCTCACCAGGGTCCAGATCGGAAACGCTCAACATTTCCCCAATCTCGAGGGAGGTCACGTCGTGTTCGAGATGGACTGGGATCCGGTCCGGGGTGCAGCGAATCGGCACTTCCCGGAAAACCTGGTGGGCCATCCCGCCCATCTGGACGCCTTTCGCCTTCCCGGTAAAATACACCGGCACGGTGACCTCCACGGGTCGGTCCTCGCTGACACGCACGAAGTCCACATGCAACAGGCTCCCCTTGAGGGTATCTTCCTGGAAGTCGCGGATCATCGCATAGACAGGATCTTTTTCGCTGTGGCCGTCTATTTCCAGTTCGAACACCGTGTTGCGCTTCTTTCCAGGATCGAGCGCCTTGATCAGTTCGTGGGGATCGGCGGTCAGAGAGATGGCATCCGCACCAGCTCCATAGAGCACGGCCGGAATCAGTCCCTGACCGCGCAGACGCCTCGCCGGCCCCTTGCCTCGTTCCTGCCGTACCGACACTTTCACTTTGTGAGCATCCATGATATCACTCCAACAAAAAGCGCCCTGAGAATTCCGGGCGCTGTTTTCCCGGCTGGGGCGGTAGGATTCGAACCTACGAATGCGGGAACCAAAATCCCGTGACTTACCACTTGTCGACGCCCCAAAGACGCAGTGGCCTTGCGAGGCCATTTTCTTTCGACAAGGCCGGCTTAATTCTTTTTTCGGCGCGTTATATAGAAGTCATCTTGGCGACTGTCAAGCCTGGAAGAACGATTTTCCCGGAGTCTTGCCCAAATGACCGAGCCCAAAGAAACCGGCAGTCCCCCTCCCATCCGGGTACTGGTGGTGGAAGACGAGGAACGGATTCGGAAAACATTGGTTCGCCTCCTGCAGGAACGTCACGACATCCGGATCACCGGGGCCGTTGCCTCCGGCCCCGAGGCCGTCACCGCGGCATTGGAGGGAAATGTCGAGGTCTTGCTTCTGGATCTTGGCCTGCCGGGCCTCGACGGCATCGAAGTGACCAAGAAAGTCAAATCGGCCCGTCCCGAAGTGGAAATTCTTATTTTTACGGTTTTCGACGACGAAGACAAAGTATTGGAGGCTATCCAGGCTGGAGCCGCCGGGTATCTCCTCAAGGGTGCCTCAACGAACCAAATCGCCGAAGCCATCTGCGAAGTACACGCCGGAGGCAGCGTGGTGCAGCCCAAGCTGGCCAGACGTTTACTGAACCTCTTCCGTGGGACGGGAGGAACCCGTAAAAAAGAAGACAATCCCCTCAGCCACCGGGAAACGGAGATCCTCGAACTCATCGCCAAGGGGCTGTCGAACGCCGAAGTAGCCGACACCCTCCGGATCAGTCGTTCCACGGTGCGCACGCATCTCGAGCACATCTATCAAAAACTCGATGTCACCAACCGGACGGAAGCCGTCACCGAGGGTATTCGCAAAGGGCTCATCGACCTGTAGCCCGCATCAAAAAGAAAACGATTTCAGTTGCGCCCACATGGGCCATCGAATAGGCACTCTCCTGCCATGACCGCACAAGAATTCGATTTCGTCGGCAAGCTTCTTTCCACGGCCAGTGCCCTGCTCTGGGCCGGCGCAGTCATCGCTTTTAAACAAAGCAGTGAGGAACTTTCGTCTGGGTCCCAAAATCTCGTAAAGAACCTGGTGGCCATGGTCCTCTTCGGGCTGACCCTTCCAGTATTCGGTGTGCAGTTCCTGCCCGCTGTCTCCCGAGAAGCCTGGATCCGCATATTGATGAGCGGACTGGTAGGCCTCGCCCTTGGAGACATGCTCTTCTTCGCTGCGTTGAGGCGTCTGGGCGCGGGACTCAATGCCATCGTGGACTGTCTCTACAGCCCGCTCGTCTTCCTCTTATCCATTCTGTTCCTCGGAGAACCAGTGACTCTGGGCATCGTCCTGGGAGGCCCTCTCGTGGTGGGCGCGTTACTCCTCTCCGCCGAACCCGGCAAGTCCGTCGAGATTCCCCGACGCCGTATCATCGAAGGACTGGCCCTGGGCGGCCTGTCCATGCTCGCCATGGCAGCGGGCATCGTGGTGGTCAAGCCGGTCCTGGCTCATCATTCTGCATGGTGGGTGATTTTCTGGAGAACAGCGGCGGGAACGCTGGGCATGCTTCTCTGGATGGCCCTTGTCCGCGAGCGGCCCAAGATGCATCTCTCGTCGGCCTGGAAGAAACTCCTCGCAGGCGCCCTGCTGGGCACCTACCTGGCCACGGCTGCTTGGCTCTTCGGCATGAAATACACCACAGTCACTTCTGCCGCCATCTTGAACCAGCTCTCCACGTTTTTCGTCCTGATGATGGCCGCCAAGTTCCTGGCCGAACCGCTCACCAGGCGCAAGGCCGTCGCCGCGGCCGTGGCCTTTGCCGGCGGATCCCTGGTCTTGACCCTCTCAGCCCCCTTGTAGTCCGCTCGTACCAATCCCGACTGGTCCTTCCGACCCAGGGCCTCTCAGCCCGCGGTCCTTTCAACGAAGTCCCGTCATCCCCGGCTGGCTATCATCCCCTGCTTGCCCTCTCTCATGGTCCTTCGATGGGCCCCTGGCCCTCTGACATTCTCTCGGCCCGGCTCTGTCCAGCCGATCCGCCAACGTGAAATCTCGTGGAGTCACCGAAAAAGAAAAACTACGAAAAACACCACAAAGCCGGTCAATGCTACTCAGCCTCACCAGCCCCGGTCTTGGCAGCAGGAATACGAATGAGAAACCTGGCACCCTTTCCTGGAGTGGAAAACAGCCGCACGCTCCCCGAATGCCGCTCCACTATCTGACGCACCAGATACAGTCCAAGCCCTGTCCCGCCTTCACGACCTGTAACAAAGGGCTCGAATATCTTGCCCTGGAGCTCTGGAGGCACGCCCGGCCCGTTGTCCTGAACGAGCAACGCCACATCCCTCCCACCCGCTTCTCCTGCCACGGCATCCACGGCCACGCGGATCATTCCCCCACTCTTGAGTACCTCGATGGCATTGCTGAGCAGGTTGATCACCACCTCTTCCATGGCGGCTGGATCCCCCACCACGGCAGGCAGATCCCTGCCCAATTCCACCACGAGCTTGATTCCACGCTTGTCGAGTTGCCTGCGGAGCAGGGCCCTGGCATTCAAAACAACGTCGCCCAAACTGAAAGGCACGTCCTGCTCGGCGCCCGGCTTGGACAGATACTGGAAACGATGGACCAGGGCGCCTGCCCTGGCGGCACTCTCTGCAATGGCGTCCATGTCCCCTCGCACCTCGTCGGAGACATTGCCCAACTCGATGGGCAACATCTCCGCGGCAGACTGGATCACCGTAAGATAGTGGTTCACGTCGTGCAGGATCCCCCCAGACATGAGCCCCGCCGCAGCCGCCTTTTCAGTCAACTTGGCCATCTCTTCCATGGACTGGATCCGTGCATGGAGCCTTCGCTGAGTCTGGTACATGGAGGCCAGGTCCGCGGCATAGAGCAGCAACTGTTCATAGAGAGCATCCCGTCCCAACTGAATCGGCTCATCGGGGATACTGGCCACGATCTTCGTCGCCTTGACCCTGGCAGCCCTGGTCAATTTCGCCTGGAATCGGCCATCTGACAGGGCCGGCCAACGGTCACTCGTCCGGCCCTGACGACCCACCGCCGACTCCTCGCGCACCAGCACCCGTGGCTCACCAATGAGCTGCACCACCGTCCTGAGCAATGCAGACACCGCGGAAAGCAGGGCCCCGTCCCCCTCGGACAAAGACCCGCTCACTCTCCCCTCGAACCCTTTGAACAACGCCAAGAGAAGAGAAGCAGCAGTGCGGGTGTCCCCGACGCCACCAGCCAGTTCCTCTGCGTGCTGCGCTGCGTACTCTGCCCAAGCCTTGCTCAATAAATCAATAAGCCGAGACGCCGCCCAATGAGCCCCTGCAGTCCCGTGGAGTGTCTTGCCAGCCGTCCCTCTCTTCGATTGATTCTTGTCATCGCTCATGGCCGACTCTCCCAGTTTCGACAAGGCCGCCTCCCTGCGGCAAGACATCTCCCCAATCCAGGCGAACCAGTACCGAGTCACTCCGCCACATGGAATCAACCTACACAACCGGCCTCACTGTCCATTACATGGTAACCCAACCATTGCGACATGTCGATAGCCTGAACACATCCCCCAACTGCCACCAAATCCCAGAAGACAGCAGTTTTCCACCGACTCATCCCCGACAGCCCGCCCGACAGGTCGCATCCCGGCAGCTCCGCCGATCGAGCCGCACCGACTCGACTCCCACAGCCTCGCCTGACCACCAGGCATCCCGGCAGCTCCGAGAGTCGAAGCCCAGCGGGTGGCTGCGAAGGGCGCGTCTGAACCGCGCTGCCCGAGTCCGCGAGGGCTCAACCCGCCAACTCGACTCCCACAGCCTGCCCCGACCACCAGGCATCCCGGCAGCTCCGAGAGTCGAAGCCCAGCGGGTGGCTGCGAA
>CAZIJS010000271.1:0-5702 GCA_964539505.1 uncultured Myxococcales bacterium
CCTGGTCACGCCGGGCCGAGACGGCCCCTCACGGTGACCTATTTTAGTCCCCAGGGTCTCGTGCAGGGCGCCACTGCGGTCCTGGTCACTTTTTCCCAGCCCATGACAGCCCTTGGATTGGGTGGGGCGGGCCGGTTCCCCGTGGAGGTGCGTCCGGTCCAGCCGGCCGAGCAGCGCTGGATCTCCGGGGACACGGCCAAGCTGGCTTTCAAAAAGGCCCTGCCCTTTGCCACTCGTTTCACGGTCACGGTGCGTTCCGACATCGAGAGCCTGCTGGGAAACAGGCTGGCTGCGCCGGTCACCTGGTCCTTCGAGACACCCAGGGTCCAACTCCAATCTGCGAGGAACCGAGGCGCTCTGGTGGGCAAGAAGCCGGTGCTCGTGTCCTTCAACCAGCCGGTGAGCCTCGGTGAGTTGCGGGCCAAGGTTGCCGTGACCCTGGACGGCCGCCCCTGGCCCGTGGCCTGGCGCAGGACAAAAAGGCTCGACCAGACCCATGCGGTCCTGGTCCCTGCCAGGCCCTGGCCTGCCGGGGGACACAAGGTCTTGATTCGTGTCCCCAAGGGGTTCGTGGGAGTCCAGGGACCGTTGGGCACGAAAAAGGTCCAGGAGGCGGCCCTGCGCACCGTGGGGCCCTTGCGCGTCACGTTGACTTGCCACGGATCGAGCATCGACAAGGACGAGCGCTGCTGGCCCCTGGCCAACGAGGCTGTGCCTGGGCTCGGGCTGGTGACCAGCACACCGGTGGAGCGCGCGGCGCTCCTGGCTGCTTTGCGGATCACCCCGCGGGTGGGAAACCTGTCGAAGGTCTTGGTGCCCATGGGAAATGTTTGCGACAAGGGCAGGGTCTGCGCCAGGTTCTGGCAGGTCAAGGCGGCCTTGAAACCAGAGACGCGCTATCGTATCCAAGTGGCATCCCGCCTGCGCGACATCTACAAAGAGCGCCTGTCTCGGCCGGTGGACAGAAGCATCGAGACCATGCCGCGTCCTCCTGGGCTCTTTTTGTCCCGGTCCGCGAGGGGATATGTCGCGCCGGGATCGTCTCTGCCCGTTTCGTGGCGAGGCGGTGATCTGTCCGTCCGGACATGGCAGGCAGCAGACGGCCCTTCCGCAGCGGCCTTGCTGTCTTGCCTGGCTGCCAAGAAGGAGGCCAAGGTCCTGGCATGTCTCAGACGGTTGCCCTCCAAAAAGAAGAATTTTCCAGGAAGTAAGGCGCGCAAGCTGACCCGGAAAATACCTCTGCCCAGGGGCCTGTCTCTCTGGCGCCTGCGCCTCAGGCCGGATCGCTTCTTCGTTCCGTTATACAAGGACACCAATGCATGGGACGAAGGAGGCTGGCTGGCCGGCTGGCGGGTCGTGCAGGCAACCGACATGGCGGTGCATGTCCGGGCCACGCCGTTCGACCTGCTTGCCTGGGTGACGGACATGAACACGGGCAAGGCCCTGTCGGGCGTCTCGGTCCGCCTCTGGAACGACAAGGGCCGGATGTTGGTCCAGGGACGAAGCGGCCCCGACGGCTTGGTCCGGTTTGCCATGAAGTTGGGGCAGGGTGGCTGGCAGGAGTTGGACAAGCGAGGCTTCGTGGTCACTGCAGACCTGGGCTCGCGAAAAGCCTTGGTGCCGCTGGGGGCCTGGAATACCGCCTGGCAGAATGTTCCCTTTTCTTGGATGGCCGACCCGCTCAGTCGAGTGGGCATGTCATATCCTGCAATGGATCGTGAACAGGGGACCGCCATGGACTGGGTCAGGGGCTGGATCGGGGACAGGCTGGTGCATCGTGGATGGCTGGGCACCGAGCGCAGGATCTATCGCCCCGGCGAGGAAGTCTTCGTTCAGGGGGCGGTCCGGGGCTTTCGCACCTGGCATCCCGTCTCGCCTGGATTCCAGACCGCCTCACTGGTGCTCGTGGGACCATTCGGCGATGTGGTGGCTCGAAGCCCGGTGCGCCTGGGGCCCATGGGCGCCTTCGAGACGAAGATTCGTGTTCCTGCTTCCTCCCGGCTGGGATACTACCGGATCGAACTGAAGCGATCGGACGAGCGCCTGGCCGTGGCGTCGTTCCGCCTGGCCAACTTCATGCCCCCCACGTTCTGGGTGCGGGCCAGAGTGCCGGCCAGCCTGGGTCCTGGAGGTGACATCCCCATCCATGTGGAGGCCCGGACCTATGCCGGGGCAGCCATGGACCGTGCACCGGTCCACATCGAAGCAGCGTCTGAATTCATGTCCAAGGGGTTCGAATCAGGCGCGTTTTTCGCCGGGAGGCGGGATTGGTTGGTGTCTCGCAGGCCCTCGACCTGGTACCGACGCGACGAGTACCTGGACGGGTCGGGACGGCTTTCGCTGACCATTCCCCGGCCAAGGGGCAAACGGGAAAGCCGGCATTTTTTCACGCTGCAACATGTCTCGGTGCAGGTGATGTCCCAGGGGGGCAGGACCCAGTCGTCACGATCCAGCCTCACATCGTGGCCCTCTGACCTTGCCGTTGGAATTCGTTCCGGGGGCATGGATCATCCCAGGAGTTACGAGTTGGCGGTGTTTGGCCGGGACGGCAAGAGGCGGGCCGCGACGGTCCGCCTGCGCGTACTTCCCGTGGTGGGGCGGTTTCGAGATCAGAAAGTGGACTGGTCTTCGACACTCTGGTCCAAGACCGTCCGCGTGGGTCCATCCGGGGCCCGGATCACCATTCCGGGGCGCAGGTTTCCCGGCAGTTGGGTTTTCGTGGTCTTCTCTGTGACCGACGCCAAGGGGCGCCAATCCTGGACCACGGACATGCGAGAGGCGATCCCGCCCCGTCTTTCCCCCAAACCTTTGTCCAGGACGAGCCCGCACAAGGCGACCGAGAGCCTCTCGGTTTCGGTTCCGACGAAGAAGTACCGACCGGGACAGACCGTTGCGGTCACCGTGACGCGCCGGGGCAAGGTGGCCGAGGCCCTGTTGATCCTGGAGCGCGAGCGTATCTTTCGGGTCCTGCCCATTCATTTCGGCAGGAAAACATCGGTCACCATCCCCATCCGCGTGGAAGACGCCCATGCCTTTTCCGTCAACGTGACCGCCCTGGCCACGGTACCCAAGGCAGCCTACCGGCCTGGGAGGAAGAGCCTGCTGGCGGCCCAGGGCGTTTTGAACCTGCGTGCACGACATTACGCCCTGAGGATCCAGGTGGACCCGGACGAGGCGGTCCATGGGCCAGGCGATCGCGTGGGCGTCTCGGTGCAGGTCACCGACGACTCGGGACGTCCCGTCCAGGCCGCAGTGATCCTCACCGCGGTGGACCAGGCGGTGTTGGCTCTTGCCGGTTCGGGCCAGACCGATCCCCTGCGTTCTCTGTTCAACGTCCCGCCGGTCCAGGTTCAAGCCTATGATCTCCGGCTGTCTCCGTTTGATTCGAGGATCCGGATCCTGGAGATTCCTCCAGATCTCGGTTTGGGACTCGTAGGGAAAGGAAGTGGGGCGGGCTATGGCTATGGTGGGCTTGGACTGCGAAAGTCGCGCAGCATGGCCCCTGGCTCGGCGGTGCGGCGCAGGTTCGTCACCACGCCCTGGCAAAAGCTCCTGGTGACCAATGTCCAGGGCAGGGCGCATGCATCTTTCGTTCTGCCCGACAACCTGACCACGTTCAGGATTCTGGCCGTGGCCTTCGACAAGGGCCGGCGGTCCGGCATGGGCCATGGCAAGGTCGTGGTCACCCAGTCCCTGTTCGCCTTGGCGAACCTTCCCAGGCAGGTGCGCCTGGGCGATCGGTTCCTTGCAGGCGTGACGGTCTACAACCGGACCAAGCGGGCCATGACGGTCCATGTGTCGGCTTCCATGTCCGGGGCAGTGGAACCGGAGGGTGGCAAGAGGCCCGACAAGGTCCTGGTCCCAGCGGGCCGATCCGCATCGCTGCGTTTTGCCGCTGCGGCCCGAAGGGCGGGCAAGGCGTGGTTTCGTTTCGACGTCTGCGGTGGCGGGCGTTGTGATCGACTCGAACGGTCGCTTCCCGTGTCCTTGCCCACCATGATGCGGGCCCGGTCACTGGCCGGCAGCACGAATCGATCCCTGGTCCACCGCATCGCCTCCCTGGCCTCGGTGCTCCCGGATCGAGGCGGGTTGGATGTCCGGCTTTCATCGAGCCTGTTGGTTGGGCTGGAACCGGGACTGTCGAAGCTGGTCACCTATCCCTTCGACTGCAGTGAACAGTCCCTGTCGAAACTGGTGGGGCTCATGGCCGCGGCCAAGTTGCTCCCCCACGACACGAGGATCCAGGGCCTTGCCCAGGGCAAGCCCCTGCGGTCGCTCATCTCGAAGCGCATCGAGGCCCTGTCTGCGCGCTGGAACCAAGACGGCGGCCTGCCCATGTGGCCGGCAGGTGCCTCGTCTGTTTGGGCCACGGCCTACGCAGTCTTGGTCCTGGACCTTGCCCGGCGCCAGGGCGCAGTCAGGGTGCCCAGGTCCCTTTTCGAGAGGGCATCGAAGTTCCTCAAGCGCAGGCTGAAGTCTTTGCTGCCTTCTGGAAAGGCCAGGAGAGCCCATCGACTGATGGGTTCGGGGCGCGGTGTGGAGTATCGGCCTAGGGAGCCTGGCCCAGACTATGGACCCAGGCAAGCCGGACTGGCCGCACTGGCCCTGTCGCGTCTGGGAGAGGGGGCCGTGGCACGCAGCCTGGTGGCGGCGCTTCATCGCAGACACCAAGATGGATCCCTGGCCCAGCGGGCCATGCTCCTGGCTGCCTTGGCCCCCTGGGCCAAGAGCACAGCGGATCGAAAGCTCTTGGCCTGGTACCGGCGCAAGGTACAATCCCGGATACGGGCCCAGGGGCCCTCGGCCCACGCGGAAGACGTGACCACCAGGTCCTGGTGGCCGTTCGACTCCATGGTGCGCGACACAGCCCTGACGCTCCTTGCGCTCCTGGCCCTGGATCCGAACCATCCCATGGCCCAGCGGATGGCCCGGTGGCTGGTCCTGGATCGAAAGACCGCCGAATTTCGCACCACCCAGGACGCGGCCTGGAGCCTCATGGCGCTCTGGGCCCAGGCCCAGGCACAAAAGGCGGTGGGAACGAGACTGTCGGCTGGGCTCTGGCTGGGACAAAAGCTCTTGATCGCCTTGCAGGCTGCCAACGGCCAGACAGCCCAGCGCAGCGCCCATGTTCCCATGCGGCGCCTGCGCCACTTGCTGGCCTCGGGCTCAGGCCGCATCGTGGTGGGCAGCCAGGGCAAGGGGCGGGTCTACTACACCTTGCGCCTGCGGGCCTTCGACAAGAAGCTGCCGCTCACGTCCGAAGACAGGGGCTTTGCGGTTCGTCGTACCCTGCAGCGCCTCGACCGCAGCGGTCGGATAGTCTCAGGAACGCCGCGTTTCGGCGACCAGGTGCTCGTGACCCTGGAGGTCACCAGCCGCGAGGCCCATCGGTTCGTGGCCATCGAAGATCCCCTGCCAGGCGGGTTGGAACCTGTGGACCTGCAGCTTCGCACCGCCACGAGGAACTGGGGCCTGCTCAAGCACCTGTCGGGCATGTCACGGTTCGATCACCGCGAACTGCGAGACGACCGCGTGCTCTTCTTCGTAGACGACCTGCCGGCGGGCAAGGCCACCTATCGATACCTGGCCAGGGTGACCACGCCGGGCCGGTTCGTCTGGCCCCCGGCCAGGGCCGAAGAAATGTATGCGCCGGAAGTCTCCGGCCACAACGCTGCGACCTGGATTCAGTTTCCCTGAAAAGG
>CAZIJS010000272.1:0-5672 GCA_964539505.1 uncultured Myxococcales bacterium
TGTTAAATTCGCCGTTGACGTACCAGGAGCGCCTGAGCATGCCATGCAGTCCGGCCATGCCCACGAAGGCGCCCATGCCGATGCCTCCGACGAGCTGACCCCAGAAATGGAGGCTGGCCAGTTTCTGACTCCAGAGTTTTGCACCATTGGTCAGGATGGGCAAAAGGAGGTAGACCGCTGCATAGAGGGTCATGGTCAGGCCCACGAGGATGGCCACGTGGACGTGGGGACCGATGATCCATTGGGTGTTGTGCAAGATGCGGTTCATGCCCAAATCGGCCTGGATGATGCCGGCTGGGACTGCCAGGGCGAAGCCCAGCATGCCGGCCAGCAGGAATTTGAGTTCATTGGACCACTTGAGGGGGCGGGCCTTCCAGAGGGTCACGATGGTGATGAAGAGCGCGATGCCCTGGGTGATGAGTTCGAAGGCCGTGATCATTTCGCCCGAGGCCAGTTTCATCATGTTGGGCTGGCCCTGGTCCGAGAGGAGGTGATGGGACCAGACGGCCCAGGAGACGATGAGTTCGATGATCAGGGCGGCCCTGGCCACGTTTTCCATGTAGAGCTTCTTGCCGGTGATCATGGTGGCCAGCAGGTACCAGGTTCCAGCCACATAGATGAGGACCAGGCCGTCTGCAATCAGGTCCAGTCCCCACCAGAACCAGTTTTTGTAGATCAGGGCGTTGACGCTCCCGGCATGGAGGGGAGCGCCGGACATGTGGCGGAAGATGTAGACGAGGATGAGCACGCCCACCGAGGTGATGACCAGGGCATCGACCAGGGTATCGATGGAGCCCCGGAAGATGGCGGCGATGGGCAGGGAAACCGCGGGGTTTTTCGAATAGGGTTCTTTGCCTCGGGCCTTCCGGATGAGGTTGAGCATGCCGTCAATGCCGAAGGCGGATAGGATCAGCGGTTTGACCGGGCGTTTTTCGTGGCCTTCCTCGGTGTAGAAGACCGTGGCGAAGATGTTGAAGATGAAGATGATCGTGCCGATCATGATGGAGGCGATTCCCACGATGAAGAAGATGCCTCCAATGGGCGCAAACTGGGCGAAGTCCACGGGCAGGGGCCAGTAGAGGGTGTAGAGGGGCGCATAGCTGAACAGGAACCCGGCCAACCAGGAGAGCAGGGTGCCACCGGCGATGAGAATCCAGGTGACATTGGCCAGCTTGACGCTGTAGAGCGGCTTCTTCATCAAGAATGGGACCAGGAACACGAAGGCGCCAAAGACCATCAGGTAGGTGGAACCGAAGATGCCGATGATCGGGTGGACCGTCATCACGGAAAAGAAATGCGATTCGCTCAGAAACGGCTTGATTTCCTGGGTGCGCATCATCATGCCTTCGATGGCCGCCAGTCCGTAGAAGAGCACTCCAAGGACCACGGTGCGCAGGGTGACTTTCTGGACGGGAGTCAACCCCTTGTGATCCAGTCCGCCCTCGTGTCCTTCGATCAAAGTCTTGACGAGATTCATGATGCACCTCACTGAGCCTTGGCGTGGGGATCGTCTGTTTTGCAGCCCACCACTTCCACCGCGTTCTTGACGACCATGTGCGCTCCCTTGGGACCGGAGTATTCAGTGGACCGGATGCTGTAGACCCCGTTTTTGTGGAAGCGCCACAGGAGCACATTTTCGCTCGCAGGGACCACCTGCATCTGGAACACCATGGAGTGATCCGCCCGGAACAGGCCGAAACCGTAGGTCTGATCCTTGCTGTCCACATCGAACTTGACCACTTCGTCGCAGTGGATCACCAGCTTGTCCGCCGGGAGGATGAACTTGTGGTCCTTCATTGTGATTTTGAAGGTCCTGTCGGGTTTGACGTGATCGCGTTTCAGGTCCAAGGCCACCCAGGGTATTTTGTGGTAGGTCAGGATATGGAGCGAGACGCCGATGATCACCAACAGGCCGATATAACTGTAGAAAATGGCGTTTTTCATGGACCGTTTCGTCTCGCCGTGGGTCAGCTTGTAGCCGAACCAGGCGAACAGCGACATGATGGCCAGAGCATAGGCCGTATATGCCGCAAACATCGCGTTGAGCACATCCACCGAGTCAGTCATGGTTTCCTCCGCGGTGAGGGTGTTTTCGTCTCAGCCGGGCTTTTTATAATGAACATAAACACTACGGTCAAGAGTGATTTTATCTAAATTGAGTCGTGATCCGAGTTTAACCGTGTCGCTTTGCCGAGGTTGGTCTTTCCATTTGGCGCCTCGATGCCCCGTCGATGAAGATCGAAACCGGTTGTTGCGTACAACAGAAGGTACGATCATGGTGAACTGGTTAAAGACAGGAACGACACCACCATGGTGTTTGGTACGGGAAGCGAGCGGACCATGAATCAGCGGACCATGAATCAGCGGACCATACATTCCATGAAGCAATCCTTGGGACTGCTGGCTGTTTTTGTGGTGTTTCTGTCATCGGCTCGCGCAGGGGCTGGGACAGCGGGCAGCAGGACGGGAAACGTATATGCGGTGGTGGTGCTCGTGTCTGATTACCAGAATCCGAGCGTCCGGGACCTGCCCGTGAGCGCGACTTTGATCCGCCTGCTTCTCCGAGCCTTGACCCGGGACGTTGGCGTGTCTCCGGACAATTTGTTCTTGTTGACCAGTACAAACGGTTGGGCCACCAGGTTGGGGATCTTGACGGTGTTGGCGGATCTGCGGCGCCGCATGACGAAAAACGACATCTTGTTGCTCTATTTTTCCGGACACGGAACGAGTATCGCCGGATACTCCTATCTGTTGCCCATGGATTTCGATCCCCGCCGAATCGACCGGACAGCAATTCGTCACGACGAGTTGAATCAGTTGCTGAGCACACTGAGATGTCGCTGGAGTATCGTTTTCCTGAGTGCATGCCACAGTGGTTTCGGAATCCGAAACAGCCCGAGCAGGCGTTTGGGACCCTTTCGTCCCAGTCGGATCTATGGCACGGGGGAAGGCAGGGTGGTGATCGCGGATGCCAGACAGGACGAGTTGAGTTACGTTGGTTTCTTTCCGGCCGCCTTGACCACTGCTCTGGGGGGCATGGCTGATTGGAATGGCGATGGAAAGATAACCCTGATGGAACTGTGGAACCACATTCGGTTCGCGGTGCCCAAGTTGGCGCAAGGCATTGGAAAGTCACAGCATCCAGTGCTGCATGCCTCGATATCCGGGCGTATCGTCCTGGTTGACCGCGGTCATCGCCATCGGGCCATCGTGGATCCCCGCAGGTTTTCACCCTCCGGACGGATTGTCGCAGAAGGGGTGGACGATTCGGTGGGACTCTATTTTTGCAACAAGATGAAGAAGAAGGTGGAGTTGACCTTTGCCTATCCTGTCAAGCCCGGCAGTGAAACATGGCGCCTGACGGGGTGGTTTCCGTTCAATCCCGGTGAATGTGGCCGGGTCCTGGACAAGAGCATGTGGGGTCGGCGTGAGATTGCCTATTACGCCCAGGCCATTCCCAGGACATTCGCGATCCTGGATGGGCGGTTGGCGTTCTGTGTCCCCGGGAAGGCGTTCAATGTGACCGTGGGCCCCAATGTCCAGTGCCGTAACGACGAAACCCTTCATCGATTTCGTCGGGTCAATCTGCCAGGCCGGGGATTGAAGCGCAAGGTCACCATCGACATTCGGGATCCGTCCCAAGCGTACCGGCAGGGACTGGTTTTCTGTAACCGTACGAGAAAGACCATATCGACCGCGATCGGATATCACGACGACGCCCGAAGAACTTGGGTCGCCCAGGGCTGGTGGGTCATCGAACCGGGCCATTGTAAAAATCCCTACATTGGGCGTCTGGACCAAAGGCGGTATCTCTACTATTTTGCGGACTCAGACAGCGGGCAATGGGGGGGCAAATACAGGTTTTGCACTCTGCAGAAGCGCTTTCTCATCCGGGGACCTCATGAAACCTGCCCTGAAGGACAGACCAGCAGGGGGTTTCGACAAATCGACCTGGGCCCCCGGTACCAGGGCCGGACGTACATCCTGAATTTTACCCCCTGAAACCTTCATGTCCCTTTGAACCTGTCAGACCCAGCGAATCCTGGTTTCCCTGGGGGGGATGCTGTGATGCCGGACCCTCGGCCAGCCAATGGTCGCGGCTTGCAGGACCAGGCTTCCAGAAGGCAGCCCGAGGAATGCCCGAAGTTCTCCGGACTCCCGGACATGCTCGCCGGTGGCTGCATGGGCGATCCAGCCGTTCCAGCAGGCTCCGAGCCCCAGGGCGTGGCAGGTGAAAAGAACGTTCATCAGGGCTGCGTCGCAGTCTTCGTGCGGCGTGGGCGAAGCCCTGTCCGTGACAACGAAGATGGCGGCCGGTGCATCGTAGGTGATCACGTTCTCACCGGTCTCCCATCGTTCCAGGCGCATGCGGATGTCCGGCACCGTGATGCGTCCAGTCGCAGCACTTCGAGAAAACCGGGCGATCTGGCGGACCATGAATCCGTCGAGGATGGCGAGCAGTTTGCGCATGTACGAGGCGGTCAACTCGGCGACTCGATGCATGGACTCTTCACCGGAAACCAGGATCACGTCACGGATCCTGGCGTCCGTTCCGAAAGCCCCGGTGGGTGCCAGTCCCGTGGACCCGGCGACTCGTTCCAGAAGCGGCCTGGGAACCGGCTTTTTCTTGTAGGCACGGATGGATCTCCGGGAGGCCACGAACTGGGACAAGATGCGCTCTTCGGGCCAGGTTCCGTGATCGATGCGTTCGAAGGCTTCGGCATTCAATGCTGAATGTTCGATGGCTGCACCGGGACAGACCGCGATGCATTGTCCACAGAAAGTGCATCGTTCGGGGTGGACCACTTGGGCCTTTTGGCCCTGAGACCAGGCGAAAACCCGGCCGGGACAGACGGCGGCACAGAGCCCATCTTTCTTGCAGCGGTCCGAGTCGATATGGATGTCCGGTGTCATGGGAATCTCCTGGTTCGATGACATGGCGGAGTTTGCACATGGCAGAGTCCGCACATGGCGTAGACCTGGCCGTTTCGAAAAAATTGAGTCGTTTCCTGCCACCCCCTGAGTCCTACGATGAAACCACAGACAATGAACGCAGAGTATCACGACAGTGACGCGAATTCCACGGATTCGAAGGGAAAGACAGGCGAAGAGCTAGGTGAAGGGAGAGGATGCCGACGGGGATTTCTGACCCGTGACGATCTGATTGCTGTTCGTCGGGGAGAGGTTTCGTGGTATCTCCAGGTTTCGTGGTGGTCCTGGGGACGTTTCCTTGCATTATTGCTTGGAGGGACACCGGGGCGAATGATGCACATGATGAACGATGGGACTCGAGGTTGGGACATGCGATGGATCATGGGTTTCGTGCTCGTGGCTGGAGGGACCCTGGCGACCTTTGGTTGTGGGGGGGCTTCCTCGAAGCATGACGAGGCTGTCTGTGGCGACGGCGTGCGGGCCGACAGCGAGGAATGCGACGACGGAAACCAGGCCGATGGGGACGGCTGCAGCTCGGACTGCCGCATCGAGGGGCGGAAAGAATGCGGAAACTTCGTGCCCGAGATCGGGGAAGACTGTGACTCGGGGGGACAAGACAGTGCCGACTGCGACGCGGACTGTTCAGCAGTAGAATGCGGAGACGGTCACGTCAACCAGGCCGCGGGCGAGGAATGCGACGACGGAAACCAGGCCGATGGGGACGGCTGCAGCTCGGACTG